>CAKKPG010000021.1 GCA_919901555.1 Nitrospiria bacterium | reverse complement strand
AGTTTGCATATTCCCCTGAGACAGAACCGGTATTTTCCCGTCGTTAGCTTAGGACTCTTTTCGCATCAAGGCGTTTGACCGTTCGCGGGAAGTCATTTGAGCAACAGGCCGGAAAGACCTGACCCTCAGCGGTTCTCAGCGGTTTCAGCGATGAGATAGGGAAACCAATAAACCAAATGAACTAAATAAACTATAGAAACCCAATAAACCAGATGTGAAGCATGGGGAACATCAAGATTCAAGACCCCGGAAGGTGGAGGTTGTTATGGGAATTTCAATAGATTACAAAAAAGAAATATTGAATTTGACCAAGGCATTGCCGGAAGAAAAACTTGCCGAGTTGGCGGACTTCGCGCAATTTTTGAAGTCAAGAACAGAAGGCTTTTCCTATATGCAGGTGCGCGAAGACAGCGTGGAATATGTAAAAAGACTGAGGAAAAAGGAAGCGAAGAAGGCAAGGACTTCAAAAAAATTCATCGATGAGATCATCAAATGGCAAAAATCAGGCTCCTGATCGATACTGATATTCTCATCGACGCGCTGAAGGGAATCAGGCCGGCGAAAGAATTGCTCAATCACCGGGAATTCGATCTCTACTGTTCCATATTGAGCAAAAAGGAGCTGCTGTCGAAGCAGGGCCTGAGCAATGCGGGATTGATAAGGATTGAAAAACTTCTTGCGCGGGTTAAGATACTCAGAATAGATAACGATATCGCATCGAAATATGCGACCCTTGTCAACAAGTATGGTGAAAAGCCTGAAACAATCGCAGACTTTATCATTGCGGCCACGGCATGGTCAAAGAAACTGCCGCTGCTTACCCGCAATAGGAAACATTTCAAACATATCGAGGAAATAACATTGAGTCCCGTATATGAGCCAGACAACGGCAGGCCATGAACAGAACCTTGAGTCATTGGTCTTGACAGAGAAACCAGAGAAACCAAATGAACTAAATGAACTATATTGACCATCAACAACGAGCCATGAGCTTTTTTGGCGCCATGCTCCACACGCTCTGCCCTTTGCGATGAAAGGTAATGTCAAGATTCAAGCCTGGCCCTATTGGGTGATCTCGCGGCGCACCGGGCGGACACTGAGGGGCACAAGCGGGGATACATGGTGAGAGAGCCGTAAATCGTTACTTCAGTTTCTCCGGTTTGTCTTGTTTCTCCGGTTAATAAACCGAACAAACATATAACCAGACAAACCAAATAAACCAAATCAACCAGATTAACCAAACAAACCAGACCAATGAAAATTAACCGTTTCGAAGACCTGGAGTGTTGGAAGGAAGCGAGAAAGCTGGTAAACATGGTCTACAAGGCTGTTCAGAACAGCAAGCGTTTTCAGGAGGATAGGCGGTTAAAGGATCAGAGCATCGGCGCCGCCGTATCAGTAATGGGCAATATTCCTGAGGGGTTTGTGAGACGTTCCAACAGGGAATTTACCCAATTCTTATTCATCTCGGCATCGTCCGCTGCCGAATTACAGTCTCATATGTATGTGGCCCATGATCAGCAATATATATCCAGGGACGTATTCGATGCCATTTATACGCAAGCCGAAAAAACATCGAAGATGATTTCCGGATTGATCACATATTTGATGAATAACCAGAAGCGCTTCAAACAAAATAAACCAGAGAAACCAAAGAAACCGGAATAACCAGAGAAACCAGAAAACCTTCAAACAAAGTAAAACCAAAGAAACCAAATAAACTAAATGAACCAAACAAACCAGATGAGCCAAAATAACTAAATGAACCAAAGTGACCAAAAACAGCAACTCTACCCGATGTCTCCTAACAATGACTGAACAAGACAAAAACAAATTAACCAGCGGCCGCGTCCTCGTTCGCAATGTAATTTGGAACTTCGTTGGCCAGGCGTCACCAATGCTGGTTGCACTTGTTGCCATTCCGTTGCTTATCAAAGGGCTCGGCACTGACCGTTTTGGCGTGTTGACCTTAGCGTGGATGGTAATCGGCTATTTCAGCCTTTTTGATTTGGGGCTTGGTCGGGCGCTGACTAAACTCGTGGCGGAAAAGCTGGGGGGCGGGAAGGAGCAAGAACTTTTCTCCTTAGTATGGACTGCGTTGGCGCTGATGGGGGTATTGGGGTTTGTTGGAACGACAGTGGCTATGGGACTTTCACCCTTGCTTGTTTATAGAGTACTGAAAATACCCGAACATTTACAGAATGAAACCCTCAACGCTTTTTATCTGCTGGCCCTGTCCATCCCTGTCGTAATCAGCACCGCAGGCTTGCGCGGCATTCTGGAGGCGCACCAACGCTTCGATCTCACCAATGCAGTCCGTATTCCGATGGGCGTGTTCACCTTTGCAGGTCCTTTATTAGTGTTGCCTTTTTCCCAAAACCTCTTTGTTGTGATAGCTGTTTTGGTATTGGGACGTGTGATAGCGTGGGCTGGTCATTTGACATTATGTTTTCTCATTATGCCAACGCTGCGTCTCGGCATTGCGCGACATCGCGCGGCTATGCGCCCATTGCTTAGTTTCGGCAGTTGGATGACTGTAACTAATATTATCGGCCCCCTCATGGTGTCTTTAGATAGATTTTTAATCGGCGCCATGATATCTATTACCGCCGTCGCGTATTACGCCACCCCCTACGAAATAGTAACAAGACTCACTATCGTACCAAGCGCATTGGTTGGTGTCTTATTCCCCGCTTTCTCAGCAAGCCTCGTGCAGGACCGTAGCCGCACCACGATGCTCTTTTGGCGAGGAGTAAACTATATCTTTTTGGCTCTATTCCCCCTCACCTTATTGATTGTAACGTGGGCCCATGAAGGACTCAATATCTGGCTCGGCGCAGAATTTGCCAAAAACAGCGCTTTTGTGCTGCAATGGCTCTGTATTGGCGTATTTATTAATAGCCTGGCACAAATTCCTTTTGCGTTGATCCAGGGCGCCGGCCGTCCTGATCTTACCGCCAAGCTCCACATCATTGAATTGCCTTTTTATCTCCTCGCCGTCTGGTGGCTGATTTCCAACTATGGCATAAAAGGTGCGGCCATTGTCTGGGTGATGCGCGTGGCAGTGGATACAGCGTTCCTGTTCGGCATGGCTCAACGATTTCTACCAAACAGCACTGCTGGTAGACGACCAGTGGCCTTTGCCATACCCGCTGCTTTACTCACTCTGTTTCTTATTCCCTTACTATCAGGCATTGCCATAAAAATCATTTTCCTTTTTCTGATGATGCTCTCGTTTACTCTGGTTTCATGGTTCCTGATTTTGGCTCCGGAAGAACGTGTGAACGTGCAAAACCGCCTCAAAATAATTCGTATCTTTAGTGAAACGATAAAGCCATGATAAACACAGAAAACGATAGCAAAATTCGCACCCGTCCCTGTCCGAACTGCTATCTGTGCGGTATACCTGGCGAGGTGCTTTATGAAAAAGTAAAAGACTGTATTTTCGGCACTCCCGGCGAGTGGAGTCTGAAAAAATGCTCGAATCACGATTGCGGCCTGATATGGCTCGACCCTGTGCCGATAAAAGAAGACCTTGGTAAGGCTTACCGAAACTACTACTTACATGAAGACGTGGATACATGCGAAGCTTCACGGCCACAGGTCCTTGAAAACATAAAAAACGGGATCATATATGGGACCTCTGGAATCGAATATCCCTCTAAGAGAGGGGCTGCTTTTTACTTGGGAGAGGCGCTTTCACGGTTCGATATTTTTCGTGAGATGATTGCGGATTCGCTTAAATGGATAGATAACTCTGGGAAGGGAAGGATCCTTGACATAGGGTGCGGTAGCGGAAAATTCCTACTTCAGATGAAAAGGCTCGGCTGGGACGCGGTAGGTATTGACCTCGACCTGAAGGGGGCCAGACTCTCGAAAGCAAAGGGGCTGGAGGTTTACCAGGGCATATTGGAAGAGATGTCATTTCCGGAAAAATCGTTTGATGTAATAACCTTGATCCATGTCATAGAGCACCTTGAAGACCCGTTACAAACACTAAAAGAATCCAGGAAGTACCTTAAGAAAGGAGGAAAGCTTGTAATTGTAACGCCGAATAGCGATAGCGTGGGGGCGAAATACTTTGGCATCAATTGGCGGGGGTGGGAGGTGCCGAGGCATTCTTACGTCTTTTCACCTCAAATGATTGAGAAGATTGTGGAGAAATCGGGCTTTAGGAAACTGGTCATTAAGACGTTGTCCAGGAGTGCTAGATACATTTGGAAGGAAAGTGGATATATAAAAAACGGATCTTCATATCGGCTTACTTTAGAGGTAGGCGGTACGTTTTTCTGGCTCTTTGAGCATCTCCTCTTGAGGTTCCGGCCCCATGTGGGTGAAGAGGTGCTTTTAATAGCAACTGACAGAAGTTCCGAGGAAGGAGGGTAGTTTTGCAGTGTCCTATCTGTAACAATCCCATCGGCTGGGAGAGGGAAAGCCTGTATTTATCGCAGTACAACGACCAGGAGTACAAACTCAACCACTGTACTGTCTGCCACATCGAGTTCTGGTACCCGCTTTTGATGGTCCAAGGATTCTACGAGGAAAATAAGGAAGGCCTCTACCTGGATATGCATTCTGGTATAAGGAGGGAACCGACGGCTGACCACAGACTTTTTTTCAGGTACTTTAAGGAGCCGAAGGGAAGGGTCCTCGACGTAGGGTGCGGAGACGGGGTCTTTCTTGAAAAGGCCGGGGAATGGGCAGAGGCTTACGGGATAGACTTGGACGCGTACAGTGTCGCAGTTGCAGTGGAAAGAAGAGGACTGAAGAATGTCTACCGCATGAACTTGGAGCAGTTCGCCTCTTTCGCCGGGAGTAAGGGATTGAAGTTTGACGTAGTCACTTTCTTTGAGGTCCTCGAACATCAAGACAATCCCCGCCGCTTTATGGGGGATATCAGGTCCCTTCTTAAGGAAGGCGGTTATATAGCCGGGAGTGTTCCCAACAGGGAGAGGCTTTTCGCCTCTGTTGACAGGACGCCGGAGTTTTACGGAGACCTACCCCCTCACCATTTCCTATGGTTCTCGGCCGATGTGCTAAGGTCATTTCTGGAGAGGGAAGGATTCTTCAAGATAGAGATATACCCGGTGGCTGAGATCGAAAACCTGATAGCCGTTTTGGAGGCCTGGGTCATCAGGAACTCCGGCCTTTGGAAGCTGAGAGACGGTCTTAAGCGTTCAACGAGCAATGCCAAACCTTCGGCAGTACCTTGCGGCCTGGACAGCCGTTCCTATAAGCTTCTCCGGATGATAAGGAATCTTTTTTTCTTTCTCCCCGCGGCAGCCCTTTATCCACTCTTCAGGAAAAGGAAGGGCTATCAGCTGTATTTCCAGGCTCAGCTGAGCCGATGACCCATGATATGGAGAAACCAACAGTAGCGATAGTCGTACTCAATTACAACGGCTGGGGGGATACAATAGAATGCCTTGAAAGCATCCTCAGGAACACTTACCCTGATTATAGGGTCATAGTTGTGGACAACGGATCGACGGATAACTCTCTTGGACATATAAAGGCATGGGCCGAAGGCAGGCTCTCTCCATGGGTCAGACCTGGACAACCGCTGATGCATCTTACCTTTCCGCCCATGGAAAAGCCCATCGGTTATGACCATGTAGCCCCCGGTGTTACAGAAGGTCTTACAGAATGTGGCAACAGGCTGATTCTTACGCGAACCGGGGCGAACCTCGGATACGGAAGTGGCAATAACGTAGGCATAAGGATAGCCATTAAAATGGGAGCAGAATACATATGTGTATTGAATAACGATACAGTCGTCGAAGGGAGGTTTGTAGATGATGTGGCATCTGCCTTTCAGGGTTTATCCAAAGATGTGGCCATAATAGGGCCGAAGATACTGGACTACCAGGACCTTTCTGACTGGCAGCGCCCGACGGTCAGGGAGCAGGCGCTTAAGTTCCTTATACCTAGGGCGGTCGCCTTCAAGCTGAAGAGGAAATTGAAAACAGACTCCTGGCTTTACAGGATGTTCTGGTACACGGGCGAAGACTCGGCCCCTGTTTACACCCTTCCAGGAAGCTGCATTGTCTTCAGGGCAACGGTTCTTGAGAAGATAGGCGGTTTTGACGAGAACACTTTCTTGTACATGGAAGAGGACATATTGTCGGAGAGATTGAAGGGCCTTGGCATGGCGGAATATTACGTCCCAAGCATCAGGCTTTACCACAAGTGGGGGCAGTCCATAGGGGCCACAGGGTTAGTGCACCTTTTCAGGTCCACCATGTATTTTTATAAGAGGTACAGGGGCGTAGGTTTAGTGGGCGAGGCTTTTTTGAGGTTATGGTTTCTGTTGCTCTTTTTTGCCAAGTTGTTCGCATCAATATCTTTCAGGAACTATGGAACCCTTAAGGACTTTTTAAATGTATTCTTCGAAACACGCTATAGGCATAGCTCCTAAGGTCTCCGTAATTATAAATAATTTTAATTACAGCAGATTTCTTCGCGTCGCCATCGAGAGCGCTCTGGACCAGTCATACAAGAACAAGGAAGTAATAGTAGTTGATGATGGCTCAATGGACGACTCAAAGGGGATCATAAAAAGCTTCGGAAATTCCTTAATCCCCGTATTCAAGGATAACGGCGGACAGGCATCCGCCATAAACGCCGGGTTTCGCGTCGCAAAAGGGGAATACATATTCCTCCTCGACGCGGACGACTACTGGGTGCCTAAGAAGATCGACCTATGTATGGAGCAATTCCTCGCGGATGAAGGTTGCGGGTTTGTTCAGCACAACATGATAGAGGTGGACGAGGACTCAAAGGAAATAGGGCTTCTAAAGAAACAGAGACTCCCCAGTGGAAGGCTCGATTTCAACAGAGCCTTCAGCATGAACTACGCGCTGGCACCCACGTCTGGCAGTGGTTTTAAAAGGGAAGTCTTCGAGCGAATCCTCGACGTGCCCGAGGACATCTTCAGGGTGAGGGCAGATTATTATCTACAGACAATGGCAATTTTGAACTCAAAACTGGCGTCCATAGACGCGCCATTGGGCTACTATAGGATTCATGGCAAGAACCTTTACAGCGGCAGATTGACGGGAGATAAGATTAAAAAGGATATGGAGCTTATTTCCTCTTACAACATATATCTGAAGGAACGGTTCGGCATCAAGGCGCGCATGCATGAAAATTATTATTTTGTAAGGGGGAGCCTGTACCTTGGAAGGAAGAGCAAGAAGCTATTTAAGCCCCTCACGGATTTCTTTATGCACATCCCGGCCTTAGTTAGGGGTGAGGTGTCATTCAAGACCAAGGTTTTCCGGCTCTTTGTATTCATCGCCATCCTTGTAAATGCGGAATTCGGCCTGGATCTTTTCAACAGGATCGTATCCTATTACAGGGGCAGGAAATGAGGACTCTGAGGTTAGCCCTTCTCGCCCTCTGGTTTCTTTTTGCGTTTCAGATATTCTATTATGCAATTGACATCTTCCCCCTCTATGTCCTTTCGAAGATACTTCTGCCTGCCTCGGCCCTCTTTATCTCTTATCTTCTTGCACTGGGTTTCTTGCTGAGAGGAAGCGCCTATCCGCACTCCATCTTCCTTTCAGGGATATTTCTGTTCCTTGTTCCGTTGAGTGCACTCATGAGTTATATCAATTTCAGTCAGCCATTCCTCCAAGGGGTTGCAGCCCAGATAAAGCTCATGCCGATTTTTTTCTATTTTCTGAGCCTCACGGTCTTCAAAAAATTACATGTAGGCGGTAAGGATCTCACCTATTCGCTGATAATCCTCGGCATCGTGTCTCTATCGGTCTATTATTCCGTTCACCTTTTTTTTGATATGTTCCGCTGGTCTTCCGATGAAAGCAGGGTCGTCATCTATGACACCGTAAGAGGATACAGGTTGAATCTCCCGGTGGTATTCATTGTCATTCTCATCTTTTACCTGTACAGGAGATTTATAGAAGAAAGGAGATTGATCTATGTTTTGTTCCTCGCTCCTGCTATTTTTTATCTTGTGGTATTCTGGAAGCAGAGGTTCGAGCTCTTGGGAATATTTCTGACTTTACTTCTAATCTCAGCGAAGGCATTCACGAGGAGACCGGTCACCGTTATGATGTTTGTGTCCCTCGCGGGTTCAATCCTTTTTTCGTTCCTCAGAATAGATTACTTTCACGGCGAGATATTGAGTCATTCGGTGATCCTGAGGATGGGCACCATAGAGACCATAATTCATGTCCTGTCGGAGAATTGGATGAACGTCCTGTTCGGAGTGGGTAATCTCCTAGGTACTGAGGACTTAAATTTTCGATCACTTTACGGTTCGAATTTCTGGCCTTCTGATGTTGGATGGTTAGGAATAATTTTTGAGTTCGGAATCACAGGTACCTTATTGTTCGCCTATATCTATATCCTTCTTATTAGGAACTCCTATAGGTATGCCGCCGATGAGACGCCTGCAATCATCATGGCCCTCAGAGACTACGTTTATATGACCATCCTTATATCGCCGCTGATTCCGTCCCTTCCATACCTCATGGGCGTATACACAACGACACTAGCCATTTTTGTATATTACAATCACAACGTTTGCGTTCTCGAAGGGGAAATAGCATGATAAGGTTTGCCGGCCTCGAGTTTAAGGGTCTAACAAGAGAGGTGCTCCTTAGGGAAGAGGGCTTCCTAAAAATCATAGTCACCGTCAATGCTGAATTAATCGTGTTGGCCAACGAGGATGAAAGGTTTAAGAGGCTAATAAATGCCAACTACGCAACCTTCGACGGGCAGGTGCCTTACCTCCTCGCGAGGCTTAAATGCAGAGGCGCTTATTTCGAAAAGATATCTGGTTCAGATTTCATATATGATGCCTGCGAGTTTGCAAGAAAGCATGTCAAACGAGTTTTCCTTCTTGGAGGATACACTAATAGCAATAGATTGGCTGTCGAGAGATTGAAGAAGGAATATGACATAGAGATAGAAGGCTTTTCCCCAGAACACAGGCCTTATCCTTTTGACGCTGTGCATAACGCAAGGATACTCGAAAGGCTTTCAAGCTTCGGGCCCCATATACTCTTCGTAGGGTTCGGTGCGAAAAAACAGGAATTTTGGATAGAAGATAACAAAAAGCTTCTGAAAAATATCGGGGTGAGATGGGCGGTTGGCAGCGGAGGCACGTTTGAGATGGTCTCGGGGCAATTCAGGAGAGCATCAAGATTTCTGCAGAATGTAGGTCTCGAAGGTGTTTACAGAATGTGTAAGGAGCCGAGTTTGTATAGACTTAAAAAGCTTCTAAATAGCATTAAAATGTTCAGATATTTGTTTTAGAGATGTTGTCCTATTATATGTTTGATTTTCATGAAGCAATTCGGCGAAGGAAAGCATCTTTTCAACTATGCGGACAAGCCGGATATGTCTGTCAAAGATCTGGTTGACCATGTGAGGTCAGAGCTTGGCATGTCGAAATCGCTGCCCAGGCTGCCGTATTCTTTAGGCTTGATGGGGGGTATGCCTTTGACGCATTGTCGCGGTTAACCGGCATGAAATTTCCCATCAGCAGCATCCGCATAAAGAAGTTCTGCGCCGATACTACTGTCTCCACCCGCGCCCTGGAATCCATCGGCTTCAGGCCGGCTGTTTCCTTGAAAGAGGGATTGTCGAGGATGATAAGAAACATGGGGGAGAAAGTAGAAGGCAAAAAGTAGACAGTATACAGCAGGTAGGGAAGGCTTGAGCAGAGGCGGAGTGTTCAAAGTTCGCAGTTCTTAGTTTTTACCTCGCGTTGATAACGCGACACCCTCACGTCTCGTGGTTCGCAGTCTGATAGTTTAAGTGCTTGCAATGTTTTCGAATATTCACTCTAATTCTTTTAAGGAGTTAGAAAAGATCGCCGGAGGAAGTATAGACCATGAAAGAAGTGAAGTTTATTGCTATGCTGACTCCGGAAGACAGATCCGCTTTAAAGGAGACGTACTCCATTTTATCATGCAATATTACAAATCGCTTTTGATAAGCACCTAACCCGGATAAACCGGAAACTAAAAGCTGATAATAGAACTATTACTGCTGATAGAATTGTTGAAAGTATGATACGGCATCTATCCAGCTCCAACGTTGAATTGTTGAAACAGTAGCGGCATTTGACGTTTTATTCAGCCGCATAAGACTCCAGACTATCAGCTATTCTGGGACTGTCAACCAATTTTTCGCCCACCTTTATTTTGCCGTATCCCGTAACCGGAAAACAACCTCTGTATGATAGAGATGGTTCATTACATCGAGCATTGAACTATAAACAATGAGCCATCAACCATGAGCTGCGAGCCATAATTCTATGCCGACCGCCTACGCTCTCAGGAACTGGATTTTCCTCTTTATGGGAGATCTGCTTATATTCGTTGGTTCTCTCTATCTCTCGGCCCTTGCCCTTGCCCTCGCGCCGATCCACGCCGCGGCCGCGGCTGTTTTGGTATTTGCGTATCTTGTCAGTTTCTACATATTCGACCTGTATAACATTCACAACCGTTTTACGGCCGGACCGTACCTTGCACGGCTCCTGATCGCCGTGGCTGTAGGTTCGTCTCTGACGGCGATGCTTTCCTATTTCAACGCGCAGTATCAATTGCCGCGGACGGTCTTTGTCCTGAGCGTCGTTATCAACGCCCTCTCCCTCTATTTCTGGCGCATCATGTACTATTCATACTTTATCCCGTCCCGGAAGACCAGGAACATCGTCATCGTCGGCGCCGGCCGTTCCGGGAAGACCGTGTACGACATATTGTCGAAGATCGAGTATAACGGATTCAGGATCGTCGGCTTCCTTGACGACAGTCCCGAAAAGGTCAGCAAAACAATCGGCCCTAATGCCGTGCTCGGCACGAGCAGAATGTTGACGACGCTCGCAAAGAACGGCGCAGTCGACACCGCCGTGGTTGCGATAACCAAAGACAAGAACGCGGAGCTGCTGTCGTCTCTGCTTGAGGCCAAATCGTTCGGCGTTCAAATCTACGACATGCCTTCCTTTTACGAGGAATTGACGGGAAAACTGCCTGTTGAATGCCTGCGCGACGGATGGATTGCCTACGCGCCTTTCCAGGGGATGCGCAAAGGGACGTACACCCTGCGGGTCAAAAAACTGCTTGACATTTTCCTGTCCCTGACGGGGCTGCTGGTTTCGCTGCCGCTCTGCGCGGTGGCTGCGCTGGCCATAAAGCTTGACTCGAAGGGGCCTGTCCTGTTCAGGCAGCGGAGAATAGGCTTGAACGGAAGGCCTTTCAGTCTGCTGAAGTTCAGGACGATGAGGGTCGGCACGGAGCGTGACAGGAGGTTCGCCGGGAGGAAGGACGACCCGAGGATCACGCGCCTCGGGATGATCTTGAGGCTGCTCAGGGTCGACGAGATTCCGCAGATGTGGAACGTCCTCAAGGGAGACATGAGCTTCATCGGCCCGCGGGCCCTGATCGAAGATGAGGTGAGGGAATTCGAGCAAAAGATCCCGTACTTCTCTCTTCGGCACTGCATTCGGCCGGGGATCACCGGCTGGGCGCAGGTGAACTTCAGGCACTGTGTACACGTTGAAGACTCCCTGGAAAGGCTCCGGTATGATCTCTTCTACATAAAGAACCTCTCTCCGCTTCTCGATTTCCATATCCTGATGAAAACCGTGAAGGTGGTGCTGTTCGGGAAAGGGGCGAGGTAGTAAAACAGTTCATCCTAAAAACGGCAGTTGACGCGCTGGTTTCTTACAAAATCAATAAGATGCTTCATTTTTTCGTTCACCCATTCGGTGACAATTTAAACTGCTCCGCAGTTGCCGTAACTGGCGATAATATATTGCTTTTCAACGACTAATTTGATTTTCAACTGCCGAATTTAGGTTCATGGTTCATAGTCCCTAGTAGCCATGAGCCATGAGCTATCAGCGAATACACCTATATTCCCGCTTGCATTGTTCCCCCTGGTTTTGCTATACTCTGGATGATTCCCCCAAACAGTTCAAGGTTCAATGTTTTCTGTTCAACGTTCGAAGGCGCGGGTTTTGCGCTCTTCAGAGCCGTGAGCTATGAGCTATGAACCATGAGCTATGAACCATGAGCTAAAGGTGGAGGTTACATATACCGTGAGACGCATTCTTTTTTTTGCTCTCGTTCTCGCAATCATAGTTCCGGCGCACTCAGCTTTCGCCCAGACCCTCCCGAACGCTTCGGCCCAGGCCATGACGAACAATGCCGTCCAGGAGATGCAAAAAAACGATCCCCAGGCAGCGCAGGCACTTTCCAGCGCGATCCAGAAAGGCGACTTTCAGGCCGCGAAGAAAATATACCAGGACTTTCAGAAATCGCGTACAAAGACCGAAGACGTGGATCTGACGTCCACGGATCCCCGGACGGCCGAAGATTTTAACCGGGCGATCGCTGCGGGCGAGTTTGAGAAGGCGCAAAAGATCCTTCGGGATTTTCAGAAAAAGAACGAGAAACAAAAGCCGGCCGCCGCAGGGCAAGGGCCTTCTCTGTTCGAGATGACCCTCTCCGGCGATTTCCCGTCGTATTTTTCCACCTCCCTCAGTCAATTCGGATACGACACATTCAACAGGACCGCCGCCTCCTTCACTCCGTCGGGGACCCTTCCGGTGGGGCCCGATTACATCATGGGCCCCGGCGACCAGCTCACCGTCACCCTGTGGGGCACCACCGAGGGCATCTATACTTTCACCGTCACCCGGGAGGGCAACATCACCCTTCCGAAGGTGGGCGTGGTGCCGGTAGCAGGGATCAGGTTCGGAGAACTCGAAAAGACCCTCAAGAGACACCTTTCACGGTACTATGCGAACTTCAGCCTGAGCGTGGCCATGGGAGAGCTCAAGACCGTCACGGTCTACGTGGTGGGCGAGGTGGCGAATCCTGGGAGCTACTCGCTCCCCTCCCTTACCACGGTTTACGGCGCGCTGTTCGCCGCCGGCGGGCCGACCAAGAAAGGGACGATGCGGTCCGTGCAAGTCCTGCGATCGGGCAAGGTCGTGAAGACCCTGGACCTCTACGACTTCCTCATCCGCGGCGACCGCAGCCAGGACATGCGTCTCCAGCACGAGGACACGGTCTTCGTGCCGCTCATCGGCCCCGTGGCGGGCGTGTCCGGGACGGTGTACCGGCCGGCGATCTATGAGCTCAAAGGCGGAGAAACGGTCGGTGACCTTATCCGGACGGCCGGCGGGATCATGCCCATCTCCCTGGGGAGCAGGCTCCAGCTCACGCGCTTCGCCGAAAATCAGAAGAAAGTTATCCTCGACGTCAAGCTGTCCAATCCCGAACCTGCCTCTCCCGAACGGGTCGCGGAGCTGAGAGAAAAGATCCAGAACATGGATACGGTCACGGTTTTCCCGGTTTACGACAAGGTCTGGGAGACGGTGAACCTGAACGGCCACGTGCGGCACCCCGGCGACTACCAGTGGCGGCCCGATCTGAAGCTGACGGACCTGATTGCCATGGGCCAGCTCCTGCCCACATCGGACCTCCGGCGGGCGGAAGTCATACGGTTGAAGAAGGACTTCATGGACCGCGAGGTCATCGCCGTTGACCTTGACAAGCTCCTGAACGGCGACCGCGCCGGGGACGTCGCCCTCCAGCCCCAGGACCTTGTCAGGGTCTATACCGCGTTCCGCGATGCGGAAAAGATCACCGTGACCGGAGAGGTCGTCCGGCCCGGGACGTACGAGATATACAAGGGCGAGCGGTTGAGCGATCTGCTCCGGAGGGTGGGAGGCTTTACTCCCGAAGCGTACGTGTACGGCACGATGTTCAGGCGCAGGAACGTGAAGGAGAGCCAGGCCCGGAACCTTCAGTCATTCATCAGTCGCGTCCAGTCCCAGGTCTTCCAGTCGGCAGCGCAGGGTGCGGCCACGGCGCTGAGCGCCGAGGAAGCGTCCCTTTCCAAGGCGGAATTGAACCTGAACCAGAGCCTCCTCGAGAACCTCAAGGCCATGCAGGAGCAGCAGGAGGGGAGGGTGGCGATCAACATCACCGGGAACATCGACGAGTGGGCGGGATCGAAGGACGACCTCCTCTTCCAGGACGGGGACTCGCTCAACATTCCCAAACGGCCCCAGGAGGTGCTCGTGATGGGCGAGATCTACAGCCCGGGGGCGCAGGTCTACCTGCCGGAGATGACGGTGAAGGACTACATCGAGCGCGCGGGAGGCTACGCCAAGTACGCGGAAAAGGACGAGGTCTTCGTGATCCAGGCGAACGGCTTCGCCTTTGGCGCGGACTCGCCTACGGTCGGCGATATAGAAGACGTGAAGCTGAACCCGGGAGATTCTGTGTTCGTGCCGCAGAAAGTAGAGCGGTACGCAGGCATGAGGTTCACTAAGGACATCATAGACATTCTGTTCAAGACGGCGGTAGTGCTGGCGACGATTACGGTGATTTTTTAGCTCGTAGCTCTTGGCTGATAGCTCATAGTATTAACCACGAACCATGAACTATGGATAAAAACGGAGTATCCATGGAAGACGAGATTAATTTATTAGACTACTGGAACGTACTCTGGCGCAGAAAAAAAATGCTGATCGCCTTATGTATTACCGCTGTAGTCATGGCCCTGGTGATCGGCAAGTTGTCTTCAAGATTCTACAAATCCGACACCGTGGTCATCGCCACCGGTTCCGACGCAGGCGGTCTCGGCGCCGCGCTGTCCGCGCTGCCGCTGGCCGGCGCCTTTGCCGGAGCTGCCGGCATCCAGGGCCCGGCAGACAAGGTCATGGTGATCTTGAAAAGCAGGACTACGGCCGAGGCCGTGATCCAGAGGTTTAACCTCATGAGGGTCTTTTACGAAGACCAGTGGGACCCGCTGAAAGGCGCATGGAAAAAACCTGACAAGCCGCCGCTGATGGAAGACACCGTGAAGCTCCTCACGAACGGCGTTGCGAAATTCACCAAAAGCAAGGAGGGCGCCATTACGATCAGCGTTGAATGGAAAGACCCGAAGCTTGCCGCGGACATGGCGAACTTTTACGTCACTGCCCTCACAAGTTTTCTGAATGAGAAAGCGATCAACGTCACGATCCAGGTGGTGGACCGGGCTGTTCCGGCTGAAAGAAGATCCAGGCCGAAGATCAAGCTCAACATGGCCCTTGCCGGCGTGACGAGCCTCTTTGCCGGGGTTTTTCTCGCATTTTTCCTCGAATATCTTGAGAAGAGCCGCGCCGCGCAACCGAAAGATTGAGCCTCTCACCCTCGCCCTCTTCCCGCTGGGGAGAGGGATGGGGTGAGGGTTATCCTGCGGTTTGTAAAAATTATTTCCGCGTTTGCTATAATAAAACGGTGAACGTTGGACTTTTTTTGAGAATGGAGGGGATGGAATGAGGAGATTGCCCGGGATTTTCTCGCTGACCATTTGTTTGCTATTGACGGCGGAAACGGCGTTTCCTTCGGAATACGGACGTTATGGAAGCTACGGCAGACAGGGCGGCAGATACTCTCAAGAGTCTATAGTCATCAGCCGGCCTCCGAACATCCAGGGTCTGACGGGTCTCATGATAATGAACACGGCCTTTTCGCAGAAGGCGGGCCACATGGCCTTCGGCATTTCAGCGCTGGGAGAAAACAGCGACACTCCCGACTACAGCATCGTCCAGGGCGTCGCTACGCTCACCATGGGCATTACGGACAACCTCGAATTCGGCGCGAAAGGAAAGCTCATCGCCACAGACCTCGGGAGCTCATCAACGCGGGGACAGGGCTTCGGCGACACGGAGGTGGCGCTCAAGTGGCGGATCCGCAATCAGTCCGAAGAAGGGACCATACCTGCGATCGCTCTCGGCATCGGCGGCATCATTCCGACGGGTGACAGCGCAAAAGGCTTCGAGGAGGTCAGAAAACAGGGGTTAAAATTCATGGTCATCGCCTCGGCGGAGAACCGCGTGCTTGATGATTCGTTCGTAGGAATACATTTTGAAGGACAGGCAGTGCTCGTGGACCAGATCGCCGGAAACGCCCCTCCCACGCAGGAAATGTACGGTGTGGTCAATGCAGGGCTGCATTTCCCGTTCAACGAGAACAATCATTTGCAATTTATGATCGAGTATAACCAGGTGACGAAAAAAGACATTCCGACCCTCCGAGAAGGAAACTACCAGGCGGTTTCGGCCGGGCTGCGATATGTCACAAAGCATTTCAATATCACCGCGGGCGGTCAATTCCTGAACAAAGAGCAGGCAGGCGTTGATGATACGGTGAGATTAGTCGGTACGATGAGCCTCAATTACTGATATAAGCGCAATCTCCCGAATTTATAGTTGCCCCACCCGGCCCGGGCATACCGGCCCTTCCTCCGACGGAAGCCTGTACCCACTATCTCTGCCGCCGGCCCGCCATCCCGCCGTTAACCCAAGTTCCGCAGTTTAAAAATCAAAGTTTCGATAAATCAACAAGCTGATCTTCTTAAACCGCTAAATTCTGCACGACATTATCAACTAATTTCATAACTACAAGATTCGGCTTTATATTTTACCTCTGTGATCTCTCCACTCGGCGTCCTGTGGCAAAAAAGTTTTTAGTTCCGGCTTGTCCGGGTTAGGACGTTGCCGTCGGACGATAGACGATACGGACATCGTAACCCTTGGACGACTGACGAGCGGTACGTCCGAAACCGGCAGCGTAACCGTCAGACGCCTCCACGCCTCCTGCCTACTGCCTACTCTCTGCCCTCTGCCCTCTGCCCTCTGCCCTCTGCCCTCTGCCCTCTGCCCTTCATTTCCGCACGCCCGTTACCAGCACCGTATCGTTGAGCATCTTCTCCCTTGTGTTCTTGAATCCCGTCTGCGACAGCCATCGTTTCATCTCCTGCGGCGCATAGCTCCTGCCCGATGATGTGTTCACCAGCATGTTGATCGAAAACAACGCCCCCAACGGCGGGAACGCACGGTTTTTGTCAAGATAAAATTCATGGATCACGACCCTTCCTTTAGGATTTAAGGCTTCATGCACCTTTTTCAGGAGTATCCTGTTCTCGTCCTCGGAGAAAGAATGGAACACCTGGCTGATAAAGACGAGATCGTACCCCTTCCCGATGTCATTGATGTGAAAATCACCCTCGCGGAAGTGAATCTTTTTAGCGATCGACGGCCGGATCATTGTTCGAGCTATCTCAATCGTGTTGGGGAGGTCGAAGAGCGCAGCAGAAATACCGCGTTTGGCCAGTTCCACGGTGTACGTGCCGGGACCGCCGCCCAGGTCGAGCGCCCTCTTTACGCCTCTGAGGTCGACGGCATCGATGACATCCTTCACCCGCAATACGGCATTATTATGCATGGCCTTGATAAAGGCGTCGTGGTTGCGTCCGCCCGCACGGTTCGGCGAACCGGTTTTTAGCACGTCATCGAGGCCGGACCAGTTCTTCCAGAGCGTGTCGGCGTGGCGAAGCATATCGCCCTGATAAGCGGGGCCGCCTTTGACCAGGAAGCGCTTCGCGACGGGAGCATTCCTGTACCGGGGGCCCGTCTTCCTGAGCAGTCCCAGCGCCGTGAGCGCATCAAGCAGGATTTCCGTGGCCCGGTTGTCCGTGCCGAGGATGCCGGCGATCTCATCGGCAGTCTTTCCCGAGCGGAGGTGCTCGAAGACTTCATAGTTGTTGGCGGTGAGCACGACCCGGCTGGCCCGGAACCCGCCCCACAATTTCGCCAGTTCCTGCGCCTGCTGTAAGATTATTTTATTCATGGTTATCCGTTTATCCTTTCAGTTCATCGTAAAGCCCGATCATTTCCTGGAGGAGCGCAGAGAGCGCCCTCGCCTTTTTCCGGGGCCCGTCGTTCATGGCCCTGAGGAGAGGATCGCAGAAATACCAGGTGCACCTGAAGGGCCTGAGCCACCGCGGCCGGGCGCATCCTTCATTGCCGAGAAATTCGCAGGGCCCTTCGGGCGGCCTCGTTTCGTCATGAGGCGGAACGTTGATTCCCAGCGCGGTCAGATAGACGGCGTCACGCTCGCGGAACAGGCCGTGCTTCTGCCTGCAACACACATCAGCGCACCCGGGACAGGTCTGCGTTGTGTATTCTTCGATAAGCGGCGAGCCCCGGATCAGGAGCCCTTTCAACTGCCCGGCGATTTCAACAGTATTTCGCGACATGGCACGGTGTTATGCAAAGCGCAGCAAGAACCTGTCGGCCGATATGAGAACCATGATGAAGAAGATAAATCCGTTTATGCGGCGGAAGGCCCGCGCGTTCATAGTCTTCTCCGTAGCGGAGGACGCCGTGGTTTCGTGTCCCTGGGCGATATTTGCCGTCAACAGTGCGGCGGCGAAGACGGCAATAAGACGTGATCTGCTCACCGGGCGGCTCCTCGGACGGGCTTCGTAGTCTTCAGAGTAATAGGACGCTGGAGTTGGAGAATGGAAACGTTGCTGTTAAAGAATAGCGCAAAAATACCGGAAAAGTCAAGTGAAGATGCGAATCATGTGAAGATGCGAATCATCCATAATCCTCCAGTTACGGGGGCAGCAGCCCTTTCGCTCTGCCGCGCAAGCGTGCACATTGGGCAATGGCTGCACAAGGATATACGTCCTGTCTTCGCGGCACGTACAACCGTGCAATCGCCGGAGCCGCATCACGACGGAGGAGGAGAGAGGCGATAGGGTTCGAGGCCTTTACCGGGGGAAGCTTCTTGACTTGCCGGGATTATGTTGTATTATAGATGAAGCTCAGGGACGCATAATTCTCTCCCTGCTGTTCAGGTCCCTGGTTTCATTCCCGTCGTTTCACAAAAGCCGGTATGAACGTCCTCATCATCGCCACCAACCGAAACACCCTCCCCATGCCCGTCATGCCCATGGGCGCCTGCATGGTCGCCGAGGCCGCGGAACGGGCCGGTCACCGGGTCCGGCTTCTGGACCTTATGTTCGAAAAGGACGCGCTCCGCGTTGTGCGGTCCGGTATTGCAGCCTCGAAACCCGACGTCATCGGCCTGTCGGTGCGGAACATCGATAATAACGACATGGCGTCGCCGGTCTTTTTCATCAGCGAGCTGGCGGCGCTGACCAAGGCCGTGCGCGCGATGACCGATGCCCCCATCATCCTCGGGGGCGCGGCGCTCTCGGTCATGCCCGAGGAGATACTTCGCTCTTCCGGCGCCTCCCTGGGAGTGCTCGGGGACGGCGAGGTCGTTTTCCCGGGCCTGCTCGAAGTGCTTGCCCGGGGAAAACCCGTCGGCGGCCTGGAAGGCATCATGTACCGTGAGAACGGCGCGTTCCACAAAACTCCCTGCGTCACTTCAGGATTCTCCAGCGACTGCGCCGCTCCCGACTACCGCCGGTGGGTGAATATTTCCGCGTACCGGTCCCACATGGCCACGGCGCCTCTTCAGACCAAGCTGGGGTGCCAGTTCCAGTGTGTGTACTGCACATATCGAAAGATAGAAGGAAGTACGTACCGGCTCTCCGATCCCGCAAGCGTTGCGGACGCGGCGGCGCGGCTTGCGTCTTCGGGGCAGCGGGACATCGAGTTCGTGGACAGTGTGTTCAACGCGCCCTATGACCATGCCGTGGCCGTCTGCGAAGCGCTCGCGCGGTCGAAACAGGGGGCGCGGCTCCAGAGCCTGGAACTGAATCCCCGATACTTCGATGACGCGCTGGTTGCCGCGATGGAGCGGTCCGGGTTCGTGGGCATGGGCATAACCGTAGAGAGCGCGTCCGACCGGGTGCTGCAGGGGCTCCGGAAAGGGTTCACCAGCCGGGAGGTGCATCGCGCAGCCGAGGTGGTCCGGCGCCATCGGATCCCCTGCGCCTGGATATTCCTGCTCGGCGGGCCGGGGGAGACCGGGGAGACGGTGCGGGAGACGCTCAGATTTGCCGAGACCCGCATCGGGCCGCGGGACGTGGCGTTCTTTAATATCGGGATCCGCGTATATCCCGGGACGGAGCTGGAAACGATCGCGCGGAACCAGGGAGCGTTATCGGTCCCTCGGGATAAAATGCTCGCCCCGGTGTTCTATGTGTCTCCCGATGTCGATGCCGGATGGATAGCGAAGGAGCTCAGAAAATCGATGGCCGGCCACATGAATTTCATCAGCTCCGATTCCATCGGCCTCTCGTTTCTTCCGTTGGTCCATCGGGCCGCCTACCGGCTGGGGCTGCGGTCTCCCCTGTGGCGGCACACGCGGTTCATCCGGAGGGGCCTGCGGCTGGTGGGGATGGACGTGTAGAGGGTATTGCGGAGTGCGGAATCCGGAATGCGGAGTGTAAAGAGGGGCAGCATCTTATTTGTCGGAAAGGATGTTATCGAAATGGTAAAGCAGGAAGTCAATCCCCACATCGCCTCCCTCGCCGTGGCTGTGCCGCCCTACAGCGCGGACCAGGCTTTTGCCGAAGAGTTCATGCGCAGGCACTACGGCGGCAAGCTCAGCCCACGCAGTCTCGGGCTCATTCGCACGACCTTCCAGCATCGGAGCATTCAAAAAAGACACTTTGCCCTGGATGACCCCGACTGTCTTGTAGACGAGGCCCCCGACGCGCGCATCGCCCGGTTTACCCACTGGTCTCTCGAACTTTCGGCGCAGGCTATTACCAAGGCGCTTTCAAAGGCAGGAGCGGGCGTTGACGCGGTAACAGGCCTGGTGGTGAACACCTGCACCGGGTACATCTGTCCCGGCATCTCGACCTATCTGATAGAAAGGCTGGGGCTGTCCCGAAGCGTCCGCGCCTACGACATGGTGGGCAGCGGCTGCGGCGGCGCCATCCCCAACCTTCAGGTCGCGGAGTCCATGCTCAAAACGAACGGGGAAGGCGTGGTGGTGAGCGTATCGGTGGAAATTTGCACCACCACCTTCCAGATGGACAATGACCTGAGCCTCATCCTGTCGAACGCGCTTTTCGGCGACGGCGCGGCAGCGGCGGTGCTTTGGACGAGGCCGGAGGGATTCGAGCTGGTCCGTTCCGCCGGCCGCTATGTGCCTGAGCAGCGCGATACCATACGCTTCGTGCACAAGGGCGGCCGGCTGCACAACCAGCTTTCGCTCCAGCTCCCGAACCTGGTCAGGAAAGCAGCGGCCGAGGTGGTGGCGGATGTCCTGGGATCGCAGTCCCTCACGGTGGACGACGTCAAGCATTGGGCCCTTCACACGGGAGGAGAGAAGATCATCAACGCCGTGCGGGACGAGATCGGGATCCCCGAAGAGCGCCTGTGGGCGACGCGGAAGGTCCTCTCCGAATACGGGAACATGTCCTCGCCCACGGTATGGTTCGTCCTCGACGAGATAGAAAAGAACGGCGTCCTGCCCGGCGACTGGTGCGTCATGGTCGCCTATGGGGCGGGACTTTCGGCCCATGCGTTTCTCTTAAGGAAGAGATGAAGCGGCATCCCCCCGTGCGCTGCACGGGCGCAGGTTCAAAATCTCCAGTATGCGGCGATTTCATAAGCCTGCTTGTAACTTTCGGCAAAATACCGATCGTTTTCAGAAGTGGAATAGTCGCTGAATGCTGCGCCAAGACGAATGTCGAATTTGGGAGAGATATTGTACAAGAATGCCACGGACAGCACCCGGGCCTCTGATTCATTGAACTTTTCCAGTCTTCGATATGTTCCCTTCAGTTCCAGCGCCAATTTTCCCGTAAGTGAAAAGAGGCCGCCGACGGAAAGCCGCAGGTCTGTCCTGTCAGGGGCATCCGAGAAATAGGTATAATAATCTTCAAGACTGTAGAGGAGGGCGAACCTTTCGTGAAGTCTGTGCTTCGCTTCCGCCCCGATCTCCGTCTGGAGAATCGTTCCGTCGATGGAGGAATATCCGTAACCCGTCACCCGCCCCTTGACAACGAGCTCGAAAGGGTCACTATGAATGATCCTGTATTTGATTCCCAGGAGATAGAATTCTACGTTGTCGGTGAATCCGTATCGTAAAGAAAGCACGGGAAAGAGGTCGCTGTCGGAACGTCCGGCCCAGTTGAAAGACTCAATCCCCGCCCCCAATTCCCACAGGCCCTGCGGCAGCGTAAGCGGCCTTTCCACCTGGTTCGCCGGATATGTTACCTCTCCGGCAAACGAAGAAGCAGGGACAGCGAGAAGAAGAAAGAGTACGCCGATCCATTGCAGCAAAGATCTCATAGAGTTCCCCCTTGTTTTTATTCAGGACCACGAGCCGTTCTTTGACGATGATATCATACATTTCGCTGAAAATGTCGGGTTTATTTTCGCCTTTAAACTCTTCCCTTGCCATTTACCCTTCGTTATAGTATTCTCTTTCATCATCGGATGACGACCGGAAGTAACTGAGGATACAAGATGCCGATAAACGCGGACAAACTGCATTTATGGAAGGCGGATGTCGCTCAATCAATCGACTTCTATAGCGATTGGTTTATCCGCTTTGCCCCCGACACCTACCGCAAGCAGCGCTTCATCCGCACGAATGACCCCCTCCTCAGTGAGTTGGAAAAGAAACAACTTGCCGCGCTCAAGAGATGGCTTCTCCGACACGGATACAAGCAAATAGCCTCCGAAGAAGTCAGTAATTTTGATGCAATGTCGCACGGCACGTTTACAATTTTGCCCGCCCTCTCCGCAGGACAGAAAAAAGCTCGCGTTAAAGCCCCTATTGATTGCATGGTGAAGCCGATTCGTACCAGCAAGCGAGGCCAACCTTTCGTACTTGAGATAAAATCATCTGGGAACGCGACAACCACCAGCAGATGGCGCAAAAAAGAAGCCCAGCAGTTCACGCAACTCGAAGAACGTTACGGGGAAAATATTGGATTCATTTTGCTCTTCTGCGGCTACTTCGACCCCGGCTATCTCGGATACGTGGCGGCTGAGGGGATCGATTGGGTTTGGGAGCATCGGCTGGATGATCTGAGAGGTCTTTTGCCGGGGGTAAGAAAAGCATACGGAATCGAAGATACAGTTGAGACGTATGACCCGACGAAGCTGGAGGCAATAGAACGAAAAATAAAGAATCATTTGGTGTCTGTCACGCAGCGAAACCTGACTTTTACTGCCACGGCGTTATTGTAAATCCTGTTTACAAACCCCCTCCAAGTCTGATAAACTACAGAAACCATAGAATCATATTCTCGGGTGAAGAAGCGAGAGCTTGATAAACGGAGTCAGATGCGCCATGGTCATACAATGAATTCACGCCGGGAAAAAGATACGGAATACCTTGCATACCTCGTGAACGCGATTCGGGTCTGTGCCAATTACCGTCCAAAACTTGGACATGGCGCAAAAGGGGGATACAGTCTAAAGGAATTTCAGCAAATATACCAGAGCGACCCATTCTACAATTGGATTGGCCTCGACAATCCTCTCATGTACGCGGCGCACAAGGCGGCGGGCGGCATGACCAGTATCTATAGGCAGATCGGAATCGGGTGCGAAAACCTGTTCCGGGAGGTACTGCGGGATTCACTAAATCTTAAGGAGGAGGACGTCAAGTGGTCTTACACCGTAAAGAAAGGCCGCGGCAAGACCAGGACGCTCTCCCTTGATGCGCGAATTACGACCGAGAGCGTGCCCGACCCAAAAGTGAAACGCCGGATTCAGACATGGATAGCGAAAAGCGCAGAAGACCTTGAGGTGAACGAGCGCGTAGCCGCGTCGCTTCAGGGCATCGT
The DNA here is from genome assembly GCA_919901555.1 of Nitrospiria bacterium. Lineage (GTDB taxonomy): Bacteria > Nitrospirota > UBA9217 > UBA9217 > UBA9217 > CAKKPG01. The sequence continues at coordinate 38,207 of CAKKPG010000021.1, read as the reverse complement.
CTTTGAAGTGCGTCAAGGATACAAAAGCAAGGACTCAAAACGACAGAATGCGGACATTGCCAATGCCGCAACCGCCTATACCAAAGGCTATTTACCTTGTGCGGCCATTTTGTCCCTGCAGATCGATGACGATATTGCCCTCCGATATCGCAATGAGAAATGGGTTTTACTCACTGGCAGCACTGTCGGCAATACGCCGTACAAATCAATCTATTCGTTCATGCGGGAAATCATCGGATACGATCTCGCGGATTTCTTCCAACGGCACTCCGAAGTGCTCAAGGCGGAAGTCAATAACGTGCTTACGCAATTACTTACGGCCGACTAATAAACTTATGACTAAATCATCTACCATTGCGCACCGTCAGAACGCTCACTTGACCTTCAAGCATAACCGGCATATGGGACGGCATGGCTGGTTGCGCTTAACGCCGGCGTACTCGGTAAAACTCGTCACGGATATCCTTGAAGAAAAAAAGAACGCCATAAAGGTATTCGATCCTTTTTCCGGAACAGGAACTACGGCGCTCTGCGCCGCGTACCTGGGACGACAGGGCGCCGGCCTTGAGATCAATCCCTTTCTTGCTTGGTTCAGTTCCGTCAAAGCAAAACAATTTTCTCCCACCGTAATCCAGCGAACAAGAGAACTTGGCGCAAGCATTGCGGTCTCCTCTTTCTCTCCCAATAGCCCGAAGACGGCCCCTCCACCGATACATAACATCTCCCGATGGTGGGACGGCGCTGAACTCGACTTTCTTTGCAGACTCAAAGCCTGCATTCACGAATACGCCCCGGCTGACAGTGAGGAGAGAGACCTTCTGCTAATTGCGTTCTGTAGAGTGGTCATCAAATTATCCAACGCCGCCTTCAATCATCAGTCGATGTCGTTTAAAACTAGTGACACCGCACAGAGTCTTTTAGATTTCCCATGCAATCATTCGGATTTGTTTCAAGAGGAGTTGGCTTTTGTCCTCGCCGGAGCGGCCGACAATCCTGCAACCAGCCCACACATCGTTATGGGTGACGCCAGAACGCCATCTCGATACTTAAAAGATAAGCATGACATCTTGATCACATCCCCCCCCTATCCGAACCGGATTTCCTACATCCGCGAACTGCGGCCCTATATGTACTGGCTGGAATATCTCACAAATGGGCGCGACGCCGGTGAATTTGATTGGCAAGCGGTGGGAGGGACTTGGGGCATCGCAACAAGCCGGTTGTCGGATTGGAAGCCCTCTTCTGATGCATATGTTCCAAGCCAACTGAGAAAAGCGCTGACCGACATATCCAGTCCCAATAACAAGAATGGCGACCTGCTCGCCAACTACGTGGCCAAATACTTCGAGGATATGTGGCAGCACTTTGGCGATGTTCGTAAAGTGCTCATTGACGAAGCCGAAACGCACTATATCGTCGGAAACTCTACCTTCTACGGTACGCTCCTTCCTGTGGAGGAGATTTACAAAAAGATGCTTGAACATGCGGGGTTTCAGGATGTGCGAATAGTGAGAATCCGAAAGCGCAATTCAAAAGCGGAGCTTTATGAGTACGATGTAACCGCGAAAATGAAGTAACAAGCAGTCTTCTGAAGCGGGGGTGACGTTGTTGCATACGTTGCATTGCCGATAGTTGATACTAATCAAGAGACAGGTGTTCCTGCATAGAACAGAATAATAATTGTACGCGTGACAGAAAGCGGGGCATAGAAAAATCAATATGAAGTTATCTCGAAACACCGTTGTCTCATCCAAGTTCAATCATAAAGCGCAGCTCCCCTAAGAGTTGCTTTAAAAGATTTTGGCTGGATGAACAACCGTGGTGAAATAGTTTAGAAAAACCTGATTGTATCCCTTCTGCTGAAGGAGTATAATTTAAGCATGGCAATGCCGAAAAGCACCGAACACTGCATGGTCTGCGGATCAACGCTCGAGTATTTCAAAACAGCGAAGACGGTGACCTGTACGTACTGCGCCAAGAGCGAGGCCGGCCACATTCAATGTTCGCAGGGCCACTACATCTGCGATGCCTGTCACAGCAAGGACGCGATGAAGGCGATCGAAGACCTCGCCTCCACCACGGAATTAAAAGACCCTGTCGAGATCGCCGAGCTCATGATGAGCCACCCCGGCCTTCCCATGCTGGGGTGCGAGCACGCATACGTCGCAGCAGGGGCGCTTCTGGCCGCGCTCAGGAACTCTCCCTACGGGAACATCACCACCGGGCAGATCCGGGAAGCCTTCGACAGGATCGGACGGCAGGCAGCAGGCGGTTACTGCGGACTTACGGGCGTGTGCGGCATCGTGCCTGCTGTCGGCGCTTGCTTTTCGATCTTCCTCGGGGCCCACTGCGGCACGGACCGGGAACAGAAGATCACCATGGAAGCGGTGACAAAGACAGCCGGGGCCATCGCGGACCTCACGGGCCCGAGCTGCTGCAAGGCCTATGTGCGCTCGGCGATTTCTGTTGCGGTCCAGGAGTTCGGCGAGAAGTTCGGGATCGTGCTGCCTGTTAAGGACGCGTCCCTTGTTTGCAGGCAGAGCGAGAGGCACCCCCATGGGTGCCGGGAAGAAAAGTGCCCGTATTATAAAAAGGAAGCAGCGAAGGACATCTTCGCAGAATCCATCCACCTGCCGGTCACCGTCTGTCACACCTGAAAGCCCTGACGGACGCCCCGGTCGGGGCAGGAACCCTTTTCTCATCATATCCCGCCAGGGGAATGATACGATCATGGCAACTGCTCAGGCCTGGTGGCTGACCTGAGTAGCTGCTATAGCAAACGCATTTACTATTGATACACTTTTGATGATTGCAATTCATTTTAAATCCCCCTTCATCCCCCTTTTTCAAAGGGGGACATCCTCTTTGTCCCCCTCTTTGGAAAAGAGGGGTTAGGGGAGATTTGAACATTTATTTTTGCGTTTGTAGATTAATACCGTCGATATGAACGCCGAAAAAACAAAGACCGACCATGTGCGGCGTTTTGTCTGGCTCGGGATTTTTGCCGCGGCAATGGGGGCGCTCGAGGCGATTGTCGTTGTGTATTTGCGCGAGCTGTACCATCCTGCCGGGTTTCAGTTTCCCATGACGCCTGTTCCACACACGATGCTCCTCATGGAGATGCTTCGTGAATCCTGTACGATCGTGATGCTTGCGGCGGTTTCCGCAGCGGTCACGAAAACCTTCCCCCTCCGGTTCTCCTCCTTCGTGTTCACCTTCGGCATGTGGGACCTGTTTTACTACCTTGCTCTGAAGCTCCTCCTGGACTGGCCGTCGTCCCTCTTCACCTGGGACATATTGTTTCTCATCCCCGTCGCCTGGACCGGCCCGGTGCTTGCTCCGCTCGTGGTTTCTCTGACTCTGATAGGGCTTGGCCTGCTCGTCGGGCGCCTGGACCGGAAATACGCCATGGTCCGCATCGGAACCGCAGCGTGGTCGCTGATGGGGCTGGGGGCGTTCGTCATATTTCTGGCGTTTATCCGGGATTATTCGAAAATCATCATCGAGGGGGGATTTCTTGCAGACTTCGGGCGCCTCCTGCGGGACCAGGCCTTCCAGGCCGCGCTCGCATCGTATGTCCCTCGTCACTTTCCCTGGTCAGCCTTTGCGCTCGGTGAAACGCTACTGCTGGCCGGCGCGATGGTCCTTTACCGAAGGACCACGAGGGACGCAGGCATCGTCGGAGGGACGGATTGATAAGGACGCGCCGAAGGTCATCATCGCACGATAGCGGGCAGGGGGAGCGAGTGGAAGAAGGACGCGTCAGTGCATGGAACCTAAAAACGGCAGTTGGCCGCAGACCGACGCAGATAACCGCCGATAAAACTAAGCGAATATCTCATCACAGAAACTCACCCAAGGGGTGATCGCTGTCCCGATCATTTTGCCTCTTTCTTCTTCATTTCCTCGTCCCGCAGCACCCGCCGCAAGACCTTTCCCACGAGGGTCTTCGGGAGCTGGTCGCGGAACTCGATTTCCTTCGGCACCTTGAACTTCGAGAGCTGCTCACGGCAGAACCCGATGATCTCCTCGGCCGTGGCGGTCTCTCCTTCCTTGAGCACGATGTAGGCCTTGATCTTCTCGCCCATGAACGCTTCGTGGGGGAGCCCGACGACGACGGCGTCCTTTACCTTGGGGTGCGTAAACAGCACCTCTTCCACCTCCCGCGGATAGACGTTCTCGCCCACGGTCTTGATCATGTCCTTGATGCGGTCCACGATGAAAAAGTACCCTTCCTCGTCCCTGGTGGCGATGTCGCCCGTATGGAGCCATCCGCCGCGGAGGGTGCGGTCCGTTTCTTCGGGCTTATTCCAGTAGCCTTTCATCACTTGCGGGCCTTTGACCACGAGCTCGCCGGCCTCGCCCACGGGCAGTTCCTTCTCGCCGGTCTCGAGGTCCACGATTTTTGCGTCCATGTCCGGGAACGGCAAGCCGATGCTTCCCAGCTTCCGTTTGCCGAAAACGGGATTGCAGTGGGTGACGGGGGAGGCCTCGGACAGGCCGTAGCCTTCTACGATCCTCGCCTTGGTCAGCTGCTCGAACCGTTCCTGCACCTCGCGCATGAGCGGGCCCGCGCCGCTGATGGCCGCCTTGATCGAGGTGAGGTCGTACTTATGGATCTTCGGGTAGTTGCCGATCGCCATGTACATGGCCTGGATGCCCGGGAAGATCGTGGGACGATACTTGTTGATGAAATGAAGCACCTCTTTGGTATGGAACTTGGGGAGAAGGATCAGCTCAGCGCCGAGAAGCACCCCGAGGTTCATTGCCGTGGTCATGCCGTAAACATGGAAAAAGGGAATGACGGCCAGGATCCTCTCCTCGCCCTCCTTCCCGTTTGTGAGCCAGACCCTGTTATGCACGGCATTTGCAACGAGGTTTCGGTGGGTGAGGACCGCACCCTTGGGCGTACCGGTCGTGCCCCCGGTATACTGCAAAATAGCAGTGTCGTCGGGAGAAACACGGCTGTTGACCGGTGTTGCCTGGGCCTCGTTGAGCAGGGACAAAAAATCATGGATCGGCGGCACCCGCTTCACGCGCACCCACTGCTTTTCGATCCTCGCCTTGATCGGATAAAGCAGGTTCAGCGGGAAGGGCAGATAGTCCTTGATGCCGCAGAGTATGAGATGCTTGACCGCTGTTCTCGGCAGGACCGGGGAGATCACGGGGTAGAACATGTCCACGGCCACGAGGGTCTCCGCCCCGCTGTCCTTGAGCTGGACCTCGAGCTCGTGCGCCTTGTAGAGGGGATTGGTAGCAACGGCAATGGCCCCCAGCCTCAAGGTACCGTAATAGGCGATGACCATCTGCGGGATGTTGGGGAGCATGAGCGCGACCCGATCTCCCTTTTTGACCCCGAGACCGGTGAGAGCGTGGGCGAACCGGTTCACAAGAGCATCAAGCTCTGTATAGGATATTTTCCTCCCGTAAAAGACGAGCGCGGTGTTATCCGGGTATTTCGAGGCGGTTTGACCAAGTACGTTCCCCAGCGTCAGGTCCGGGTAGGTCAGGCTTTCGGGCACATCCCGCTCATAGAATTTCACCCACGGACGGTCGGTGGTTCTCAAGCCGGTTTTCATGGCAAGCCTCCTTTTCCGATTGAAGGTGCGAACGGAACGTCACACCGCCGGCCAATGAAGACCTAATAAATCCTTCATTGTCCCTTCATAACAGTACAGTATAACATATTTCGGAGGGGAATAGGTGATAACGTTCAGGACATCGTTCAGTAAATTAGCATCCAAGACATCGTTCACAAACAAGGGCATAGAAATGTTATGAACTTTGATAATATCTCTTACGAGCTGCGTAAATACAGCCCAGGATTAATCCAAGGAGCAATTGGTCAATCAGTTTAGAATATGCGATTGCACGATGTTGTGAGCATTTTTCTTGTGAACGATGTCCTGAACGTTATCAAATAGGGTTTAGCGGCGGGTCCGGGGCCGATCTGAGGCGTTGCGCCGGCCGGGCTGGGGCGGGCGCAACACCCGCTCCTGCTCGCTCCGCTGCCGCTCCTCATGGGTCCGGCGGATCTCCTTAACGTACATTCCCTCGTCGGCCCATTCCACGGGGATCTTCCGGCCGATGAACTTCTCAATATCATCGAGGGAGTACACGTACTCCTCGTCGGCGAGGCTCACGGCCTTTCCGGCGGCGCCTGCCCGGCCTGTTCGGCCGATGCGGTGCACGTAGTCCTCGGCGTCCTGGGGGAGGTCGTAATTGATCACATGGGTAACGTCCTCCACATGGAGGCCTCGGCTTGCCACGTCCGTTGCCACGAGAACGGCGAGCCTTCCGGCCTTGAAATCTTCGAGGACCCGGAGCCTCTTCTTTTGTAATATCTCGCCGGTGATGGCCTGGGCCTTCCAGCTGTTGCGGTTCAGGCGTTCCGCCACCATCTCGGCGGCGCGGCGCGTGTTCACGAAGATGAGAACGCGGCGGGGCGATTCCTTATTGAGGATGCCGAGGAGGAGGGGGAGCTTTTCATGCTTTCCCACGTGGTAGAGGACCTGCTCCACCCTCTCGACCGTGACCTGCTCGGGTGTTATGGAGATCTTTTCCGGAAGGTTCATGTGCTCATAGGCCAGTTCCATGACGCGGTAGGAGAGCGTGGCCGAAAAGAGCATGGACTGGCGCTTGCTGTAGGGCGGCAGTTTTTTGATGAGGTACCGCAGGTCGTCGATGAAGCCCATGTCGAACATGCGGTCGGCCTCGTCGATTACGAGGTAGCGGGTCTTCTTGAGGCTGTAGACATGCTGCTTGTAGTAATCGATGAGCCTGCCGGGCGTTCCGATGAGCACATCGACTCCCTTGTGCAGGGTATCCATCTGCTTCTGGTAGTCGATGCCCCCGAAGACGGCGAGAAGGCGAAAGCCCGTGAACTTCCCGAGCCGCTCGGCCTCGTGGAATATCTGGTCGGCAAGTTCCCGGGTAGGGGATATGATCAGCGCCTGGGGAGAGTTGCCGAGATCCGCCACTGCCGCGGGGTTTCTGATCATCCGCGTGAAGAGCGAGATGAGGAACGCGGCGGTTTTCCCCGTGCCGGTCTGTGCCTGCGCAGCGATGTCTTCCCCGCGCACGGCCCGCGGGATTACCGCTTCCTGGACGGGTGTGCATGTGAAGAAGCCGACGTGTTCGATTCCCTGCTGCACTTCGGAGGGAAGATCTAATTCAGTGAAGTTCATTCAGCGATTATTCCTGTTGAAGACATTTTGTCAACGCTCTGATTTGAGACAGTATACCATAAGTGGCGACATTCGCAAACGATAAATTATGACCGCTGTCCGGGCGCGGCAAGGGAGTATTGACGAAAACACGGTCCTTGTGCGCGGCCCTTTTCCGGCTTTTACGGCAAGAGACGGCGGCGCGCGCAATGGGAAATCACCACGCGCGTGAGAGACGCCTTGAGGGACCGCAAAAAATCCGTGTGTTTAAAGGGAATATTTAGAGAATTTGCGCTGTATAAAAAGAAATCCCGAAGCGCAGCCATTTTGACGGCGTTCTCCGTAAGGGCGGAGCGCTTCTCTCTTCACAAGTAAAAGTTGTTTATTTAGGCAAAATACAGTAAATTTCTGTACCAAATTTTATTGGTGAGTATCCTGGTGTTGATAAAACGTCTAACCCCATGGAAAATAAATTTTTTAACTTTCCTGTTGACAAAACATACACTCTTGTTGTATATTTGTCTACGAGGTGAACGAAGTTGCTGACAAAACTCTTCTCCTCCACGAGAGCTGAACTTTTAGGCCTGTTCTTTAATAACTCTGACGACAAGTTCTATCTCCGGGAGATCGCCCGTCACATCGGAAAGGATGCGGCAGGCATCAAGCGGGAACTGGACAACCTGGTAAAGATCGGAATTGTGGCCAGGGAGAAGCGGGGCGTTCAGAAATACTACTTCGCAAACAGGAACTCCCCGATTTTCTCCGAGATGAAGGGATTGATATTCAAGACCACGGGGGTCCAGGGCTCCATCAAGGCCACCCTGTCGAGGTTGAAAGGCGTTCAGGCTGCATTCATCTACGGTTCCTTCGCAAAGGGGGCCGAAAAAGAGGACAGCAACATCAACATCATGGTCATAGGCCAGGTGAACATAACAGAACTGAACGACATGGTGATGGGCCTGGAGGAAAAACTGAAGCGGGAGATTGATTATCTGGTCTTTGATGAACAGGAGTATCGGAAGCGCAAGGATTCTAAAGACCCCTTCATCCGGGAAGTGGTGAAAGGTAAGAAGATTTTCCTGGCGGGTAAGGAAGATGATCTATGATGCACTCAGGGATATGGGCATCCTCGAAGAGCGGACAACCGAGACGGCGGAGGTTATCAGTCTCATGACGAGGGCGGAACGCGATCTGGCGACGGGCAAACTGCTTCAGGATAAAGATGAAGAGTGGGCCTTCGCAGCGGCGTACCAGGCCATGTCACGCTCAGCCAGGGCGCTCATCATGTCCGAGGGATTCAGGCCCAAAGGCGGGAGAAGCAGGGACATGCAGAAGACCATCGTGACGGCTACGGGCGTCATTCTGGGCGATCAGTACAAGAGCCTCATCAACAAGTTCGACCGAATGAGGAGAAAATACCAGAACTTTATGGAAGAGGCCGGCAGGGTCATATCACGGTACGAAGCAGGGCAGGCGATCAGGGACGCGGAAGAATTTCTTGCCCTCGTCAACGGCCGGATCCGGGAAAAGTACTCACAGATGTCGTTGCTCAACGACGTTACGCAGTCTGCTTCAAGATAATGCCGCTGAAGGCACACGCGGTCACCGAAAGGGGGTGGAGAGTAGATGGCAGCCAAGAAGAAAGCGAAGAAAAAGGCCAAGAAAAAAGCGAAGAAGAAGTAGTTCTCATTTATACAGTGTCCCTCCAATGGGACCCGCCGGGGGCATCGACGCCCCCGGCGAATTTGGAATCATCTCTCAATAAGTGCATGGAACAGGTTGAAAGAGGCGCTCTCACCGTCTGAAAGTGCGTATCGTGAAAGGGGGTGAACATACCATGCCGGTAAAAAAGAAGGCTCCTGCAAAGAAAGCCAAAAAGACCACGAAAAAGAAATAACCTGAAAACGATGCTTCTGATGTTGTCCGATAGCCTCGGGCTATAACCACGAAGGAAATCTTCGTGGTTTTGTTTTTCCTATCGATATCCGTGCACGGCAGCCCATGCCGGCATGATTACTGCGCGCATTCTTGTCCTATGGATAGAATTTCCTTTGAAAAGCTGGTCTCCCGGGCCCTCCGGCGGCTTCCCCGTGAATTCGCCGCAAAGCTCGAGAACATTTCCGTTCAGATCGAGGACGCGCCGTCTCCGGAGACGCTCCGGGAAATGGGAATAAACTCGGGTACGCTCCTGGGACAGTACCACGGCGTGCCGCTCACGGAGCGGGGCTGGGGATACGGCAACGTGCTGCCGGACCGGATCGTCATCTATCAGCGACCCATCGAGGAATCCGCCTCATCGCCCGAGGATATCGAGAAAACGGTGGCCGAGGTCGTGATACATGAGCTCGGACACTATTTCGGGTTCGATGATGACGATCTGTACCGGATTGAAGCGAATAAGAGAAGGAAAAAACGGCGAACATGAGAACGTATGAAGATAGGAAGGCAAGGTAACTGCTCAGCGGCAGGCCTGGGCAGTTATGATTTGTGTTTAAACAAAAGAGTCACGAGTACGTCTTCACGATCTTTTCAATGATCCCCGTGGTCGAAGCGCCTTCTACATAGGGAACATTTATCACCCTGCCGCCCCGGGCTTCCACGATGTCTCTTCCGATGATCTTTTCAATGGGCCAGTCGCCTCCCTTGACCAGCACGTCCGGTTGAAGCTCCGCAATGACCCGGTAGGGATCAGGCTCGTCGAAGATGGTGACAAAATCCACCGATTCCAGTGCGGCGAGCACCTCCGCCCGCTCCGCCTGGGGGTTGATGGGCCGTTTTTCTCCCTTGATCATGCACACCGATGAGTCGCTGTTGGCCGCCACGATGAGGACATCACCGAAGGACCTGGCCGTGGCAAGATAGCGCGTATGCCCGGTGTGAATGATGTCGAAGCAGCCGTTGGTGAAAACGATCTTCTTGCCCGCGGCCCGCAGGATTTCCAGGAGCGGGCGCAGTTCCTGCACGTTCTTTATTTTATTGAGCATGGGAAACTATAATATAAAATGCGCCGGAAGGCAAGAGGGAACGCATGGGGGAGAAGGGCTGTATGATGAGTTCTTATCGGGGCTGAGGCGAAGGGGTTTACGTCCCGTGCAGGAACAAGGAGTGCGGGAGGGCCGCACGCTTCTGCGGGATGAATCGGTCTTTTTTACCTGCTCAGGATCTCCCTCACTTTCAAAATCAGCTCCTGAGGTATGATAGGCTTTGTGATGAAATCCGTCCCTTCTTCGAGGATGCCTTTTTTATGGACGATGTCCGCGGTATAGCCGCTCGTAAAAAGGGCCTTGATGCCGGTTTCTACGGCGAATAGGGAAAGGAGAAGCTTAAAAAAAATACGCATGTCCGTTATCCTTCACTGGTGGCTGTCGAAGATTTCCGCGAATTCCGGCGCTACGTCCTTGAACGTTTTCAGGACCCGGGGGTCGAAGTGGGACGGCATGGTCCGGCCGTCCCCCTCGGTGATGATCTGGCGCGCTTCCTCGTGGGTGAAGGCTTTTTTATAGGGCCGCTTGCTCCGGAGGGCATCGTACTGGTCAACGAGCATGACGATCCTCCCCTCGATGGGGATGGCCTCGCCTTTGAGGCCCCTCGGATACCCGAAGCCGTCCCACCGCTCATGGTGGTTCAGCGCGACGGACGCGGCAAGCTCGATGGTGGGGTACGTGGACCTCGCAAGGATCTGTTCGCCCTTGTTGGTATGGGTCTTCATGATCTCGAATTCCTCTTTCGTAAGGGGACCGGGCTTGAGGAGAATGTTGTCGGGAATCCCGATCTTCCCGATGTCGTGCATGGAACTGGCGAAGGTCAGGGTCTCAATGAACGCCGGGGAGAGGCCCATGGCCCGGGCGACCCTGTTCGAATACATGCCGATCCGGGAAATGTGGGCTCCCGTGTCCGTGTCGCGGTATTCCGCCACCACCGTGAGCCGCCGGATGAGCTCGTTGCTCGTGCTCCTGACCATTTCCAGGGCGTCCGACAGCTCCTGGGTCCTTTTGCGCACGGTGTCCTCGAGGGTGACCTTGTAATCCTTCTCCATCTGCATGAGCCGCGTATACTTGATCGCCTTCTCGATGGTGTGGAGGAGATATTCGGGCTTGTAGGGCTTGGTGATGAAGTCGAAGGCCCCTTTCTTGACGGCGTCCACCGCGATATCCAGTTCCGCATAGGCCGTCATGAGGATCACCGGCATCTGCTGGTTCTGCGCGTGGATCTTCTCCAGGAGCTCGATCCCCGTCATCCCGGGCATCCTGATGTCGGTGAGGATGACGTCGAGCCCCGACACCCGGGCCAGCTCGGCGGCCTCCTTCGGGTGCTGAGTGGTCATGACGGCATACCCGAATCCCTTGAGAAGGGATGAGACGGATTCGAGGACATAGGGGTCGTCGTCAACGACGAGGACGGTGGATTGGGGGTTCGGTGTACCTGATTGCTGGCTCATTGTTTGCCGCTCCTTCATGACGGGTTTCCTTAATATCCTGACCCGGACCAGCCCCTCTGAGCGGGACAGGCCGGACCGAAATTTACCACGCAAATTGCAAATTACAAAATGACGGTGTGGCCTCAGGCCGCGGTTTATATTCCTTCATTACAACGTTTACATTTTGCACCCTGCATTTTGCATTCACCGGATTTTATGTCTGGTGGTGAAAATATTCTTTCATCAGCCCAGCGCCTCCCGTACTTTTTTCAGAAACTCCCTGGGGGAAAGGGGCTTCATGATGAAGTTCGTTCCCTGCTCGAGGACGCCTTTCTTCCGGACGACGTCCGAGTCATACCCGCTCGTAAACAGCACTTTGATGCCTGGATGGATCGCACGTATCGCCTCGTATGCTTCCTTGCCGCTCTTCTTCGGCATGACGACATCGAGGATCAGCAGGTGAACGCTGTCGTGGTTTTGCCTGAATTTTTTTACGGCGTCCTCGCCGTCAACGCTTTCAATGACCCGGTAGCCGAATTCCTCGAGGATCGATTTCGCGAGGCTCCTTACCTCGGCGTCGTCCTCCGCCAGGAGGATGGTTTCCGTGCCCCTGTCCGGAGGTACGGCGTTGCTTTGTTCCGGCCGCACAGCGTCGGCTGTTGTGAGCGGCAGATATACGCTGAACGTCGTGCCGTTTCCCGGCGTGCTCGCAACATTGATATAGCCGTTGTGCTGCTTCACGATGCCGTAGACGATGGAGAGGCCGAGCCCGGTGCCCTTGCCGGGCTCCTTGGTCGTGAAGAAAGGCTCGAAGATCCGCTCCCTTGTCTCCTCGTCCATGCCGATGCCGGTGTCCGTTATGGTTATGAGGGCATAAGCTCCCGGCTTTCCGTACCCGTACGTTTTTTTGAAATCGACGTCCAACTCCTTACGATCAAGCTCGATGGTAAGCATTCCGCCGCCGGTCATGGCATCCCGGGCGTTCGTTGCCAGATTGATCAGGACCTGCTCTATCTGCCCCGAGTCGCCCATGATCCTCACGTCTTCGCCGGGAACAGTCGTTTTCAGTTCAATGTCCTCGCCGATAAGCCGGTGGAGCAGCTTTTCCACCCGAATGGCGATCTCGTTCAGGCTCACCGGCCTCAGGGCAAGGTCCTTTTTCCGACTGAAGGAGAGGAGGCTCTGCGTGAGTCCCGCCGCCCGATCCGATGAGGCAAGGATCTGGTCCACATGGGTCCTCAGGGGATCGTCGCCCTTCATCTTCAGGAGCAGAAGGTTCCCGTAGCCGATGATGGCGGTGAGGACGTTGTTGAAGTCGTGGGCCACGCCTCCGGCGAGCTGCCCGATGGCGTCCATCTTCTGGGCATGGCGGAGCTGGCCTTCCAGTCTCCTGCGCTCGGTGATATCGCGGTACTGCCAGAGATGTCCCGGACCGGATCCCCGCCTGACAATGGGGATGTAATCCCGCTCAAAAGCTCGTCCATCGGCGAGCAGGAGAGTCTCGTTGGTGACGATATTCCCGTTGTCGATTATGTCATCGATGCGTTCCACGAACTGCCGGGGCTCGGGGAAGAGCAGGCTCGCCTTTTGCGCGGCCGCCCTGCAGTCCGCACTCGCAAGGGCTTCCGGAGAGGCGGCGATCTCAAAGAGCGAACAGAAAGCCCGGTTTGCGAGGGCGATCCTGCGCGACCCGTCCTCGAACAGGATGCCGTCGCGCATGTGCTCGATCAGGATGGCAAGTTGGGACGTCGCCGTCCGGAGCTTTTCCTCGGCTTGCCTCCTTGCGGCGATGTCATGGACGATGGAATAGAGCAGCGTCTTTCCCTCTATTCTGATGGGACCGCTGTACACCTCAACGTCCCGCACCTCGCCGTTCGCCAGGCGGTGGCGGAAGTAGAAGAGGTGGCGCCGTTCCAGCCTGGCGCGGTCCATTTCCTGGAACACCTGCTCCGGAGAGATGGTGTTGATGTCCGTGATCGTCATGGACAGAATGCCCTCTCTGGTGTAGCCGTAGAACGCGCAGGCGGCCGGGTTGGCGTCCACAATGCCTCCCGTTTGCGGGTCGACCAGAAGCATCACCGCGTGGTTGTTTGCGAAGAGACTGCGGTACCGTTCTTCACTTTCAGAAAGGTCTTGCCGCGTTTTTTGGAAGTACACGAGCACGATGCCGACGGCGACCGTGATTCCCAGTACGGAGGAGAAGAGGTACCCCCAGGGAGCAAGCCACTCAATAGGCCGCAGAAAAGGATAGTTCACTTTGTGCATGCCCCAGAGGATGAAGGCCCAGCCGGTGATGGTCCTGCCCGCGCCCCGGAGCTTCCGCATGCCCAGAAATGCCGACCCCGTCAACACATAGATGGCGCCGAGAAAGAGGAACGTGGGCAGTGTGAGGAGCGTGAACGGAACGCCGGAGAGCACGGCGCCGACGATCCAGAGGACCCCGGCTGCAGAACCGTATATCCACCATTTTGAAAGCGTTTTTTCCTGAAAGGCATAGGCGCCCCCGAGGAGCAGCAGCCCGCTCAGAAGAGAAGCGGTCTGGATCCCGATCATACGGTACGCCGACTCTCCCGAGAGAAGCGTCCAGAGCTCGAAGAGAAGCCTGAGCGCGTACAACGTCCAACTCAGGGTCCAGAGGCCGACGGACCGCTCGCGATACTGGCTGAAGAGATAGAAATATACGAATACGAGTACGAGCGTGTCGAAGAGGGTGGCGGCTACAGCAGGGATCATCCACGGCATGCATGGCTCCGATCACGGCGGCTACAGGAAATCCGGGACATCGTATGTCGCATAGCTCAAAACTTATCATACAATATGAGGCCCGTCAAGGAGGCGTGGCAACAATGCAGGATTCTTTCTCCGCAGGCGCGCTTTTTCTGGTATAATCAGTTTCAGAACTCATTTTTTGCCCTGTTTTTTCAATGGTATTTGGAGGAAAAGGGACCATGGCCGTCGTGGATACCAAGAGGAAGATGCTGGGAGAAATGCTCGTTGCAGCCGGACTTATCAAGGACGAGCAGCTCAAGAAGGCGCTGGAGGAGCAGAAGAAGCGGGGAGGAAAGGTAGGAGAGGTCCTCGTTGACCTCGGATTCATCACCGAGATCAACCTGGCCTCGTTCCTCGGCAGACAGCTTAATATCCCGTACATCGAGATTGAAAAGCAGCTCGTGGACACGGAGACGGTGCGGCTCATCCCCGCGGCCATGGCCCGGCGGCTTGTTGCTATCCCTCTGTACAAAGACGGAGACGCCGTGGTTGTAGCTGCCGCTGATCCGCTTAACATTTTCTGCATCGATGATATTACGAAGGCCACATGCAGGTTGGTCCGTCAGGTGGTGGCGACGCGGAGCGACATCCTGAAGGCCATCGACCGGTACTACGGCGTGACCCCCGCTATGGAGGCGGCTGCCATGGACTTCGCGGGCGCTCCGGCGGCGCCGGCCGCGATCGGAGAAGCGGAGATGATCCCCGGTGTTGCCGCCGAGGACGCTCCCGTGATCAAAATGGTGAGCATGCTTATCGCCCAGGCCATCATGGACCGCGCGAGCGACATCCATATCGACCCCGAGGGCAAGTTCATCAAGGTGCGCTTCCGCATCGACGGCGTGCTCGCGGAAGTGAAGTCCCTGCCCCGCGAGATGCATGCGCCCATCGTATCGCGCATTAAAATCATGGCGAACATGGACATTGCCGAGAAGCGGATGCCCCAGGACGGACGGTTCCAGGCACGGGTGACCCACACCGATGCCGGGCCGGTGGTCACGGCGGTCTTCCGCGAGCGGAACGCCCTCCGGATGGACGGCGATACCACGGTGGATATCCGCGTCTCGACACTGCCCGTGATCCAGGGAGAGACCGTGGTCATGCGCCTCCTGGACCGGACGCAGGTCATCCAGAACCTTGAGGGGCTCAATTTCACGGCGGAGCTGCTCGAGCGATATCGAAAACTGATCACGAGGCCCTACGGCATGGTCCTCGTGACGGGGCCCACGGGGAGCGGAAAATCAACGACGCTCTATGCAAGCGTCAGCGCCCTGGACCGGAAGGCGAGCAACATCGTGACGGTGGAAGATCCTGTCGAATACCAGATCATGGGGGTGAACCAGGTGCAGGTGAACCCCAAGGCCGGCGTGACCTTTGCGAGCGGCCTCCGCTCGATCCTCCGTCAGGACCCGGACGTCATCATGGTGGGCGAAATCCGCGACCGCGAGACGGCCGAGATCGCCATTCACGCGGCGCTCACCGGCCATCTCGTTTTCTCCACGCTCCATACCAACGACGCGGCAGGGGCGGCAACGAGGCTCATTGATATGGGAATCGAGCCCTTCCTCATTGCCTCATCCGCCATCGGGATCGTGGCCCAGCGCCTGGTCCGGAAGATCTGTGAGCGCTGCAAGAAGCCCTATGCCGCCGGTCCCGAGCTGCTGCGGAGCCTCGGCATCGCGTCGGGGCCGATGGACTTCTACCGGGCAGAAGGCTGTCCGGCCTGCAGGAACACCGGCTACCAGGGCCGGGTGGGCCTGTTCGAGCTTATGGAGCTGAACGACGCGATCAGGGGCATGATCGTTGCCAAGGCGTCGAGCAACAGTATAAAATCCGTTGCTGCCCAGGCCGGGTTCAGGACGCTCCGCCAGGAGGGGTTGATCAAGGCCGCGCACGGAATTACGACCGTGGAGGAAGTGCTCAGGGTGACCCAGGAAACGGAAGGAATATGAATCAAATGCGGAATGCGGAATTCGAAATGCGGAATCGGGATGCTAAAACTCCAATCCCTTGCGCTGCGCGTAGCGTCTGAATATTTCCTCGATATCCTCGTCTTCAAGCCCGTTGAGCAGAGCTTCGGCCACGAGGTCCTCGGCGGGAAGCTTACTCTTCGGGTCGAAATCAAAGACCTTCGAGACGATCTGCTTGCTGAAATTCCCCGTGAAGAGGCCCTTGAGCGCCGATCCCATGAGGTGAAAGGAATTTGAGTTTTTTCTCACGAGCCTGAGCACGCAGCGGAGGATGATGCTTTTCTTGTCTTTTTCGATTGGCATAAAAGACTATCGTATATACGCTTCCGTCACATACCGCCGCATCATGCGGTGGCTGTTGAAATAGTAGGCGTTCTTGCTGATGGCGTTCCTCATCATGCGGCTCCAGCCCGCCTTGTTGGGGTCGTAGTACTTGGGAATGACCAGGTTCTCGAGCTTGTTGTAGAGGTCCGCCGCGTCTTCCGCGTCCGAGGCCGCCAGGTTTCCCGTTTCAGAGGACAGGGCGCCGATGGACCATCCCGTGAACCCTTCGATGTGTCCTTCGATCCACCAGCCGTCGAGGACGCTGAAATTCGGCACGCCGTTATGCGCGGCCTTCATGCCGCTTGTGCCCGAAGCCTCAAGGGGCCGCAGGGGGGTGTTGAGCCACACGTCAACGCCGGAGACGAGCTTGAGCGCAATGTCCATGTTGTACCCCGGAAGAAAGGCGATCTCCACCTTCCCCCTGAGCTGCTCACGGTACCGGTAGATGCCCTGGATCAGCTTTTTCCCCGGGTCGTCGTGGGGGTGCGCCTTGCCGGCATAGATGATCTGGAGCCTTCCTTTTTCGTTGATCTTCAGCAGCCTTTCGATATCGGAAAAAAGGAGGTGCGGCCGCTTATATGCCGTGGCGCGCCGCGCGAAGCCGAAGGTAAGGACATTCAGGTCCATGGCGATGCCTGTTGTCTGATGCACGTAGTCGAACAGTTTTCTCTTTGCCTCGCGGTGCGCCTCCCACAGTTCCAGCTCCGGAATGTTGCCGCTCCGGACAAAAAGCTCAGGCTCGTTTGCCCAGCCCGGGATGTACTTATCGAAAAGCTTTGCCATGTCCTCGCAGGTCCAGGTGAAGGTATGCACGCCGTTCGTGATGGCGTGGATGTGGTAGCCGGGGAACATGTGCTGCGAAACCTCGCCGTGCTTTTTTGCCACGCCGTTGATGTACTTGCTCAGGTTGAGGGCGAGGAGGGTCATGTTCAGATGGTCCTTGCCTGCGATGTCCCTGAGCACCTCGATGGGGATGAGCTCACCGAGCACCTGCTTCACGAGGGGATAGGGGAACTTATCATGGCCTGCCTCCACCGGCGTGTGAGTGGTGAAGACGCAAAGGTCGCGCACGCGTGCCACGTCCCAGACCGACCGTTCGTCCCATACACTCTCGATGTCGCGTTTGAACCGGAGAAGCAGTTCGAGAGCGAGAAAGGCGGCGTGCCCCTCGTTCATATGGTATTTCTTGATATGGAACTCAAGGGCGTGGAGCATCCGTACGCCGCCCATGCCGAGGACGACCTCCTGCTTGATCCGGTAGTTCAGGTCGCCGCCGTAGAGGTAATCGGTGATGCCCCGGTCCGCGGGAGCATTCTCCGGAAGGTCCGTATCCAGGAAGAGGATGGGAACTTTGCCGCCCGTGGGGCTTATGACCGGATACACCCATGCCTGGATATACACGTGCCGGCCCTCGATGGGCACTTTGACCTTTTCGGGCAGAAGGGTCATATACCGTGCGGGGTCCCAGGCCACCGGTTTTTCCAGCTGCCATCCGTTGGCGTCGATCTCCTGGTTGAAGTAGCCCTTCCGGCTCAACAGCGTCACGCCTACCATGGGGAGTTTGAGGTCCGCCGCGGACTTGATGGTGTCTCCCGCCAGGACCCCGAGGCCGCCGCTGTACGTCGGGATGTCGGTCTTGATGCCGATCTCCATGGAGAAATAGGCGATCATCGGCTCTGAGGTGAATTCGTGCAACTGGTTCATCGAGCGTTCTCCCTCTTGCTGCGAAACTGGAACAATCGTAACTACCCAGGTCCCCTGTAGCGCCCTCATTTACTGAGGGCGACTAATCGTCGGGGATAAACCCCGACGCTACAACCTTTTGTGACTTCTGCGTCTTTTTGCGGCTGACCTGAGTAGTTACGAACAATCTGCTAATCAGGTATTCAGGTAGAGCGCTCCGTTAGAGAGTTCGAGTTCTCCAACGGGGTACACCCCCTCAGAATCCGACGGCCTTCTCCAACGGAGTAAAGATAACAGAAACAAGTCTACATTTCAATAAGCATCTCCCTGACCGGAAGAACCGGCCCATTTTCCCCAGCCCGTGATATGCAGGCGGCCCGCCTCGCCCCGGGACCGCGTCACCGGTTACCCGCGATTTTCGCGGAACATCGGAATTGTTTGCCTTGACAATGCCTGCTGTTCCTTATATAAATGACAAAGGAGTCCTCTCTATGGTCTGCCCTCACTGGTTATCCGGTATTCTCTACAACCCCGTACGAAAGGCCTTTACAGACAGGCTTGCCGTCCTGCGCGAGTCCTGTATTCGAGAAAGTTCCGTCGTGCTCGAGGTAGGCGCGGGCAATGGTTTTTTCACCGAGGCGCTCGCCGGGAGCGCGCGGCTTGTATACGCCGTGGAGCTCCAGGAGCAAATGGCGCAAAAACTGAGGAAGCGGCTGAGCGGAAATCCCGGCAGCCACAAGGTGAAGATCCTGACCGGCGACATCGCCGCCATCGATGTGGCGGACGGCACGGTTGACGTCGGCTTCCTCTATTATGCGTTCCATGAAATGAACGATCCCGAGGGAGCGGCCGAACATATAGCGCGGGCCATAAAGCCGAAAGGCATCCTTGCCGTCTACGAACCAACCGTTGAGGTAAGCAGGCGGATGATGGAGCGGACGGTGGCATTGTTTGAACGTCAGGGCATGAAGAGGGAAGAGCGGCGTGACCGGTTCTTTACCCGCTTTGCCCTGTTGAGGAAAGAGTGAATGAAAACGACTTCGGAGATACACCGTGAATGCGGGGAGGATCTCTCGTGAAGGTGATCGCATTTAACGGAAGCCCCCGGAAAGGCGGCAATACGCAGCTGCTCTTACAGGAGGCCGTTCGAGGGGCGCGCGAGACGGGCGCCGAGGTGACGGTCTATACCCTGAACGAGCTGAACCTCAGGCCCTGTCAGAACTGCGGCTCCTGCGACGACACGGGCCGCTGCGTGCTCCGCGACGATATGCAGGCCATTCACCGGGACATCAGGGTCGCCGACAGGATCATCGTCGCCTCGCCCATATTCTTCTTCAGCGTCAGCGCCCAGACCAAGATCGTGATAGACCGCTGCCAGGCCTTCTGGGCGCAAAAGTATGTACATAAAAAACCGCTCCAGCCCGGCGCCTTCGGCCGAAAGGGGCTGCTGCTTCTGGTGGGAGGAATGAAGCTGAACGAGAAGAACCGGGGGTTTGAGTGCGCCGAAGTCACGGTCAGCGCCTTTTTCAGGACCATCAGCGTCCCGGAGCACGCGACGCTCTTCTACGATTCCGTGGATGCAAAGGGAGCGATCAAAGAGCATCCCACCGCATTGAACGAGGCGTATGAAGCGGGAAAGGTGCTTGTGCTTTAAACTCCAAATCCCAAATCACAAATCCCAAATAAATTTCAATAATCAAATTCAAAACTCCAAAAGCGCTTATGATTTGAAACTCAGAGCTTCAGCGCTTTTCGCGCCAGTTCGATAAGGCCGTAGACCTTCAGGTCGACGAGGATGCCTTCCGCCTGCGCCTTCCGCAGGAACTCGCCTACTTCCCCCAGGGGGACCTCGGTCACCTCGATAATCTCGTTGTCGTCTCCTCCGGCCTTGCCCACACGGTCCAGCCCCGTACAGAGGTACGCCCGGAGTATCTCCGTTGACGCGCCCGTGGAGATCGGCCCTTCTGCGAGGAACGAGAGCTCCTTCGCCGCCCAACCCGTCTCCTCGATAAGCTCCCGCTTTGCCGCTTCTTCCATGGACTCGCCGGGATCAACCAGCCCCGCGGGGAGTTCGATCACCTGCCGCCCCAGGGGGGGCCTGAACTGTCTTTCGAGCAGCACCGATTGCCCGGGCGTGACGGCGACCATCACCACGATGCCGCCGATGCCCACGCGCTCCACGGCCTCCCAGGTGCGCACCTTCTCATGAGCGTCGCGGTAGGTGATCCTGACGGCGCTCATGAAGCTGCCTTTCCAGACCGTTTCTTTTTTGATGATTTCCATGAGAGAAGCTTATTCCGCACTCCCCATTCCGCCTGTCTGCGTGCAGCGCACAACAGGCAGGCACTCCGCAATGCCGTTCACAGCCACTTCTTCATGTCCATCGTCAACGCCGCGGGGATGATGGTGTCCACTTCCCTGATTTTCCTGCGGCCCGCGGCCCGGTACAGCTCCAGAAGGATCTTGTCCTCTTCCTCGTAATTGTCGAGGATGGGAAGGTCCGCCTCGGGGATGTCTTTCTTGAAATAGCCGCATCCCTCGAGATGAACGGCGCGCCTTTTGCCGCGGATGGTGGGGCCGAAGATGCGGCAGATATGGGGGCGGTGGTCGTAGATCAGGCAGACGCCGTTCTCCAGGGCGGGGCAGAGGACCTTCGCCGAACGCCGGGAAACGACATCGATCGATTCGCCCGTCCTCAGGATGGGGTCTTTGCGGGAAAAGGCCTTCTTCTTCTCCAGAACATCGAGCTGTTCCTCACAGCGCTTCAGAATGCGCTCCCTGACCGGCGCGGACAGCTTCTTGACCGCCGAGCGAAGATAGAGCGCGTCCATGAGCGTGATGTCGAAGAAGCCCACTGAGCAGCACTCATGGCATCCGCGCTTGCACGTTACCTCGTGCTTTCTCGCCGCATCGGCAAAGAGCTCGCTGGACGCCCTGAGAAATTTCCCATACTTTTTGACGATGTGGTCCATGCGGTCTCTGCCTTTCACTGACGGTGGATTGGATTATACTCGGAGGGTGCGCCGGGAGTCAAGTCCAAACCCGGAGCCTAAGCCAGGAGCCTGACGAGTCCCGCCAGAAAGACCAGAAAGACCGGAGCGTACATCAGACGGTAGGTCCCTGCCATGTCGGCGTTGAAGTACCGCACCGTCAACAGCAGGCAGAGGTGCGTGGGCGAGAGCATCACCCCCGCAAAACCGCTGGCAAAGGCAAAGGTGACGGCGGCCGGATCAGGGCTCCCGCCCATCATGGCCGCAATGATGGGAAACGTGGAGCCTACAAAGCCCACGGTGAGGCCCGTGAGGAGCCCGACCGTAAACGGCAGGGCGAAGAGGATGACCGCGGGCGGGAGGCCGCTCCGGGTGAAAAAAGCGGGCAGGGCGTCGATGGCTCCCGAGGCCTCCAGCATGCCCTTGAAGACCATGATGCCGATCACCATCAGGATGACGTTGATGGAAAGGCTTTCACGGAGCGTGACCGCAATCTCCCGGAATGAGTATCGGTAGATAAGGAACAGGGCGGCCACGATGGACGTCATCGCGACGGCAAGATTGATCTTGAACACAATGACCATGACGAGAGACGCTGTAATGGGCAGAAGAGACACGAAGAGGGTCTTTACGGCGGCCATGTCCCGTTTGCCGGGGACCGCTTCCTTCGGCACGCCTTGAAAGCCGAGGAGCGCGCCGACGCCGATGACCGCAAGGGGCAGCGGAAGCTGCGATAACAGGAGCGAGTTGAGCGGCAGCCTGGTGACAGCCGCGGCAAGGACGACGCCGGGGTAGAGCGGCGAGACGTACTCCCAGATGTGCCGGAACCAGTAGTTGATGAAGGCCTTGCGTTCGGGCGTGATGGAGGATCGGCCGGCCACTTCCTGCACCATGGGGGCCGAGAAGGCGGCGCCGCCGGCCGACGGCAGCAGCCCGATCACGCCGGGGAGCACGGCCATGGACACGCGCCGGTCGCGGACGACGATATTGAGCGACTCCGTCATGCGCTTGAGCACGCCCCGCTTCCTGATGATGTTCTCCAGGACCATGATGAGCGCAAGCGCCGTGATAAGGCCGATGGTCACCATGTCCATCGTGGATGCGAACGCGACCCGGATCTGCTGGACCGGTCCCATGCGGTAAAGCGAGCCGAGCAGGACCGCGCCGCAGAGCATCACGAGCCCCAGGTTCCAGCGCCTGCGCAGGAGGAGAACGATGAGCCCGAAGGCCGCGCCGATCTTGAGCAGATCGATCATCTCACATATACCTCGCTCAGATAAAAGAGGACCGCCGCCCTGATGGAGTACCGGTCCATGCGCCATTCGTCGGGGAGCGGCTGAAAGGGCGCCGAGGCCCGGATGGAGCGGAGCGCCTCGTCGTCGAGGATCTTGTAGCCCGAGGATTTCAGGAGTTCCAGGGCGCCGAGTGAGCCGTCCTTCATGATGTCGAACCGTATGTAGAGCACGCCCTGGAGCCCTGACAGGGCCGCAAGCTCAGGGTAGCGCAGGGTGCTCTCAACTTTGACCTTGAGCCACCGGTTATAGGAGATGAACTTGAACTCGTCCGTATCGAGCGTTACCGATTCATCTCCCGGCCGTTTCCCCGGCATGCCTTTCCGGGCGAGTTCATCGATGTCCCGCTGGGTCAGGAAGGGGAGCGGACCCTGTTCCTTCTTCGTCGTTCCCTTGTCCGTCTTTCCCCGGTCCTGCCCCTCGGGCCGTCCCAGTCCCGGAAGGGTCCGGGGAAGCCTTACCTCGTCGCTCCCGCCGAATTTCCCGGGCGTTGGGACGCTCCTCTCGGGCTGGGGAAGCGGCCGCGCTACCGGCGGCAGCCTCTTGAGCGTTTCCGGCGGCAGGTTCACGATGCGCACCGGGGTCGCCGCCGGAAGCGGCGTTTCCGCGGACGGCGCCAGGAAAAAAGCGGTCGCGATCACCAGCGCGTGGAAGGCGATGGAGAGGAGCAGGGATATCGTGAACTGTAAATGCCGGGGCATGAGATTATGATTTCAAAATGCAGAAAGCAAAAGCAAAGTCAAAAGCGTCTCTCGCAAAGCGCGCAAAGGCCGCAAAGGAAACCCTTAACTTCCGGTTTTAAAATTTGAAACGTGCATTTTTCATTTTGCAATAAGTCCTTGCATCCTGTCCGACACGTCCCTGAGGAGCTTCAGGATCGCCTCGGCCTTTTCCGGCGTGAGGCTGCCCATGCCGCAGGACGGCGTGATCAGGCACTGGCGGAGCACCGTCGTTCTGTCCACGCCTTCCTTCTCAAGGCGCTTCATGCCTGTTTCGAGCCTGGCGATGAGCCCCTCCGCGGTCTCGCCGACGGTGAATGCGCTCGTGGGAACGATGCCCCAGGCCAGGGCCCCGCCGCGGTCGTAGAACTTTCTGATGTCTCCGGGGTAGAGCAGGACCTTCTCCAGGTACCCGAAGGCGTCGAAGTTCACGATGTCCGCCTTCGTGTTGAAGATCATGGGCCAGTCGGCGTTGCCGCAGCAGTGGATGCCGGCGATGCCGCCGAGCTCATGGACCGTGTCGATGATCTCGTCCAGTTTTTCCGCCACCAGCGCCGGAGACGCGGCCGAGAAGGCGGAGCCCAGGGACTCCATGGCGGGCTCGTCGATGAAGATGATGACGGGTTTGCCGAAGGGCTTCAGCGTCTCGATCTGCCACGCCGCCTTCATGGCAAGGCCCTTCACCACGGCGTCGAACATCACGTCGTTGTGAATAATGTCCTTGCCGGTCTCATCGCGCACCGAGGTGCCGTAGGTGAGGGGGCCGGTGATGTGGCCCTTGAGGAACCGCGCGCGGGGCGGAAGGCCCTTCTTCAGAGCGCGCAGGAATCCGTAGAATCCGGCGGCATACTCTTCCGATATCCTGAAGAAGGCATAGTCCTTCTCGAGGTACCGCTCAAAAAATTTCTCCAATTCCGGCGTGAGGTCCCGCGACGTGTCGAAGTAAAAGCGCTTCTTCACGCCGTCGACCTTCAGACCGGGCAGGGACTCAGTGTACTGGCCGTCCATGTGCTCCCGGAAATCCTTCTGCGGGAGCTGCGGCCAGATGGGCGCTTCGGGAATATACCTCAGCGACAGTTCCGCCGCCGCATCAGGGTCCGTGATCGGCAGGCTGCCGATGCCGGTGGCGATGCAGTTGAAGTCAATGGTCATGGTTTTGTTCCTTCCCCAATGGATTTTTTATTATATATTCATCAAGCCCAAAAAACAACTTAAATTGCATTTTCTCTTTACAGGGGCGTGCCGAACCTGTTACTATCCCTCCCATGAAGTACGGCGAGAAGGCGATAAAAGAGGCGGAGCTTGAGCTCTGGGAGAACGCCTGTCCCGACAGGGACTATGTCATCGACATCTCCTTTCCCGAGTTCACCTGTCTCTGCCCGCGCTCGGGGTATCCCGATTTCGCCACCATCAAGATAACCTACGTTCCCGACAAAAAGGTGGTGGAGCTCAAGAGCCTGAAGCTCTACCTGAACGGCTTCCGGGACCAGAGCATCTCACACGAGGCGGTGACGAACGTCATCTTCGACGCGTTGAAGAAGAACCTCGGCCCCCGGCGCCTTGAGGTGGTGGGCGATTTCAACGCGCGGGGAAATGTAAAGACCGTCATCCGCGTCACCCTTTAGCCTCCGGCACGTTTCCGGGCCAAAAGGACCCTTCCCCGCCCTCTCCCGGCGGCCCCTGAGAAGGACCGGTCCCGCCGCAGGTACGACGAGCCGGGACGCCGCGGAAAGCCCTTGACTAATCCATGCCTCCGTGATATGAATGAGCGTCCGTTCATCGAGCAATCGCTGCCAGGGAGGATCGCAATGAAGATCATGCCAAAGGTGTTGCAAATCGCACTTCTGTCCTTATTCGTCGTACCGGTTTCCGCACAGGCCCAGCCCGCTCCCGAGTCATTCGCGCCGCTCGTCAAGAAAGAGACGCCGTCGGTGGTGAACATTTCCACCCGGCAGGTGGTGAAGGTGCGGCAGCAGTCTCCCTTCGGAGACCCCCAGATGGACCAGTTCTTCAACCGCTTCTTCGGCAACGCGCCCCAGCGCGAGCAGGTGCGGCAGAGCCTCGGGTCCGGTTTCATTATCAGTAGCGACGGCTATATCCTGACGAACAATCACGTGGTAGGGCAGGCCTCAGACATAAAAGTCGCCTTTGCCGAGGGCCGGGTGCTCGATGCCAAACTCATCGGCAAGGCGGAGGAGATCGACATTGCCCTGATCAAGGTAAATGCAACAGACCTTCCTGCGGTGACGCTGGGGGATTCCAATGCCCTCGATGTCGGTGACTGGGTCGTGGCCATAGGGAACCCCTTCGGCTTGTCACAGACGGTGACAGCGGGGATAGTGTCCGCAAAAGGCCGCGTCATCGGCGCGGGGCCCTACGACGACCTGATCCAGACCGATGCTGCCATCAACCCCGGGAACAGCGGCGGCCCCCTGTTCAACACGAAGGGCGAGGTGGTGGGGATCAACACGATGATTCTCGCGAAGGGCCAAAACCTGGGATTTGCCGTTCCCATCAACATGGTGAAAGAAATATTGCCGTCCATCAAGGCCAAAGGCAGGCCCGACCTGGGATGGCTGGGTGTGGATGCGCGGCCGGTGACACAGGATATCGCTGAGGCACTCGGCTTCCCCGAACAGATCGGCGCCATCATCAAGTCTGTGGCAAAGGGGAGCCCCGCAGCCAAGGCAGGCCTGCTTCGCGGCGACGTGATCGTCGAACTTGACGGTAAGAAGATACTCGAACCCGCCGAACTTCCCCGGATGATTGCTTTCGGCCACATCGGCAAGACGGTGACCCTCAAGGTCCTGCGCCAGGGCAAGCCCGTGGAGATCAAAGTCGTTGTGGAGTTGATGCCGGAACAGAAGCAGCAGCAGTGATAACTCGATTGCGGAATGCGGATTGCACCCCGCTCTTGCGATAACGCGGGTGCAGGCGGAATGCGGAATGATAAATTTTGGGTTCCCAATCCCCAATCCAAAATCCCCAATCCAAAATTGGAGTAAATCATGTTCGGTCTTGGAATCCCGGAGCTGGTCGTCATTTTCGTCATCGCCCTCATCGTCTTCGGCCCGAAGAAGCTGCCCGACCTGGGCAAGGCGCTGGGCCGCGGCCTCGCCGAGTTCAAGCGTGCGACGCAGGACGTCAAGGAATCCATCGAGTCGGAGGTCCGGAGCGCCGAGCGTTCCATCGATGTGGAGAAGATCAGGCAGAACGTAGAGGGCACGGAGAAGGAAAACAAAGAACAGGCGGAGAAGAAGGAAACAGATGGCGACGGAAACGCCTAACGGAGAGGACCGGATGTCCTTCTGGGGACATCTGGAGGAGCTCAGAAAGCGGATCGTGTATTCCCTCATCGCCCTGGCGATCGGGTTCGGGGCCTGCTTCAACTATTCCGAGGACATCCTCGAGCTCCTCATGAAGCCCATGAACATGAAGGTGGGCTTCCACGGGAGCTTTCCTTATATATATTTTACGCCCAACGAGGTCACGCAGCAGCTCTACTTTTCCACGCTTACCGAGCCCTTTATGTCCCATCTGAAGATCGCCTTCGTGGCCGGTCTGATCTTGGTTATTCCTGCGCTTCTCTATCAGGTGTGGAAATTCATTTCACCCGGCCTCCTGCCGCGGGAGCGCAAGTATGCCGGACAGTTCGTGTTCTTTTCCACGCTGTTTTTCGCGACGGGCGTTCTGTTCTGTTATTTTCTTCTCCTGCCGTTCGCCGTTCCCTTTCTCATCGGCTACAAGACCGAACACCTGACGGCTATCATCAAGATCGGCGAGTATATCGACTTCACCCTCAAATTCCTGCTCGGCGCCGGGGCGGTCTTCGAACTCCCCCTCGTCCTGGTCCTCCTGGGCCGCATGGGGATCATCGGCTACGCAGCGCTCGCAAAATTCCGAAAGTATGCTTTCCTTATTTCCTTCATTCTCGGCGCCATCATCACGCCCACGCCCGATGTGTTCAACATGGCCATGATGTCCATTCCCATTTACCTGCTCTACGAGATCGGCATTCTCGGCGTCCGGATGTTCGGAAGGAAGAAGGACCCGGAGTCCACGGACCTCACGGAGACGTAACTATTTCGGATTGCGGAATGGGGAATGAAAAATCAATGCGGATATTCTCCTTCGTCGCAGCGTCGTCCAACAGCGGCAAGACCACGCTCATCGAGAAAGTGGTAAGGATACTTACGGCCCGGGGCCTGCGCGTGGCCGTGATAAAACACGCCTCGAAAGGCTTCGACCTGGACCAGCCGGGCAAGGACTCATGGAGGTTTCAGCAGGCCGGGGCGCATACGGTCATCCTCCTCGGACCGGACAGGATGGCGCTCATCAAAAAGCTCGACGAGACGCCCTCCCTGGATGACCTTGACCTGTTTGCCGCAGACGTTGATATCGTCATTCACGAAGGCTTCAAGAAGGCCGGGACGAACAGGATCGAAGTGTTCCGCCGGGGCGCATCAGGGGACCGGCCGCTCTGCCTGGACGACGGCTCCTATCTTGCACTCGTCAGCGACCAGCCGTTCAGTGTCGCCATTCCACGGTTCGACCTGAATGACGCCGAGGGAGTAGCTGATTTCATCGTTCAAAAGACCGGTCTGTCGCGCCGCTGACCGCCGCGGGCATCGCGTTTTATACCGTGGGCGGCGATGATTTCCTGTTCGTGATTTCCCCGCGTGTTCCTGCCTTCCCCCCGGAGAGGCCGGTACTCCCCGGCCCGAAGCCGTGCCATTTTGGAGTTGCATCTTCATGCCCGGCTTTGTATAATAGCTCTGATATGCTTACGGGCTACAATACCGACTTTAAGTTTCAGGGCAAGGTCTATCACGTACAGACGGAAGACGGGGGCGCCAACAGTCCTTATATCACTTCTCTGCTCTATCACCAGGGGGCGATCCTGGCCTCGCGCAAGACCAGCTATACCGACATCATCAAGGCAGACTGCCTCGATGAAGTGGTGCGCGAGCTCATGGTCGAGCAGCACAAGCAGATGATCCGTGACCTCATGCAGAACAAGCTCGAGGTCCAGAAGGCGCCGCTCCAGGCCGCACCCGAGCCCCTGTCGGCGCCAAGGCCGGCCCCGATGAAGGAACAAGCGCCTCCTGTCCAGGCGGTCAAACCGCAGGCCCCGAAAGGGGGGCCGGCTGACGAGAAGAGCCTTGACGAGATCATTCTCGACTTTCTGGCGCAGGAAGAGAAGGCGCGGGGCCAGAAGAAATAAGGCAACCATTTTGCCGCGAATTGACGCGAATGTTCACGAAGGAAAAAATCAAGGCACGTGGACTCCTGTTCGTGTCCGTTCGTGAGATTTCGCGGCTGATAGTATGTGTCGTACGGAGGTCGCTGCATGGGAATTACGCAGGAGCAGTTACAGGCGCTCAAAGACAGGGCGAGGCGGATGCGGATCGACATCCTGAAAGCGCTGTCCGGGTGCGGTTCAGGCCACACCGGCGGGAGCCTGTCGGCCGCCGACATGGTCGCCGCGCTCTACTTTTATAAGATGAAGTATGACCCCAAAAAGCCGGACTGGAAGGGAAGAGATAATTTCATCCTGTCCAAAGGCCACGCAGCGCCGCTCCTGTATACCGTGCTGGCCCACGCCGGGTTTTTCGATCCGGCCGAGTTGTGCACGCTCAGGCGCCTCGGGTCCCGCCTGCAGGGCCATCCGGACAGCAAACACCTGCCGGGAGTGGAGATCTCGACGGGGTCCCTCGGCCAGGGCCTGTCCGTGGCGAACGGCCTCGCCCTGGCGCACAGGCTCGACAAAGCCCCGAACCGCGTGTACGCCGTCCTCGGCGACGGCGAGCTCCAGGAAGGCCAGGTGTGGGAAGCGGCCATGACCGCGGCGCATTACAAGCTCGATAACCTTTGCGCCCTCATCGACAACAACGGCCTCCAGATCGACGGCCCGGTAGCCAAGGTGATGGGTGTGGAGCCGATCACGGACAAGTGGCGTTCCTTCGGCTGGGAGGTGTTCGACATCGACGGCCACGACATGGGACAGATCGTTGCCGCGCTCGATAAGGCGGACGCCGTAAAGGGAAAGCCCACGGCAATCGTCTGCCGCACGGTGAAAGGCAAAGGCGTCTCCCTCTTCGAGGGCAAGGTTGAGTACCACGGCGCCGCGCCGTCCAAGGAAGAGCTCGCGGTCGCCATGAAGGAGCTTGATGAAGCAGTGTGTAAGTAAGAAAACGCAGAGGGCATAGCGCAGAGGGCCAAGTGTAAAAGATTTTACGCTATGCGCCATGCTCCATGCGCTCTGCGCTTAAATACGGGAGGAATCGTGACGCTGAACGTTGCTACGAGAGACGCATACG
The DNA here is from genome assembly GCA_919901555.1 of Nitrospiria bacterium. Classification (GTDB taxonomy): domain Bacteria; phylum Nitrospirota; class UBA9217; order UBA9217; family UBA9217; genus CAKKPG01. The sequence goes on along the minus strand of CAKKPG010000021.1, from coordinate 8,560 downwards.
GGGACGCGCTGGTGAACCTGGGAAAGAAGCGGAACGACGTGGTGGTGCTGGACGCGGACCTGTCGGGATCGACGAAGACGTCGAAATTTGCGAAGGCGTTCCCCGAGAGGTTCTTTAACATCGGGATAGCCGAGCAGGACATGATGGGGACGGCCGCGGGGCTCGCGGTGGGCGGGAAGCTCCCGTTCGCGAGCACCTTCGCGGTCTTCGCCACCGGACGGGCATGGGAGCAGATCCGGCAGTCCATCTGCTATCCCAACCTGAACGTGAAGATCGTGGCCAGCCACGCCGGGGTCACGGTGGGCGAGGACGGCGGCTCTCATCAGTCGGTCGAGGACATCGCGGTGATGCGGGTGCTCCCGCACATGACCGTGATCGTCCCGGCTGACGGCGTGGAGACGACACAAGCCATCGAGGCCGTGGCCGAGCATAAAGGCCCGTGCTACGTGCGGACCGGCAGGAACAAGGTCCCGACGCTCTTCGGCCCCGACTACGCATTCAAGATCGGGAAGGCCCACGTTTTCCATGAAGGAAAGGACGCGGCCATCATCGCCGCGGGCATTATGACGGCCGAGGCCCTCAAGGCGCGCGACATCCTGAAGGCCGAGGGGATCGACGCGGGGGTGATCAACATGTCCACGATCAAGCCCCTCGATACCGGGGCGGTCCTTGAAGCGGCCAGGCGGTGCGGCGCCATTGTCACCGCGGAGGAGCATTCCATCATCGGCGGCCTGGGCGGCGCCGTGGCCGAGGCGCTCTCCGAGTCCGCCCCCGCGCCTCTCGTGCGTGTAGGCATCAAGGACGTTTTCGGCAGCTCCGGAGACTGCGACGGGCTCATGAAGCACTACGGTCTGTCCGCCGGGGACATCGCTGCGGCGGTCAGGGAAGTCATCAAAAAGAAGAAACGCTGAGACGTTTCCGGCGCAGAGGATCGCTTTGCGGCACAGTCGCGATGGACGCTAAGAAGGATTACGTGAAGAGGCCTGCCGTTTCGGCCTGTGCGGCCCGGCGGTCCGGTTCTCTTGCAGGTCCCGGCTTGTCCGCGCATGATTCCGAGATTTCGGGTTTGTCTAAAAGATGATCCAACTGCACCGGGTGACAAAATACTATGAAGGCGTCCCTGCCCTGCGCGACGTCAGTTTTACCGTTGAAAAGGGCGAATTTGCCTTCGTGACCGGGATGAGCGGCGCGGGCAAGACCACGCTCCTCAAGATACTCTACTGCGCGGAACGAGCGGACGAGGGGCAGATCATCATCCAGGGCATGAACATCTTCCGGCTTAATCCCTCCAGCATCCCCTACCTCAGACGGAACATGGGGTTCGTATTCCAGGACTACAAGCTCCTCCCGCACAAGACCGTGTTCGACAATATCGCCCTTGCGCTCAAGGTGGTGGGTGCGCCCTACGGCGATATCGAGCGGCGGGCCTACGTGGTCCTCAAAAAAGTGGGCATGGAGAACAAGCGTCACCTCACCCCGCCCAAGCTGTCCGGCGGCGAGCAGCAGCGGGTGGCCATCGCCCGCGCTCTCGTGAACGAGCCCCAGGTGCTCCTTGCCGATGAGCCCACGGGCAACCTTGATCCGCAGAGCGGACACGACATCTTCCGGCTGTTCAAAGACATCAATATGAAAGGCACGACCGTTCTTGTCGCCACGCACGACTGGGAAACGGTGAAAAAAATGCAGCGGCGGATCATTACGATGGAGCGGGGAAGGGTCACTGATGATGGGAAGCGTTTCGGCCGGCCGCCGGCGCCGGCGGACCTGTCCGGAGCAAAGGCGAAGTAGGCCGCATTATTTCCGGGCGCAGAGCGCCGATTCCAAAGGAATGCGAGGTTTCGAACAGGGCAATGAAGGGCTACGGTCTCTTCTACTATATAGCGGAAGCCTTCCGGGGACTGCGGTCCAACAGCGTTGTGAACGTGCTGGCCCTGGGAACGATCACCATGGCCATGCTCATCGTGGGGGTGTTCCTGCTCGCGTTCTTTAACCTCAGGGGGGCCGTCAACACACTGGGCGAACGGCTTGAAATGTCGGTGTACCTGCGGGACGGCACCACGCAGCAGGAACGGGAATACCTTCTTACCATCCTCAAGTCCGAGCGGGGCGTGAAAAAAGTGTCCTATCTGTCCAGGGCCCAGGCCCTGGAGCTGTTTAAGCGGGAACTGAAGGGCCAGGAGGCGCTTATTGAAGGGCTTGGAGAGAACCCGCTCCCGGACTCCTATGAGGTAAGCATCGATCAGGAGTATGCCGATGCAGCGAAGCTCGAGGCCATGGCGAAAAAGTTCTCCACCCTTCCCGGCGTGGAAGACGTGTCCTACGGCAGGCAGGGTGTTGAGGCCCTCGCGGGCCTGCTCAGGCTCGTCGTGTACGGCGGCACGGCGCTGGCGGTCTTTCTCGGCGTGACGGTGGTGTTCATCATCTCCAACTCGGTACGCCTGGCGCTCTACTCACGGGGGCAGGAAATAGAGCTCATGCAGTGGATCGGCGCCACGCGGGGGTTCATCCAGGGGCCGTTCCTCATCGAGGGCATGCTCCTTGCCATGTTCGGCGCCGCGCTCGCCGTGGGGGTGCTTGCGGGGATCTATTATTCACTCCCGCAGATCGCCGTCGTGTTCCTTTCCGGTCCGAACGGTCTGGACTTTCTTCCTCCTCCGGTGGTAGCATATATGGTTGCAGGCGGAGGGCTCCTCGGTCTCTCGGGCGCCAAGGTATCTGTGGACAGGTTCCTGGAGTAGGAGGGAGCTTGCCTGTTGCGGCGCAGGACCCGGGCAGCGCCAGAGAACGGGCCGGGCTTCCTGCAGTGGAGTTCCAGCAGAACGTTCGACCTGACAGGAGAAAACAGCGGTTCTCACGCAGTCCCTGCAGGTCCATGGTGATCCCGGAAGAGCATGAACAGTCCTGCCATACGCACTCTTGCCGTCCTGGCGCTCGTTGCCGGCTTCGCGATGCCTGCCGCAGCGGGCGCCGATGAGGTTGCCGGCAAGAAAAAAGAACTGCAGCGCATCAAGCGCGAGATGCAGGAAAAGAAGCGGGAGATCGAACGGGCCGACCGAAAGGAGCGTTCGGTCCTGGCGGACAGGGAGCGGATCGACCGCGCGATCCAGGCGGGGGACTCGGAGCTTGCCGACCAGCAGCGGCGGCTCCGGGAGGCCGAGGCGGCGCTTCAGGATGTTGAGCAGTATAATTCGCAGGTAGGGGCAGACCTGTCGCGGCTGAAGTGGCTCTATCGGGAGCGGGTGCGGGCGCTCTATAAAACAGGCCGTCTCGGGTACGCGGCGGCCGTGCTCACCTCGGAACACGCTTCGGGCGCGCTGAAGCGGGTAAAGTACCTGGCTGCCATCATTCGGCGGGACCATGAGCTGCTCGCCGACTACCGGAACACCCTCGACCGGCTTGTCGCGCGGCAGACGGAGGCGGCAAACAGAAAAGAAGAGATCATCCGCCGCAAACAGGCGATAGAAGCCAAGAAAAAGGACCTGGAGTCCCAGAAGAAAAAAAGATCGGACTTGCTCGCGAGCGTGCGGAAGGAAAAAGGGTTGTACGAGCAGACCCTGCGCGAGCTCGAGGAATCTTCCGCCTCCCTGTGGGCCATGATCAGGAAGGCCGAGCAGGAGAAGAAGAAGGCGGCCCGGGCCCGGAGATCGCCGAAATCGGGCGCGGGCGCACAGACCGCGAAGACCGAAGCACGGCGGTCGGCGCCCGCTGCCGGAAGAGGGGTGCTCCCCTGGCCGGTGGACGGACAGGTGGTTTCCCGGTTCGGCATGCAGCATCATCCGCAGTTCGGGACCACGGTGTTCCGGCGGGGAATTGAGATCGAAGCGCGCCCCGGAGAGCAGGTGCGGGCCGTGGACGACGGGCAGGTGGCATGGGCGGACTGGTACAAGGGGTACGGAAAGCTCATGATCCTCGAGCACGGATCGGGGTTCTACTCCCTGTACGGATACCTGTCCCGCCTCGACCTGCACAAGGGCGACCGGGTCGCCGGGGGGCAGGTCCTCGGGCTTGCCGGCGATACGGGCAGCATGAAAGGGCCGCGGTTATATTTTGAAATACGCCGCAACGGCGAGGCGCAGGACCCTCTCCAGTGGCTGGCGAAGAGATAGGCAAACTGGAGACGCACTATGCAGATCTATACGGAGGACGGGGATATGATACGGATCAACAAGAAGAAATTTTTATTTATGGCCCTCGTGCTGATCTTGTCGGGCATTCTGATCGGCCAGGGGCTGGTGCAGGCGAAGTCCGACACGTACGACGAGCTCAAGGCCTTCACCCAGGCGCTGGAACTGATCAAGCGCAATTACGTTGAGGATCCGAATGCCAGGGAGATCATCCAGGGGGCGATCCGGGGGATGGTCTCGAGCCTCGACCCGCACTCGTCATTCATGGCGGAGCGGGCGTATAAAGAGATGGACATGGACATCCGGGGAGAGTTCCAGGGAGTCGGCATCCAGATCGGGCTCAAGAATTCCCAGCTGACGGTGATTGCTCCCATTGAGGACACGCCCGCGGACCGGGCAGGGCTGGCGGCGGCGGACAAGATCCTCAAGATCAACGACGAATGGACCAAGGACATGACCATTGAAGAGGCCGTCGACAGGATGCGCGGCCCCAAGGGCACCCCGGTGCGGCTCCTCATTCACCGCGAGGGATGGGAAAAGCCGCGGGAGTTCAAGATCATCCGCGACGTGATCAAGGTGCAGAGCGTAAAAGCACGGATGCTCGACAGCGAGATCGGATATATCAAGATAACTCAGTTCCAGGGGCTGACGGGAGCGGAGATGGAGAAGGCCCTCAAAAAACTCATGGACACGGGCATGAAACAGCTTGTCCTTGATCTCCGGAACGACCCGGGCGGCCTCCTCGACTCATCGGTTGACGTGAGCAGCATGTTCCTGCCCAAGGACAAACTGGTGGTCTACCTGCAGGGCCGGAACGCGTCGGAGCGCAAGGACTATCTGAGCACCGGCTCCACCCTCTACCGGGAGTACCCTGTGGTGGTGCTGGTGAACGCAGGGAGCGCCAGCGCGTCGGAGATCGTGGCGGGCGCGCTCCAGGATTCCAAACGCGCCGTGATCGTGGGCACGCAGACCTTCGGCAAGGGATCGGTCCAGACCGTGTTCCCCCTGGAAGGCGGAACGGGCCTGAGGCTTACCACGGCAAAGTACTACACGCCGAGCGGACGCTCGATCCAGAACGTCGGCATCACACCGGACATCGAAGTGAAATTGCCCACGGTCAAGGAGCCCAAGGACGGCGAAGCGGTGCATGTGGTCGTGCGCGAGAAGGACCTCGACCGGCACTTGAAGAACGAGTCGTCAAAGGACGAGAAGAAAAAGGAGCGTTCTTCCGGTGAAGAGCTCATGATGGAAATGGTGCCGAAGGAGGACAAGGACGACATCCAGCTCCAGAAGGCCATCGAGATACTGAAGTCGGGTAACATTTTTAAAAATATCCCTCTGGTAGGGAAAAAAGAAAAATAATCGTAACTACTCAGGTCACCCACTTCGCTTCGGCGCAAGGCGCACCGGCGCGCTATTGCCCTTCACCCTGTCGCTACCCGTACCCGCAGCGCTTTCGCTGCGCATGCGCTGTTTTGGCTGAAGCGGCGGTGCCATGACGGTCTTGGCGCGCTTTTTTGCGCCTGTGCTCAGTGGCAGACCTGAGTAGTTACAAATAATCTTCAGCCGCTTTTGGCGATCCAGTAACATTTTGAAAAGGCAGGGATTTATTCCCTGCCTTTTTTGTTTTTATAAATTGCTTAAAACCTCAGCTTTATCGAGATTTCCGGTTAATTCAGACTCAAATCTCTTAAGAACGCCAAAAAAAGGGGAAATCAGGGTTTGCAATTTACCCTGCCAAACCCTATATTAGCACTCGCCTTATTTGAGTGCTAACTTGTGCTGAAATAAGAATCATCAAAACTATCTCTATCTATCAAGAAAGGAGTTGAACCTATGGGTACCAAATTCAAGCCGTTGAAGGACAGGGTGTTCGTGAGCTACACTGCGGAGCTGGAAAAGACCGCGGGAGGGCTCTACATCCCCGAAACAGCAAAGGAGAAGCCGCAGAGCGGCAAGGTGGAGGCCGTCGGTGATGAAGTGAAGCAGCTCAAGGTCGGCGACACGATCCTTTTCGACCGTTACTCGGGCTCCAAGATCAACATAGACAACGTGGAATACCTGATCATTAAAGAAGAAGACATTTTGGGCATACTGGCGGGTTGATGTTTTCCCGCCCGTTTCCCAGGGAGTACCCGGCGTATTCGGCTACCATGAACGATGAATCCCCAAGGAGGAAATAAATATGGCAAAACAACTTATGTTCGACCAGGATGCGCGAGCGAGCATCCTGAAGGGTGTTAACGTCTTGACGGATGCCGTGAAGGCAACGCTCGGCCCCAAGGGCCGCAACGTGATGATCGACAAGAAATTCGGCGCGCCGACGATCACCAAGGACGGCGTGACCGTGGCAAAGGAAATTGAGCTGAAGGACCCTTATGAGAACATGGGCGCACAGCTCGTGCGCGAAGTGGCATCCAAGACCTCGGACGTGGCCGGCGACGGCACCACGACGGCAACGGTCCTGGCCCAGGCCATCTACCGCGAAGGAATGAAGAACGTGACCGCCGGCGCCAACCCCATGGACCTGAAGCGCGGCATAGAGAAGGCCGTTGCAGCGGTCATCGAGAACCTGAAGAAGATTTCCAAACCGGTCGTTGACAAGAAGGAGATCTCCCAGGTCGGCAGCATCTCCGCGAACAGCGACGCGACCATCGGTGACCTCATTGCCGAGGCCGTGGACAAGGTGGGCAAGGACGGCGTGATCACCGTGGAAGAGGCAAAGAGCATGAGCACCAGCCTCGACGTGGTCGAGGGTATGCAGTTCGACCGGGGCTACATCTCGCCTTATTTCGTGACCAATGCCGAGAAGATGGAGGCCGTTCTCGAGAACGCCTACCTCCTGCTCTCGGAGAAGAAGATCTCGAACATGAAGGACCTGCTCCCGATCCTCGAGCAGACCGCCAAGATGGGCGCGCCCATGGTGATCATCGCCGAGGACGTCGAGGGCGAGGCCCTTGCGACCCTCGTGGTGAACAAGCTGCGCGGCACGCTCCAGGTCTGCGCGGTCAAGGCGCCGGGCTTCGGCGACCGCCGCAAGGCAATGCTCGAGGACCTCGCGATCCTGACCGGAGGCCAGGTGATCTCCGAAGATCTCGGCATCAAGCTCGAGAGCGTGAAGATCACGGACCTCGGCCGCGCCAAGAAGATCACCGTGGACAAGGACAACACGACCATCGTTGAGGGCGCAGGCAAGACCGAGGCGATCCAGGGCCGCGTGAAGCAGGTCAAGGCGCAGATCGCGGAGACCACCTCCGACTACGACAAAGAGAAGCTCCAGGAGCGGCTCGCCAAGATCGTGGGCGGCGTGGCCGTCATCAACGTCGGCGCGGCAACCGAGACGGAAATGAAGGAAAAGAAGGCACGTGTCGAGGACGCGCTCCATGCGACCCGCGCGGCCATGGAAGAAGGCATCGTTGCAGGCGGCGGCGTGGCGCTGCTCCGCTGCATCCCGGTGCTCGACAAGATGAAGCTCTCCGGCGACGAGCAGATCGGCGTCAACATCGTGAAGAAGGCGCTGGAGGAGCCGATCCGCCAGATCGTGAACAACGCAGGCCTCGAGCCGTCGGTGATCGTGGACAAGGTGAAGTCCAGCGACAAGCCGAACCTCGGCTTCGACGCCCAGAAGGAAGAGTACATCGACATGCTCCAGGCCGGCATCATCGACCCGACCAAGGTGACCCGGTCCGCGCTCCAGAACGCGGCCTCCGTGGCGAGCCTCATGCTCACGACGGAAGTCATGATCACCGATCTGCCCGAAGAGAAGGGCGGCGGAATGCCCGGCGGTATGGGCGGCATGGGAGGAATGGGCGGTATGGGCGGCGGGATGTACTAAGAGGTAAGAAGCTTGAAGATACATCAGCTCAAAAGAAACTGATCGGAAAGGCTGGCGGGGGACATCTCTGCCAGCCTTTTTTTGCTGTACGCTCACACAGGATATATCCTTGAACCCGTGAATTTGTTACCGAGGAGGTCTTCCATGAAATTCATCCTGCCCTTGATGATGTTCGCGCTTCTTGCCCTTCCCGCGATCGCCCAGGAAGCATTTGAAAAGGACGTGATCAAGACATCCGCCGGCGATCTCGAGATCACCTTCATTGGACACGGATCGCTCATGATGAAGTTTGGCAGCAGGACCATCCATGTCGATCCCTTCGGCAAGCTTGCCGATTACACGAAACTGCCGAAGGCCGATCTGGTCCTCATCACCCATGAGCATCAGGACCATCTCGATCCCGCGGCCATAGGCGCCATCCGAACCATGGACACAACGGTGGTGCTGACCGAGAAATGCGTGGAGAAGTTGTCCGGCGGCACGGTCATGAAGAACGGCGATGTGCAGACGGTCCTCGGCATAAAGATAGAGGCAGTCCCGTCGTATAACCTGGTGCACAAGCGCGAGAACGGACAGCCCTTTCACCCCAAAGGCCAGGGCA
>CAKKPG010000020.1:5117-33579 GCA_919901555.1 Nitrospiria bacterium | reverse complement strand
TACCTTGTCAAGAACTATTTGCATTTGTATCAACTATTTTGCTGAATAGTTACAAGTATTTCACCGAGACGGCACGTACTGTGAAGAACAGTTCACAGGCGGGATTTCCGGCTGAATCAGCGCTCTGCGCGGAATAGGCACGTTATGCCGAAAGACAATTCTCCAGCGTCTTCAAGCAGCCCACGGTTTTTTCTCCTTCTCTGGTGAGGGAATATGATTTATCTTTCTCCTGTGCAATAATGCCTGACTCTCTCAGTATTTTAAGATGAAAAATGACTTTAGTGTGGTCATTTATGTCGAGCTCGCGCGCGAGTTCCATCAGCCGCATGTGTTTTCTTGAGGAGATCAATTGTACGATCTTTCTCCTGATGGGATTGGATAGGGAGCTCAAAATGCAGTCAAGGTCCCCCGTGGCGCCGCATTTTTCGAAACGCGCCTCTTCAAGGACCCGCCGTATTCTCGTGATGAGTTCATCGATTTTAAACGGTTTGGAAATGTAATCGCTCGCCCCTCTTTTGACGGCATCTACGGCGTTTTCTATGGTTGCAAATGCGGTAATCATAATGACCCGCGCTCGAGGCGCAACTTTCCTCAGTTCCATAAGGACGTCGGCGCCGCTCATCTTGGGCATGATCAGGTCAAGCAGAATAATATCGAAATCCTCGGCTGTCGCCTTGTCCACTGCTTCTCTGCCGGACGCCGCCTCATCGATCCGGTACCCCGCGCCGCTCAATATCTCCCTGAGGTTCGACCGGAGCTCCCGGTCGTCATCTACTACGAGAATTTTGTTCATGCCGCTCCTTGATCGGAATTTTAATGGTCACCGTTGTCCCCTTCCCCGGAGTGCTCGATATTTCAATCGTACCGTCATGCTGTTTTATTATACCATAGCAGAGGGAAAGCCCAAGGCCCGTGCCCGTGCCCGGATCCTTTGTCGTGAAGAAGGGGTCGAACGCCCTTGACAGGTGCATCTCGGGAATCCCAACCCCGGTGTCGGAGATCCGCGCCTGAACAGCCCCGTTTTGCTGACAGGAGACGATGGATATCCTTCCTCCTCCGGGCATCGCCTCCGCGGCATTTGACAGGACGTTGATAAAGACCTGTTCCAGTTTGCCGGGCTCACCGGTCACGGCCGGGAGATCCGCCAGGTCCCGCTCGACGACGACATTATCCAATTTGTGTTTCAGAAGCGTAAGCGCGCCGTTTATCACCGTATTGATGTTGACGGGAACGGATTTCGGTTCACTCTGGCGCGAAAACTGGAGAAGTTCACGCGCAATATCCGCTGCCCGGTCGATGTTCCTCTCGACCGCGTCAAGTCTCTTAAGGACGTCAATCTTGCCGCCGCCGCTCTGCAGCCCGCTCTTCAAGGTCTGAATGCCCAGGGATGCGTTGGTGAGGGGGTTGTTTATCTCATGTGCGATACCCGCCGCAAGCCGGCCGAGCGAAGTCAATTTCTCGGCCTGGACGATGAGCCGCATCTGCTGTTCGATCTTTCTTTTTGTTTCGATATCGAAGATGTTCAGCGCCTTGATGATGAAATAGGCGATGAAGACGGCGGAGACGCCCCGGAGGACTTCCACGGGAACAGGGATAAGCGGCAGGACCGAATAGGAGGGCACCACGCCCGCAAAAAAGGAATACGATGAAAAGGCGATGCCGGCGGAGAACAGCTTCCTTGAAACAAAGCGGCTGAGAGTTCTTATCTTATAGGAGTATACAATCAAGCCGTATGCGGTCAGCAATCCACCGGGGAGGCCGAGGAGATACCGTCCCGCAGTATCCGCTCTTCGCAAAAACTGCATGTCCATGCTGAATCCGTGCTTCCAAAGGGCGAAAAGCCAGGCGAATGACAAAATCACGGGGAGTGCTTTCAACCATCCCGACCGCCCGTGCTCGAGGGCGCGAACCAGCCTCAGGCCGAATTGCAAAAGAAATAAAAACGAAATAATACCGAAGACAACCGTTATAAGCCGTGCCTGAACGATCTCCTGCAGTGTTAAATGCTCGCCATCTATCAGCGGGTAGAGTTCAAGCCACTCGCGGATCCCATGGGTAAATCCAAAAACCCCCAGGAGCCAAAGGCTTCCCGCGAGCTTCAGATCGCTCGTCTTCGTGTCTTTTACGGCGATGGCAATCCCGAGAAAGATGAACGCCGCCCCGTAAAAAAAATACAGCGGATAAACAGGTGGAATGTTTGAGATGATCAGCATAACCTAACCCGCATAAACGGAATTGAAAATTGGAAATTGCAAAATGAGAATATCTCAAAAATCAAGACATTAGCGCAATGTTCATTCCATTTTGCGTAGAATATAATTTGTAAGTCACTATTGTATGAGCGCCCGTTACGGTCGGACCGGTTCCAGGCTTTTACTTACTCAGGAGTATCGAGCCCTGCGTATAGAACGTACCCGCCACTGCGGCCGTCATCAGACAGGCCAGGGTCGCGGCAAGAAGGGCGCGAAGGCCCACGCGCGAAAGGTCCCCTGCCCGCTTCGGCGCAAGCGCGGCTGTCCCTCCAACGAAAATGGCGAGGGAAGGAATGTGCGCGAAGCCGCAGAGGGCATAGGCGGCAAGTATCGCCGAGCGGGGGTCTTTGAGCGTATCGGCGGAGAGGGCGGCTGCCAGGTCCTGATAGGATTTCACTTCCGTCAGGACCGTCCGTTCCCCGATCATCTGTGCGATCATTGTGGCATCAGACGCCGGAACGCCGATGATCAAGGTAAAGGGATAGAACAGGTATCCCAGGAGACCCTTCAGCGACCAGTCAACGTGCAGTCCCAGCAGGGTGTTTATTCCCGTTCCCGTTCCGACGAACAAAGAATCCACGAGCGCCATGATGCCCAGGAGCGCCAGGAGCAGCGCGGCAATGCCGACGACGAGCTTGACCCCTGCATTGGCGCCGTTGATGATGGACTCCATAAGGGTCGACTCTTTTTCATAATGCGGCTTCACATCCGTGCCGAGGGTCTCTGGTTTCTCCGTTTCCGGCAAAAGGAGCTTGGACATGACGATCGCAGCCGGCGCTGAAAGAATTGACGCGGACACGAGATGACCGGCGATGGTCGGAAACTGCCGCTGAAGGATAAAGACATACAGCGCCATGACGCTTGACGCGATAGTCGCCATGCCCGCCGTCAGGATCGTACAGAGCTCGGAACGGGTCATTCGCTCAAGATGGGGGCGGATGATCGTGGCAGACTCTACGCCCACGAATATATTGCTCGCAGCACAGAGTGACTCGGCGCCGCTGATCTTCATGAACCGGGTGAACAGTCTTGAAAAGAAGCCGATGAGCCTCGGCATCACGCCGATGTAGTACAAGGCCCCCATGAGGCTTGCGAAGAATACGACCGTGGGCAGGGCCTGGAACGCGAGGAAGAAACCCAATGACTCCTCTCCCAGCTCGTTCTTCGTCCCCGGAGGAAGGGCGAGCCTGCCAAAAAGGAATCTGGTGCCTGCCGTCGCACTGTCAAGGACCTTGACGACCGCATCATTGATGAGCAGGAATATCTTGGATCCCGCGGGAACGACGAATATGACGACCGCGAAGATGAGCTGGAGCGCCGTGCCCCAGACAACGGCGCGCCAGTTGACGACCTTCCGGTCGGTAGAAAGGGCCCAGGCGAACGCCATGAGAATGAATATGCCGGAAAAGCTTACGAGGTTGTACATCCGGTCTCCTTTCGTCGTCACGCAAAGAGCAGAGCGCATGGGGCAGAGCGCCCTTGCAGCCGAGTTTATCCTGAGAAAGAGCATTTACGTGCGGATTTTCACGGATGGTCACGAATTTTTAAAAGCTTACGATGGATTTATGGGTTACCCAGTTTTCAATTCCGCTTTATGCGGGTTAGGTTGCAGCATGGCAACCGCCGCTTGCGCTGGTAGAAACATCACCCTTATTCCATGGCGGGTAATACAGGAACTTTTGCGGCATCGTCGGGTATCTCTCCCGTCAGGGAACCCAAAAAAGCGGATATATCGTCTATCTGCTTTTTTGTGAGGTCCTTTCCCAACTGGATTTTCGCCATAATAGCTACGGCATCCCCCAGCTTGTCCACGGAGCCGTCATGGAAATAGGGGGGCGTTTTCTCCACATTTCTGAGAACAGGCGCCTTAAAGACATATTTGTCCGCATCGTTCCTGGTCACAACGTATCTTCCCTCGTCAACAGGCTCGCTTTTTGTGTATTTCCAGTACGGCTCCCACACGCCGAACTTCTGGTACACTCGTCCCCCGAAATAGGCGCTGAAGTGGCATGTTGAACATCCCGCATCGATGAAGGTCTTCAAGCCCCGTTTCTGTTGCTCTGTCAGCGCGTTGCTATTGCCCTTGATGTAGGCATCAAAGGGAGCGGGAGTAACCAATGTTCGCTCATAGGCGCCGATGGCCTTTGCGAGATTATCGACGGTAACAGGGTCTTTGTCGCCGGGGAAGGCCTCCTTGAACATCTTACGGTATTCTTTAAATTCCTTCAGTTTTTTCTCCACGGCCTCGTTCGACGGCATGCCGAAGGCCGGCGGCCCGGTCACGGACTGCCGCGCCTGGTCTTCGACGTTCGTCCTGTTTCCTATCCAGTGCGCTGAGATCTGGTCGGCGGCATTGAAAATGGTGGGTGAGTTCCGGGGATTTGCCCTGCAGTTGTTCCCTACTGCCTTCCGCAACCCATCCGCCGCATACAGACTGATGGGATGGCATTTGGCGCAGCTTATGGTCCCATCGATTGATATCCGGGGCTCGAAAAAAAGCAGCTTCCCCAGCTTCACCTTCTCGGGGGTCACGGGGTTCTGTTCCGATGCCATGACCTGCGGCAGAGGGCCGAAAATCCGGCTTGCCTGTTTCAGCAGGTCTTCGTCTGCGCTGCCTGCCGACGCGATTCGCGCCGTACAAAGCAAAGCAAGGCAGACGATTGTTTTCACGCGAGAGGTGATCATTTTTGCTGCGAAGACTGTTTCATTCTTCATGGAGGCCCTCCGCTCATGCTGTCCCGCATGCGCACCCGCTGCCGGTTCGCATCACTTGAAGGTTTTCAGGATGTATTCCGCTATCTCTTTCGCATCTTTGTCAGGGATGGTCTTGTCGTCGAACTTCGTCATGCCCGGACCGGGGTTTCTCATGGTGCGGACGATGTCCGCCGCAGTTTTAATCGTATTGGCATCACGATCTTTTTTGAGCAGCGTCTTCTGCGGATTGATGATGTTCCCTCCGTCGGGGTGGCATAGGGCGCAGTGCTGCTTGAACAGGGCCTCGCCGGAACTTCCCGCAGCCGCCTGGTCAGGACCGATAACCGCCCCCGCCGCACAAACAGCCGACAGGAACACTGTTGCAATGATTGCCTTTTTCATTTTATCTTTCTCCTTTCAGAAGATTCTCTATGATTTCATAAGCGTTCATTGATCTCTAATTGCCCGTTCCGTAACCGGCCGCCAGATAGCTGATTATTTTTTCGGCTTCTTCCGGTGTGACCGGTGCGCCAAACACCTTTATCATCTTGTTGACCGTTGCCGTCCACTGGGCCTTGGTCAATTTCGGCTGCATCGGGATATAATCCGGGCTGTGGCATATGGCGCAACGGGTTTCCACGGTTGTCCTGCCCTCTCCTTCTTTGAGTTCAGTGTGGATCGCCGGGAGGGTAATGGAATGGAGCGAGCCGGGCCGGCTTGCCGCCTTGGAAGCAGCCTCCTGTGCGTACACATATCCCGTTGCAAGGACCAGGGTCAGCATGAGTACGAGTATGGTCTTCATTGTCCCCTCCTTATCTCACGACCACGGTGAGCGGTTCGATCTTGTTCCACAGGTATCCCGAAGGATTCCACAGGCTCTCAAAGGGCTGGGACTCGCCGATGCTGTTCGTGGCCCTGGCCATGAGCGTGTATTTGCCGGGCTTTTTCGGGCGCCATGGATAGGTCCACTGGATCCAGGAATACTTTCCCAGATCCTTGCCCAGCTTTGCCTCGCTCCAGGATTTTCCCCCATCAACGGAGACGATGACGTCCCTGATGCTGTAGCCGCCGGAGAAGGCGATGCCCATGACATCAACGGGCCTGTTCGGCCTCAGGCTTGTTCCGTCTTCGGGATTAATGATGAGCGACCTCGTGGTCATGCGGTGAACGGGGATGGTCTTTTGCGGTTTTGCACCCGGCGGGACGCAGCCACAGGCATTGTCAGGTATGCGGTATGCCGGGTTCATCCAGAACCCTTCAAACTGCCTGGGCAAGACCTTGATTTCGCTTAACGACTTCACCCAGTAGGTGGCGTACCAGCCCGGCACGATGAGCCGCGCCGGGAAACCGTTCAGCATGGTAAGGGGCGCTCCATTCATCTCATAGGCGATGAGCATATCCTCTTCCAGGGCCTTGTCCACGGGCAGGCTCTTGATGAAATCCGGCACCGTAGGGAGAGTCCCCCTGTCGAGGCCGTCGAAGGAAACGTCCACCGAGCCCGGCTTGATCCCGGCCATATTCAGGATATCTTTGAGCCGGGCCCCGGACCACGTTGTATTGCCCATGGACCCGTTCTTCCATTGGCCGCCCGGCACCCTGGGCTCGAAGAAACTCCGGCCGTTGCCCGAACACTGAATGACGGCGGTGTAGGTCACCCTGGGGAACTTTGTTTTGAGGTCGTCCAGCGAGAGCAGCAGCTCTTTATCGGTGTTACCGCCCACGTTGAGGCGCCACTGAGC
Source organism: Nitrospiria bacterium (assembly GCA_919901555.1). Classification (GTDB taxonomy): domain Bacteria; phylum Nitrospirota; class UBA9217; order UBA9217; family UBA9217; genus CAKKPG01. The sequence goes on along the minus strand of CAKKPG010000020.1, from coordinate 26,894 downwards.
AAGGTCAACAGAGGTCGGGATCGGCGTCACGTGCCATCGTACAAAGAGCGCTTCATTCGGCGTGACCAGTTCCCTGAAATAGTGGAGAGGCGTCTCGAGCTGGGGTGGATAGGAGGTGAGCAGCAGTAATTCGGTTTTTTCGGGAAACTTGACGAGCCTTCTTCCGTCGGTTGCAGCGAAGAGCTCCGAGGGCATATCTCCGAGCGCAGTCATTGCGGTAAGGGTCCCCGCAGTCTTTAAAAAATCACGTCTCGTAAAATCTCTGAAGCCCATTTCCGTCTCCTTTCGACAAACATGCTGAGAACAGGCCGGAACGCACAGCAGGCGCGTATTTGATTTTTTGCGGAAATATTTACCGGGAAACTGCCGCGCCTCGTCCACGAAGAAGCTCCCGCAACAGACTGTTCTGCGATGGAACTCCTCTGAAAGAGCGGGACGCACGTAACGGATATTTATTTCATTATAGCTTAAAAAACGCGGTTATCAAGTAATGAACGAATAAAAAATTCAAACACATAAGACGAAAGTATGAATGAGTGTTACCGCGGCCTTCGCTTGATACCTGCTTGCTACGCTTAAGAGGTATGGCTCAGGGCTCCGGTTGAGAACGGCGCAGGCCCCGCTCCGCTTCTCTCCTCCCGAAGTGCATGACGAGATACCCCGACACAAGGATGCAGACACCCCCGAACAGCGCGGCCGTTGAAGGCGTTTCGGACAGGAACAGAAATGCGAGCGGGATTGCGGCGAGGGGCTCGATGTAACCGAGGATCGCCGCATGCTGCGCCATGACCTTTCTGAGGGCGCTGAAATAGAGCAGCGGCGCCGTTGTGGCGTGGAGCAGGCCGGCAGTGAGAAGGAGCGCGGCGGCGGAGGCGTCGATGCGGTAGTCCATGGAGAGCGCCATCGGCGTACAGACAACAAGCGTCGCCCAGATGAGGACGATGATCGCCTTGTGGTGCATCATCTTCCGGCTGAACGCCCTCGATACCATGATGACAAAGGCATAGGCAACGCCCGACGCCGTACCCGCGAGAATACCGAGTGCATGCCCGCTGCCGAGGCGGAAGCCTTCGCCGGACACCACGATCATCGCCATGCCGGCAACGGCAAGAGGGAGCGAGATAAGCGTCACGCGATCGAGGCGTTCCGCTATGAGAACGGGAGCGAGCACGGCGACGAACACCGGCGCGGTATAGTGGGTAAAGACCGCGTTCGAAACCGTGGTATGGGCCAGGGAGTAGAAATAAGTGATGTTATTGGTGATGGAAGCGAGCACAAGCGCTCCGAAGAGCAACCAGGAGCTCCTCATGCCCGAAAGGTCGAACTCTCCCCTGAACTTAAGCACCAGGGGAACGGCAACGGCGGAAATCAGCGACGTGTAAAAGAGAACAACGACCGGGGGCAGCGAAAGCCGGCGGATCATCAGACCCCAGGTGCTCCAGATGAGCATGGCGACCACAATTTTAAGATAGGACTTCATGGTGAATTGCGGATTGGGGATTTCGGATTGCGGAATAAAAAAGCGGAATGCAAACTGTAGTGATTCTTTTACAATCCGCATTCCGCAATCTGAAATCTGAAATTGATTACGTTCCCATCTCCCACGAGGCGAGGTATTTCTTCTGCTCCGGGGTAAGCTTGTCGATGCGCACGCCCATGGCATCGAGCTTGAGCCGGGCGATCTCCTTGTCGATCTCCTCGGGGACCCCGTATACTTGGTTTTCGAGGGAGGCGCTGTTCTGCAGCATGAATTCCGCGGAAAGCGCCTGGTTGGCGAAGCTCATGTCCATGACGCTCGAGGGATGACCTTCGGCTGCGGCCAGGTTGATCAGCCTCCCCTCGCCCAGAACGTTGATCCTCCTGCCGTTGGGAAGGGTGAACTCCTCGACGAATTCGCGGATCTGCCTTTTCTTGCGCTTCATCTTCGCAAGCGTCTCCAGGTCGATCTCGACGTTGAAATGACCGGTGTTGCAGATAATGGCGCCGTCTTTCATCGCCTGGAAGTGCTCTTTCCGGATCACCTTGATGTCTCCCGTGACCGTGACGAAGATGTCGCCGATCTTCGCCGCTTCTGCCATGGACATCACCTGAAATCCGTCCATCACCGCTTCGAGGGCCTTAAGCGGATCAATTTCTGTTATGACCACATTCGCTCCCATGCCCTTGGCGCGTGAAGCGAGCCCCCTGCCGCACCAGCCGTAGCCGGCGACCACAAAGATCGAACCAGCCAGCAACCGGTTCGTCGCGCGCAGGATGCCATCGATGGTGGACTGGCCCGTGCCGTAACGGTTGTCGAAAAAGTGCTTGGTCTGGGCGTCGTTCACGGCTACGATCGGGTACCGGAGTACCCCGGTGGCAGCCATGCTGCGGAGACGGATCACGCCCGTAGTGGTCTCTTCCGTGCCGCCGATCACGCCGGGAAGCAGGTCCTTCCTCTTGGTGTGGAGCACCGAGACGACATCGGCGCCGTCGTCCATGGTCATCATGGGCTTGATGTCGAGAGACGCCATGATGTGTTTGTAGTAGGTCTTGCCGTCTTCGCCCTTGATGGCGAAGGTCGGGATATTGTCGTGCTTCACCAGGGAGGCCGCCACGTCGTCCTGGGTGGACAGCGGGTTCGAGGCGCAAAGCACCACCTCCGCGCCGCCGGCCTTGAGTGTCTGCATGAGGGAGGCTGTTTCGGTCGTTACGTGGAGGCAGGCAGTCAGGCGCACGCCCTTGAGCGGCTTCTCTTTCTGGAACCGTTTCTTGATGATGTTCAGCACGGGCATGCTCTGGTTCGCCCACTCGATCCGAAGCTTGCCTTTGTCGGCAAGCTTGATGTCCTTAACGTCGTATTTCATCTAATCTCCTTAAAAAGTTTTTGCAGAGAGCATGGAGCATGGCGTCTTGGATATTTTCCCTCTGCTCTCTGCGCTCTGCTCAGTTGGTTCTTGGCGTCTTATATCCCCGCGTCCTTCTTGAGCGTCGCCGCCTTGTCGGTCAGCTCCCAGGTAAACTCAGGCTCGGTCCTGCCGAAGTGGCCGTAGGCCGCTGTTTTCTTGTAAATGGGCCTCCGAAGGTCCAGGGTCTTCACGATGCCCTTGGGCGTCATGTCGAAGTTCTTCCTGATGAGCTCGACCAGTTTGTCATGGTGGATCTTGCCGGTGCCGAAATCGTCCACGTGAATGGAGACCGGCTCGGGCACGCCGATGGCATAGGCAAGCTGCACTTCAACCTCGCTGGCGATCCCTGCCGCTACGATGTTCTTTGCGACGTAGCGCGCCATGTATGAAGCCGAGCGGTCGACCTTCGTCGGGTCCTTGCCCGAGAAGCATCCGCCGCCGTGGCTGCCCACGCCGCCGTAGGTATCCACGATGATCTTGCGGCCCGTGAGGCCCGTGTCGCCCATGGGCCCGCCGGTCACGAACCTGCCCGTGGGGTTGATGTGATAGATAATGGTCTTCTCATCGAGAAGGTTCTTCGGAAGCATTGGCAGGATCACCTTCTCGATCACGTCCTTGCGCAGGTCCTTGAGGTCGACATCAGGGCTGTGTTGGCTCGAGATCACGATGGTATGGAGCTTGAAAGGCTTGCCGTCCTTATACTCAATGGTCACCTGGGACTTACCGTCGGGCCTCAGGTAGGGCAGGAGCTCCTTTTTTCGCACTTCCGAAAGCCGGCGGGTGAGCTTGTGAGCGAGCATGATGGTCATGGGCATGAGCTCGGGCGTTTCGTCGCAGGCATAGCCGAACATGAGGCCCTGGTCCCCGGCGCCGCCGGTGTCGACGCCCATGGCGATGTCAGGCGACTGAGAGTGGACCGACGTGATGACCGCGCAGGTCTCGGAATCGAACCCGTACTTTGCCCGGGTGTACCCGATCTCCTTGATGGTCTGCCGGACGATGTCCGGGATCTCCACGTATCCCTTGGTCGTTATCTCTCCTGCAACCATGGCGAGTCCCGTGGTCAGGAGCGTCTCGCATGCCACGCGGCTCATGGGGTCCTGCGTAAGCAGCGCGTCGAGGACCGCATCCGAGATCTGGTCGGCTATTTTATCTGGATGCCCCTCGGTAACCGATTCCGAGGTAAAGAGATAATTCTTGTTAATGCTGCTCATGTGGTCTCCTTCCGGTTCTCTTTGGAACATGATTTTTTTGGGTTTTTATAGCACAGCCACGGTTTTTGTCAAGGAAAAAATGTGCCGCCGCTAGAGATTAACCGCCGCCGCGCCCAGCGCAGCGAACAGGGAAGCACAATACATTAACCGGAGGGACTTTTCAACATCTTTTTTGTCCGGAACAGGGGGGCCGTTTCCGATAAAGGGCTTCCGGCTGAGCCTGCCCCCGTAGGTGCTCTGCCCGCCCAGCCGCACGCCCAGGGCCCCGGCCATGGCCGCCTCGGGCCAGCCGCTGTTCGGGCTCGGATGGTTGCGGCAGTCGCGGAGCATGACGCGCCAGGGGGTTAGGAATGCGGAATCTCCCTCTCCCCTCGGGGGAGAGGGCTGGGGCCTGCCCTCGAATGTCTCTATCGGGGGTGAGGGGGTAGCCGCAGGCTTGAGCCTGCGCAGTAGGCCGGAAGCCAGACAGATCAGGACCGCAGTGATCCTCGCGGGAATAAAGTTCGCCGCATCATCCAGCCGTGCCGCGGCCCGGCCAAAATTGATATACCTCGCGTTCTTGTATCCAACCATGGAATCCAGCGTATTAACCGCCTTGTATGCCATGGCCAGCGCAGGACCGCCCAGGGCCATATAAAAGAGCGGCGCAACCACTCCGTCCGACGCGTTCTCTGCAACGGTCTCGACCACAGCCCTGGTGATCTCCTTCGCCTCGAGGTTCTCCGTATCCCTCCCGACGATCAGGGAAAGTTGTTTTCCGGCCTGTTTGATATCGCCCGCATTGAGATGAGTCAGCACCGCTCGCGCAGCGTCAGCGAGGCCCCGTGCGGCGAGCGTAGTGTAGGCCATAAGGGCTGAGACGGCAAAACCGAGATAGAGAGAAAATGATGAAGCTGAGAGGATAAGAAGGGAGGATAGAAAGTAGACCGGCAGGACGATCACCATTACTAAAATGACCCCGGCAGCCTTTTCGGCTTTCGGCGTTTTCGCGAAACGCCTGAGGACAATTTCCGTCCTCTGTATCAGCCGACCGATGAGCCGCACCGGGTGCGGAAGCCAACGCGGATCGCCGAAAACCAAGTCGAGAATAAAGGCAATGAGAATGATAAGGCCTGCCATAAAGCTGTTCACATCAAAGACCTGAGGGCAAAATCGTTGAAATCTGTTTTTGATCCGTGTTACTGCCTCTGCTTCATCTCCGAGGCCGCCTCTTTCATCATCTCCATGGGATCAAACTGCCGGAGCATTGCGTTAAACGTTGCTATGCCCACGGGCGGCTCCATGATGCGGATCTCGAAATTCATCATTCCCTTGGGCGGCAGGGCCGGCCCTCGTTCCCGGCTTTTTGCCTTGAGGTCCTGGACATCGGAGCCCCGCTTGACCAGGATGTCGTAATCCCGCTGGGTGTAAAGCTGTTTTCCGTTCATCATCCTGGCCTTGATGATCACCGTGTTCCGCGCATCGTACACTTCGGCCACCAGGTACCACACCGGTTTTTCCTTGTCCGCGGCGTTCTCGACCGTTCCGGTGATAACGAGGTCGCCGTTGGTGTCCATATAGCCTGAAGGATTGATGATCTTGAGTCCTTCCGTTGAAGACATATCCATGAGGGCGCTCATCGTACCCTGGGCGGCAGCCTGCACTTTGGCGGTCAGAAGAAACTCGCCGTACAGGGCAAAACCGATGATTGCAAGGGCAAAAAGGAAGCCGAATATCTGGCCGCCCGAGAGTCTCGCCGAGAAGGATTCCTTCTTGGACGTCAGCATGGTCCGGCGGATGATGACCAGGGGTATGACCACCAGGAAAGAGATGATCCCCCCTCCAATGGCGCCGTTCACCAGCCGCGCCTGATTTATTCCCGCGCGGGAAATAAGGTCGAGGGAGGCGCTGTGCCCCGCTCCGAGGGCGGCGCCGAAGAGCGCGCCGAGAATGATGCCCAGGAAGGAAAACATCTTCCGTTCCGCCCATGACTGCAGCATGGCCAGAAACAGGGCAATGAGAATGCCGATGCTGATCAAACCGGCCGCAGAAACAGCGGCGACATGATAGATCGGCATCGTTGCCAGCAGCGGGACATATTGGGTGATGATGCTGAACGCCAGGAGTATTACGGCCAGAACGGGGAGAGCACAGCCCAGGCCGGCCACGATCCCCGCAGCGGGTCCGGAAGCAAAGGGATGAATAGTGTCCCCTGATGCATCGAGGGACCGTTGATGCGTTGAAACTCTGCCGATCTGTGATGACGGCCGCGCTTGTTCCCGGGCGGCCTTTGCTGCGGGCGACGGCTCGAGCACCTCGGGCAAGGCTGCTGATGCAAGCGGCGGCCCGGCCTCATGAGCGGAGCCGGGGGCGGCCTTTGACAAGATGAAACCCTGCTCCTCCGGCTGGGCCGCCCTAAAATCGAAGCCCGAAGGCTCTAATGAGGGAGGCGCCGGCGCCTTCACGGGCTCTTCGACGCGCGGTGCGGACGGGATTTCGAAAGCAGGAGGTTTTGGGGCCGCCGGCGCCGGGGGCTCCGGCATCGGGAGCGCGGCCCCTCCGGCCTGGGAAAGGCTGTATTCGTCGAAGGCCTCCCTGGTGATCGCTACGTATTCACCGCAGCGCGTACACTTGAACCTGATGCCGGACCCTATGACCTTGTCATCGGAGACGCGGAAGAGCTTGTTGCATCCTCCACAGCGGACGTCCATCCTCAAAACCTCCCGGTAAACATAGTCCTGAGTTCTTATTATACACCATACCCCAACCCGGACAAGCCGGAATTGTAAAATGCAAATTGCAAATTGAAAATTGCAAAATTGCGGTAAAAATCAAGACATTGAAGAAATATTCTTCCCATTTTGAGAAGAATTTGATTTGTAACTGAGTAACGGCAACGTCATGACACGAACGACGTAACCGCCGGACGAAAGGGATAAGGCGACCGTAATCGATTGACGTTAGCGTTAATTGTAATATATTTTCCGGAAATTATCTACTTCTCCGTCTCATTTTTTTCACCCTGTTCCGCGTCGGGGATATCCTTTTTCTCGCCTGGAATCCGGTAATCTTCCGACGCCCATTTCCCCAGATCGATCAGCCGGCACCGTTCGGAGCAGAAGGGCCTGAAGGGGTTATGGTCCCATCCGGCCTCTTTTTTACAAATCGGGCATTTTATCTTACGGCCTTTCATTCCGCACTCCGCAATTCATTTGAGCACAGTCAGCGCCGAACCATTGCACTGAATAACAACCGGTCCACCTCGGCGATGACCTCTTTAAACAGTCCTCCGTGGCTCTTCATTCGGGAAAAGAGTTCCTCTCGAAGCGCTTGGATTTCCCGGTCGTCGCACCGTTCATAGGTAATATGCTCGTTCTGCATGGCATACCGTTCCCGCACCAGCAGATGTTTCGCCTTCTCCACAAAGGGCAGGAGCAGCTCCCTGATGCGGATCAGGTTTCCGGCAGGATTCGGCGCTCCCGGTTCCCGGTCCTGTCTTTTCAGAAGTTCGGAGACCTCTTTCACCATGACGTAAAGGGTGCAGTATTCAAGCCCCCGCACTCCCCGCCTCCATTGCAGGAGCATGGGATTCCGCCGGAACCAGAGAAAGTTTCGCCGGCCCAAGGCAATCAGATCGTTTATCGCTTCTTCGAGCTCTACCACGAGTTCGGAATTCGTAGTTTGCTCATCATGCATTCCACGGTCCGCATGCAGCCTGCCCTCGAAGGTCTCTATCGGGGGCATTCCGCATTCCGCATTCGGAACAAGGTATTTCCAGAGGTTCTGCAGCATCGCTGCCCCACTCCTGTCGTCAGGCGTATCAAAATGAACGAGCGACAGGAGCACCTTCCCCGCTCCGAACCGTCCTTCGATGACGGCAGGTTCACCAAGCAGGCGTTTCGGGTCCAGGTTGATCTGGTAAACGCGCTCCAGCTCCGGCCAACTGCCGACGGCTTCCACGTCCCCCACGTTCACGTCGGAGCTGAAAGAATCGGGCATTGCCTGCCCGTAGGCAGCGAGCACCGATACGCTCCCGTCCACCAGGAACTGAGAAGGCCACCAGGCGTGAAACACTGATTCCGAAATGCCTTGCCAAACGGGATGAGGGGACGTAGTAAGCTCTATCCTGCCGCTGAAGCTCGGCACCCGCTCCTTTGTCGGTCTTCTCTGCACCGGCACGAGCCCGATGCCGTCCATGGTCGCAAGCCCTGCCCCGCCACAGAACCCGAGGTACGCGCCGCCGTCATGGACGAATCTTTTTATCTCACGGGCGCCGTCGTCACCGAGCGCCTTTAATTTATTTGATGCCCATCCGCCCGGCACAAAAAGCAAGGCATACTCTTTCAGCCGGCCTTTTCTTATATCCTCCGAGCGGATAAGATCAAAGGAAAGCCTCCCGGCCTTGAGTGCCTTATACGCCATCACGCCCCAGAGAAATGACTCGTCCCAGAGAACAGCAACAGGCGTCAATTTTGAACTTTGAATTTTAAATTTTGAGCTTTCTTTCATACCCTCTCGGTGTTATCATCAGGTTGTTCCATACAAACGTTTTCGAGTTGCCGATGAGCACGGTCGTCTGCATATCAACGTCAGTGACCTGCATGCGCTCCAGGTCCGTCACGATGATCGTCTCGTGCGTCCGCATCGCGCCCTTGACAATGCCCACGGCCGTCGTTGGTTTCCGATGCTTCAGGATGATCTCCCGCGCTCTGTTGATGTGGCCGGCCCTGCCTTTGCTCCGGGGGTTGTACAGGACGATGACGAAGTCGGCCGAGGCAGCAGCCTCAAGCCGTTTCTCGATCACGTCCCAGGGCGTCAGCCGGTCCGACAGGCTGATGCAGGCGAAATCGTGCATGAGCGGGGCGCCAAGCCGCGATGCGCTGGCATTGAGCGCTGAGATGCCGGGGATCACTTCGACGGAGGGGTAGTTCAGAGTTCGGAGTTCAGAGTTCGGAGTTTCGAGTTCCGCCCCATGATGCTGTTCCTCAGACTCCGCACTCTTGAGAACCTCGAACACGAGCCCGGCCATGGCATAAACGCCCGGGTCGCCGCCGCTGATGATCGCGACCGTTTTCCCTTCCCGCGCGATAGAGATCGCCTTCCGGCACCGGTCAACTTCCTGCGTCATCCCGGTCGAGACGACCTCCTTGTCCGTGAGAAGCTCTTTGATGAGATCGAGATAGGTGCCGTAGCCCACAATGACATCGGACCTTTTGATCGCGTCCCTGGCAGCAGGCGTGATATGCTCCAGGCTTCCCGGCCCGGTGCCCACGATATAGATTTTGCCTTTTTGCTGTAGTTTCTTTTCTCCTTCACTCCGCACTCCGCACTCCGTACTCCGCACTGCTATTAATGCCACCGCCACGGTCACGTTTCCTTTCTTCTGCTTCGGCACCAGCAGCCTGTCCGTCCCTGCTGCAAGGAGCGCCGCGGGCTCGGCAACGGCATGAGCTCCTGTGGCCTTGAATACGGCATCCGATTTTTCGATTCCTTCAACGCGGTTCAGCTCGTCATTCCTGAACACATGCAGCGGGAGGCTGTATTTCCGGGCAAACGCTCTGAGTCCCGGCTCGCTGCCCTTGATATCGATCGTGGCAATACGGCCGACGGACAGGAAAGCCAGATTGTGGCTGTCGAGCGTGCTCCGAACCGCATCCTCGAGCTCGTCCTGCGACGTGCCGCTGTTACACCCGATACCGACAACCAGGTTTCCGGGCCTCAGATAGAGCTGGCCCTTCACACGGCAGGTGTCGATGGAGCAGTCGTCTCCCGCGACAGTGCATGCCGATGTCTCTCCATAGGCGTTCTTCCGGTTCGAAATGATGACATCCGCAAACCGCGGCCCCGCGACGCGCAGGAACTCATCGGGTAGTTCGATTTCCGACCCCTGCCCCCTGCCCCCTGCCCCCTGTTCTTCATACACCCGCAGCGCGCCGTTGTTCACGAGCCGCGTACCGATCTGCGGCAGCAGTTCCCATTCCTCGATTTCAAGATCGTGCTCTCTGGCCCAGAGGTCGATCGACGGCAAGTGATTGACGTCCGATGCCGTGGTAATGACCGCCTCGCCGCCCAGGAATCCCGCGAACTTCCGCGCAAGGTCGTTCGCTCCGCCAAGATGGCCGCTCACCAGGCTCACGGCGAATCTCCCGGCTTCGTCAAGCACGACGACTGCCGGATCAGTTCTCTTGTCCTTAAGCATCGGCGCAATTGTGCGCACAACTATCCCGGACGCCATGATAAAGACGAGAGCAGCATGATCGGCCCACAAGGACGGAACAAGACCGGGATCATACCGAACGATCTCAGCGTCGGGAAAGACCGACCTCAGCCGCACGGCGAGCTTGAGGCCGTTTTCAGTGATGTACAGGATTGCCGTTTTTTTCATTCCGCATTCCGAATTCCGCATTCTGTTTACTTCCGGTACTCATGTTTGAAGTCCTTGTGGTAGAGCTTCGACTCTTTTCCCAGCGACGCCTCGGACGCCCGGAGCGATTCTCCAACGTAGATCAGCGCCGTTTTCCTGATGCCGGCGTCCTTCACCAGCCCGGCAATGTCCCTTAAGACGCCTCTGATAACCTTCTGGTCAGGCCACGTGGCCTTCTCGATGATTGCCACAGGAGTGTCGGCGGGATACCCCTGGAGCAGCTCGTCGCGCACCTTCTCGATCATGCCCACGCTCAGGAAGATCACCATGGTCGCGCGGTGCGAAGCCAGCGAACCGAGCCGCTCAAGAGCCGGGACCGGGGTCCTGCCCTCCATCCGGGTAAAGATGACGGTCTGGCTTATCTCGGGGATGGTCAGCTCCTGCCCGAGGACCGCGGCGCCGGCCATGGCCGACGACACTCCCGGGATGACCTCATAGGATATGCTCAGCTCGCGGAGCCGTTCGATCTGCTCCGATATGGCGCTGTAGAACGACGTATCTCCCGTATGCAGCCGGACGACCGATCTGCCGTTCTCCGCGGCCGTGCGCATGATCGAAATGATCGCGCCGAGGTCCATGTTCGCTGAATCGTGGATCTCGGCTTTGATGCCGTCGAGCAGCGCGGGGTTCACCAGGCTGCCTGCATAGATAACCACGTCAGCTGTGTCGAGCGCCTTCCTGCCTTTCACGGTTATGAGTTCCGGGTCTCCCGGTCCTGCGCCTACAAAAAGGATCTTTGCGTTCATCGTTTCCTCACGATCATGAGGGAAAAATAATTCGCTTCCTCCTCGTTCACCTGACCAATGTCCCTATACACCCGTTCATCGTCCATGCCTGCCCGCACCACATAGGTCGCTTGTGCCGCACGGTTCATCCTGTTCAGCATATCCCTGACCGTGTTGAACACTTTGCTGACCTTCATGAGCACCACGGTATCGAACTTCTCCAGCGTTTCCTCCAGGCTGTCCAGATAATTTGCCGGCAGGATGGCGATCCGTTCATTGCCGAGTCCCAGATACAGCCCGGCCCGTGCAGCGGCCGCGTTAATGGAAGATATGCCGGGGACGATCTCAATAACAAGATCAGGCTTTCGTTCAAGCAGCCGGTCATACAGATAGAAGAACGTGCTGTAGATACCGGGATCGCCGATCGTGATAAAGGCGGCATCCATGCCGGTGTCCAGCCTGTTCAAAACAGCCTCTGTTGTCTCCTTCCATTTCGTATCGAGATCCTGCTGGTCCTCCCCACTCTGAACTCCGCACGCAGCCTGCCCTCGAATGACTCTATCGGGGGAACTCGAAACCGTTTTCATCATCGGGAAATAAGCCTCCACGATCTCCTTCCCGTCGAGCGAGAGCGCCTTCTGGACTATAGAGAGGGCGAGGCTGCTCCCCTCTTCCCGGCCCTTGGGCACGAAGAGGCACGGCGTATCTTTCAGGATCCTGACCGCCTTCAGCGTCATCAGTTCCGGATCTCCCGGACCGATGCCGATAACGTATAGTTTGCCAGTCATGAGCTACCTCGAATCGCGGTGCGGCGCGTTCGGGGAACGCGCCCTACAATCATGTTGGATTTTGATCCCGTAGGGTCCGTTCCCCGAACGGACCGAACCATATTCCCATCATCATATCGTGCGAACCGTTCGGGGAACGGTCCGCACCTTATCGTTTCAAATAAACCACTCATCATAACGGCAATTCATCCATCATCCCGCAATACGGATATTCCTCCCCCGTGGCAACCATCATCTTCCTCACGGGATTGTTCAAAATGTATTGCGCCTTTTCGGTCAATTCATTCGGACCGTTCGGGGAACACGGACCGTTCGGGGAACGGTCCCTACTGCGAATGATATGATCGTGGAAATTTCGCTGCCATAACGGGCTGATGCCGAAGGCAGCCTTCACTTCACGCGACGCGAACCGCTTGAACGCGGAAACCCAATTTTGAGAGTCTTATCGTACTTCATTCCGAACGATAACAGAAGATGCAGATGGTCCGGCATCAGACAGTAGCAATAGACCATAATTTCACCGAGCGCCCTGCGGTGTTTTATTTCATTGATGACCGTCGCTGCAAGATCATGGTCGGCAAAGAACGATTGTTTGTCGTACGCGCAGACCGTGATGAAGTAAACATGGTCAGGACCTTTATAATCAAAAGCCGTGAGGCGCATTGGTTTACGTTGTGGAAATTGATTCATAGCAATATCCATCGTCACAAATCGGTGCGGCGCGTTCGGAAAACGCGCCCTACAATAATAATTTTAACATTCGACCCCGTAGGGACCGTTCCCCGAACGGTCCGGTCCAAATGACCATAATCATTTCCGTAGGGTCCGATCTCCCTTCACGATAAACACGGGATTGAGCGCGCTCATGAGCCGCTTGCCTGCGACAGGCTTTGATCTTGAAACTGAGATTTCGGAGACCTCGGCGGAAAACCCGTTGTGTTCCAGGGCGGTCAGGGCTTCGTTCAGCGTTTCCAGGGTTGCCGCATTGATTACGATGGTCCCGGAAGACATCTTCTCGTGAAGCAGTTTGATGATATCGCCCAAATTTCCACCGCTCCCGCCGATGAAGACCCGATGAGGAGCGGGAAGACCCGCGAGAGCGGCCGGCGCGGAGCCGTGAATGATCTCCACGTTCCCGATGCTGAATCGTTTTACGTTCTCCCGGATCGTGTTGATCCGCTCCTGCTCTTTTTCTACGGCAATGACGCGCAGGCCCGGGCAGAGCCGCGCCGCTTCGAGCGACACCGAGCCTGAGCCGGCCCCGATGTCCCAGAGCACGCCATCCTGCGGCAGACAAAGTTTGTGCAGGGTCACGGCCCTCACTTCGTCTTTGGTGATGAGTCCCCGCTCATGCAGGATGTCACCTTCCCGCAATCCGAATGTCGTTTCTTTATTCTGATTTTTTACTCCTGCCCCCTGCCCCCTGACCCCTTCTTTCATTATTATCACCACATTCGGGTCGGAGAAAGACGCCGACGCAATCTCCTCGGGGGTCCCCCTCGTGATCTTTTCGTCAGGGTAGCCGAGTTTTTCACAGACGTACATGATAAGTTCAGAGTTCTGAGTTCGGAGTTCGGAGTTAAATACTTTTGCTATCTCAGTCGGGTTATTCTGTTTATCGGTAAGAATGGCGATTTTCCTGTGCATCTCAAGCAGAGACGGAATATCGCTCAGCTCGTACGGCAGTCTTCTTCTCTTCTCCGGGTCCGGGCCGCCATGAAGACTGATCAGAAGCGCGTCATCCCAGGGCTCCTTGATCCGCGCAAAGGCCTCTTGAACGCTCGACAGGTCCGGCAGAATCTCCACCGCTTCTTTACCGAATTCCTCCCGCATCCTCCTGCCGATGCCGAAGAACAGGGGATCGCCGGACGCAAGCAAGACAATAGTTCGGAGTTCAGCGTTCGGAGTTCGGAGTGCTGTCCTGATAAAATCAATGGTCGCATCCACATTGTTGATGACCTTGATCCGGTCCTTGACCACATCATACTCGTCATACCGTTTGAAAACGTCAAAAAGCCTGCTTGACGCAAGGATGACATCGGCTGCTCGCAGGACCTCCTGCGCCCCGTTGTTCAGTGGCCGGTACCCGATACCAATGACGCATAGTTTATTCGCTCTCTGCAACGATAATTCCCTCGTATGACACAAGATGGGTGGATACCGGCAACCCTTCCGTGATCTCCTCGCAGTATCTCTTTGCCGCCTGACAAACTGTCGTGAATATCCCCCCGGCGTTCTTTTTCATTTGCGAATGAATATATTCGTACATCTCCCGCGCGGTATTGAACTCCCGATCCATACCCTCTGCGCTATGCGCCATGCTCTTTAAGAACTCCATTGCCTTTTTCACATCAAGCGCCCCATGCCTGACATGAGTTTGGGGCATGGACATCGCCGTCTTGACCATCTTGGCCCACTGGGCGCAGAGATGGATCTCCCGAAACCCATGTTGTTTTGCTGCTACGAGCGCAAACTCGATATAATCGCCCATCATCACGTATGATTCATCAGGGAAATGAAACTTCCTCATGTGCGCCTTCTCAGACGTCCTTCCCGAGGAAAGGACCACCACGCTGTGTCCCATCGCCTGAGCCACGTCCATCGACGCCGTGATGGTCGCGGTCCATGCTTCGGCGGACACGGGGCGCACAATGCCCGTGGTGCCGAGGATAGAGATGCCGCCGATAATCCCGAGTCTATGATTCAGGGTCTTCTTTGCAAGCTCCTCACCTGCGGGAACGGAGATGGTTACTTCCAAATTCGGAATGCGGAATTCGGAATTCGGTTTTTTTTCTCCGAGCACCGAACGCAGCCTGCCCTCGAATGTCTTTATCGGGGGAACTCCGAACTCTAATATCGCTTCCCTTACCGCTTCTCTGATCATTTTCCTCGGAACGGGATTAATCGCCGCTTCTCCCATCGGCACGGCGAGGCCGGGCTTTGTAACGCTCCCCACTCCCTTTCCGCCTTTAATCATAATTTCAGGACATACAGCACTCTGAACTCCGAACTCTGAACTCTGAACAGTAGCTACTATCTCCGCCCCATGCGTCACATCCGGATCGTCCCCCGCGTCCTTGATCACCGTGGCTTCGGCAACAGACCGCGAACCTTCCCTTTTGAACTTTGAACTTTGAACTTTGAACTGTATTCTACTCCCGTCCGGAAACGGTATCTCGACATGCTCGATCGTGCCTGCATTCCGCATTCCGCATTCCGAATTCCGCATTAGGAAGAGCGTCGCCGCTTTCGCCGCTGCCGCTGCGCAGGCGCCGGTGGTGTATCCCGACCGAAGGTTTTTATTTCTCGATTCCACGCCGCGCATGTACTCCTTGTCCATGGTAATGCTTAATCTCGCGCATCTCCGTCACCAGGTCTGCTGCATCGATGACCTTCTTGTTCGCATACCGGCCGGTGATCACCAGCTCAACGTTCTTCGGCTTTGCCGTCATGAGCGCAAGGAGGTCCTGCACCGTGATCAACCCGTAATGGGCAGCCACGTTCGCCTCGTCGAGAATCACGACATCGTATTCCTTTGAGAGCAGAACATTTTTGACTTCCGCATATCCGTCCTGTGCAGCCTTGATATCCGCCGGGGAGGGCTTTCCGCCCATGATGAGTCCCCTGCCGTACTGCGTCACCGTTATCCTGTCGCTGAGCTCTTCGAGCAATACATGCTCGCTGCATTTCCGCTTTTTGATGAACTGCGCGATGAACACCCTGAGCCCTGCGCCTGCGGCCCTGACAGCCAGACCCAGCGCGGCCGTGGTCTTGCCCTTGCCATGACCGGTATAGACCTGGATATATCCCTTATGCATGACTGTCCTTCATTGCCTTGATGATCTCCCGCCGCGCCTCGCCGATGGTGAGCGGGACCTTTTCGAAGTTCATCCCGTCTTCGTTCTTCAGCCGGTAGATCAGCTCTGCAATATGGGGGAGCCGGAGCTTCACCTGCGCCATGTCCTCGGGTGCGGTGAACACCTCTGCCGGAGGGCCGCCCCGCACGATCCGCCCTCTGCTCAGGATATAGAGCGCGTTGAGGAACAGCGGTACCAGGTCCACGCTGTGGGTCGCCATCACAATGGTCACCCCCTGCTCCCGGTTCAGCCTTGTCAACAGGCCCATCATCTTGTATTCGCCCATGGGGTCCAGACCGGCGGTCGGCTCATCGAGCAGCAGAATCTCGTGCCCCATGGCCAGGAGGCCGGCGATGCAGATCCGTTTCTTCTGGCCGAAGCTCAAATTGTGGATGGACTTTCCGGCAAAGCCGTCCATATCCACGGCATTCAGGGCGCTGGTTACGCGGCGGGAGACCTCGTCCTCGCCGAACCCCATGTTCAAGGGCCCGAAGGCCACGTCTTCGAACACCGTCGGAGCAAAGAGCTGGTCGTCGGGGTTCTGGAACACGAGGCCGACCTTTTGATAGATCTGCTTCGGAGAGAGTTTCCTCACGTCCGCTCCATCAAGCAGGACCCTCCCCTGGTAGTCCTTCATTAAGCCGTCCATGATCTTAAGGAGGGTCGTCTTGCCGGAGCCGTTCGATCCCAGGATGCCGATGAACTCCCCTTTCCGCACCTCGAGCGTTATGCCGCCCAGGGCCTGCGTCCCGTCGGCATAGGCAAAGATATCGATGGCGACCGACAGGCGAATATCCGCGCTCTTCTGACCCATGACCCCTGATCCCTGCCCCATTGTTATATTCTCCATATCACTCCCATGACTATGAGAAAGAGCGCTGACGCGAAAATCTCCGATGATTTAAACGACTTGTGCCTGAGCATCGGCATGCCGCCGTCATATCCCCTCTGGACCATGGCGACGGTGGTGCTCTGGCTGTGGTCGAAGGCCCGGATCGTGAGGGAGCCCGCCAGCGTCCCGAAGGAGCTCAAGCCACGCCTGACGTTTGAGTAGCCGAGACGGTTTTTCTGGGACTGGTAGATTACCTGCGCATCCTCAAAAAGCACAAAGATATATCGGTAGGCAAACATCAATATCTCGATAAAGCCTTTCGGCACCCTGAACCATGAAAGGCCCGCCATGAACTCGGTAAACGGCGTGGCAAATCCCAGCATCGCGACCACGGACACGGCGCCGATTATCCTGCCGCCTATCAGCAGTCCTTCCATAAGACCGTCCGTATGAGCGACAACCTTGAGACCCATGATGTTTGTGGAAAAAAGCGCGTCTTCTCCGGAGAAAAAAAGTTTCAGAAGGACCACGACAACGGCTATGAACAGGGGCTCGGAAAACCTCATGACAAAAACCCGCAATGGGATCCGCATCCTGATGCAGAGGAAGAGGCAGAGCAGTGTCACAAGCACGGGGAGGGCAAACCCCTTATAACTCAAGACCAAGGACAGAAGGACCAGGGCAACGAGGAGTTTCACCCGTGCGTCGATTCGTGAAAGGACATGGTCTTTTTTATAATATTCAGAAAATAGTTCCATTCTGTTTTCCTCGTAAACAGGCGGCTGCGCTGGCTGCCGGAAAAACGGCCCGCGCATCCGTCGGAGCATCAACCTGTTATTGTTTGTTTCTCTCTTTTGGTTTTCGGCGCTTTTTCAACTATGAGTATCCGCCAATAGTACCCCGCAACGAATCCCCCGACTGTTCCTGCGAGGAGGAATACGAAGAGCAGGAGATCGCCCTGCTCCGTATTGATAAACGGCTCCCGAGCCTCCCTGCCGTGCTCTTTTGCGAATTTTTCGACGACCGATTCGTCGACTCCGGGCCATTTTTCGCTGCCGAAGGCAGCCAGAGAACAGAACACAGAGAACAGAACACAGACTAAGACAATCTGACTTTTGACTCTTGACTTCTTTCTTCTCATATCGCCACCTCCTCCGGTTTCAGCACGCGCATCTTCACCAGAAGATCGGGCCGTTTCTTATACAGTAAGACGACCATGCCCGCCGTCATTGCGCCTTCAATGATTCCGAGCGGAAGCTGCGTGGGTATAAAGGCAATGACGATCTTCCAGAAAAGCGGCAGGAACGGCGAGTCCCCCCGTATGCCCGAGGCAAGCTCGACCGAGGTAGTGAGATACGTCGCCCAGTCCGCGAACAACCCCGCCATGAAACCGGCAATTGCCATGTTGATTTTCACCCTGCGCAGCGCCCGAAACGTGAGAAAGCCGGCAAAAGAACCCGCCACGCCCATGGATACGATATCCGCGCCCCATGTGCTCAAACCGCCGTGGGCAAGGAACAGCGCTTGAATAAAGAGCGCAACTGCGGTGATCAGTATGCTGATCAACGGCCCGAGGAGTATCCCCGATATCCCTGTTCCGCACGGATGGGAGCAGGTGCCCGCCGTGGGCACCGGGATGGGCATGCAGGAGATGACAAAAACCACCGCCGCCATGAGGCCGACGAGGGGCTTGAACGACAGGTCGACAGCCGAGAGTTTCCTGAGTCTATAGAGGCCGAAGGCCACAAACGGCAGAGCGACAAGAAACCAGAAGGCCGCCCAGTTAAAGGGCAGGATGCCTTCGGAAATGTGCATGGCATGGGCGTCCTGAACAGTAAACAGCAGGCAGTATACAGTCAACAGGAAAAGAAAAAATCTATATTTTTGAATTTTTGTTTTTATATCTTGATTTTCCATTTTTCTCTCCTCAAAATCTCAAGGTTGTTCCCGCAAGGACCGCATAATCCGTCTCAGGCTTGTTAAGCCCCCCTTTGAAGCCGAAATCCACATAGAGCCCCTCCGACAGGGAATAGATCAAACCGCCCAGGATAAACGCAGGATGGGCGCTTGAGGTCCTGTCGGGATTTGTCTCTATGCCGATATTGGCAACTGCTTTCAGGTCTTTAACAAGCTCTCTCTCCGATGCCAGGGATGCATGCCATATATCCTCTCGTTCATCAACCTTGTTTTCATTTCTTCCGTATCCGAGATTGAGGTGGAATGCCCAGGGTTCGATCTCCTTTGTGGTGATGAAAAACAGGCCGTACGTCGCCTTTCCGGCGCCCAGGCCCTTTGCATCATCGCCCGTCGGCAGGGTGAGGCCGGGTTTCAAGGCAAAACTCAAACCGTCTTTTTCGTAGAAACGCCACTTTAGTTCAAGGGAAGTGTCCGAGACCCCCTTCTCTCGGGTCGCGGTTCCCGGATCCTTTGCCCTTATATACTGGCAGGGAATGCCGAGAACAACGTCCACGTTGTCTCCTATTCCAAAGGACAGCATTGTTGCTATTTCGGTGGCGTCCTCTGTTACACCGTCTTCATCTTCATGAGCATACTCGCCATTGACTTCGAGTTGAAACTTTCCTTTGCCCTGCGTGCCTGTGTCGTCCGTAATGAGTGGATGAGCTGCGAAAACCGTTCCTGACCAGAGAAATACAACAGTCATCGCACCGATTCTCTTAAACATGTTTTCTCCTTCCATCGAGGTTGTGGGAATGAGAGGTCTTCCGGCTCAGGGCTGCCTACTCACCCGCCTTCCCATCATGGTGGCGCCATGACAGTGGCTTTATTGCTGGGTTTTCGTTCCCTTTACGGCTGCGTGACAGCAGGGGCGTTTCACCCCTTTCCGCTTCATCATTCCCGGTGTTTACATTTTACCTATGCCTGATTCGATCCCGTTATCTCATATCAATCACCTCCTTTTGCCATTTTTAAGAGAGCATTCACGATCGCAACAGCAACGGGCGTGCCGCCCTTTCTCCCCAGTGCCGTGATGAATGGAAACTGCTGGACAGCAAGCAGGGCCTTTGATTCCACGGCCTTCACGAACCCCACGGGCACGCCGATTACAAGCAGTTCAGAGTTCCGGGCCTGCCCTCGAATGACCCTATCGGGGGTTCGGAGCCTGCCCTCGAATGACCCTATCGGGGGTTCGGAGTTTGTCAGAAGATCTATAGTCTTGATAAGCGCCGAGGGCGCGTTCCCGATGGCGATGATGCCGATGTTGTTATTTTCCCGCAGCGCCTTCTCTATTCCAATCTCCGCCCTTGTCCTTTTATCCGTGCTCTGTGCTCCGTCTTCCGTGCTCTGAATCCTACAAATGACCGAGCCTCCCCATTGGGAAAGCCATTTTTTGTTGATCCCTGTTTTCACCATCTCCACGTCGGTCAGGATGTTTTTCCCCGCCTTGATCGCCGCAAGCCCCTGCGCGACGGCATCGGGATGGAACGTCAGCGTGTTCTTGAAATCAAAGTCCGCGGTGGCATGGATCACTCGCTGCACGATGGGAAGACGATCAAACGGAATGCCGCTCAGGTCGGCCTCTGCCGAGAGGATATCGAAGCTTCTCTTTTCTATGTCTGCGGGCGCCAACTGCTCCGCGGCGCTGATCCTCTCCATCACGATGTGGGCCAGTTTTTCGTGGGTGCCGAGGGGCTCGGTATAGATGAACTCCACGTCTGGATAGAGCCCCCGCGCCTCCTCAATCATCTCGGGGATGTCCTTGGTCACATGCATCCCCGCGCTCAGAAAAAAAGGGTGAAGGATGATCTTCTTTGCCCCCTGTTCAACACGTCCCTTGATGGTATCCATGATGCCCGGTTCTGCAAACTGGAGGTACGCAACGCTGACGCAGTTCTCCGCGCATCCGGCGTGCAGCATGCCGTGCAGTATCTTCGCCACCTGGTCCAGCTTGTTCGCCTCCTTTTTCGGGCTTCCGTGGCCCAAAAGTAATATGCTCTCCTTCATGCGGTCCTTTCTCCTTTGACAAAAGCTGCGAACTGCTGCGCCATATGGCTGCTGCTGCCGAAATGGACGTGGATGTAGCTGGCGAGAGTGTTCCGGAACCGGTACCCCTCTGTTCCCGTTTCCCGACCATGAGAGTCTCGAACAGAGTAAATCTCCAGTACCGCCCTCATTGCGTGAGCCGTTCTTTCAGTCTTTTCATTCCGCATTCCGCAATCCGCATTTTGCAATTGGATCTCATCTATCTCCGAATAATGGAATTCGTGCCCCCGGTACTTCTCCCCCCTGATTCCCAGGATGCAGTCTTCGTTCAAGACGATCTCGCGGTAGCCCAGGCGCGGCTTCTTCATCATCCGCGTCTCGAAGGGGAACACGCCTGCCATGGCAAAGAGCGTGTTGTCAAAGTCGCGAATGCCCTGCGAAAGATACATCAGTCCCCCGCATTCGGCATACAGCGGTTTCCCTGCATCGGCCCATGCGCTTACCGAGCCAAGCATGGAGGTATTGCGGGAGAGCGCGGAGGCATGGAACTCGGGGTAACCGCCGCCGATATAAACGGCATCTGCAGCATCAGGGATCGCCGGATCAGAGAGAGGGCTGAACCGGATGATCTCAGCGCCGGCATCGCGCAACAAATCCAGGTTGTCTTCATAATAAAAGCTGAATGCCTTGTCATAGGCGACTGCAATGCGGAATGCGGAATGCGGAATGCGGATGCATCTGTCCTGATGCGGATGCTTCTCGTCGATTCCCTGATTCCCCGATTTATAAAGCGTATCGATATCGATATGAGTCATAACGGCATCGGCAAGTTTGTCAAGACTGGCGAATGCAATTGGGTTTTCCTCGGCGATCGTGAGACCCAGATGACGGTGCGGGATCTCGAAGTTCAGGTCCCTCGGGAGATACCCAAGCACAGGCACATTGATGACGCTTTCTTTCAGTCTTTTGTAGTGGTTCTCAGAAGCAACCCGATTGAAGATCACGCCGGCGAATTTCGGATTCTCGCCTTTAACTCCGCATTCCGCATTCCGAATTCCGAATTCCGAAAATCCTTTCACCACAGCCCCCGCGCTCTCGGCCATGCCGTAGGCGTCCACCACAAGGATGACC
>CAKKPG010000020.1:0-5017 GCA_919901555.1 Nitrospiria bacterium | reverse complement strand
CACCACAGCCCCCGCGCTCTCGGCCATGCCGTAGGCGTCCACCACAAGGATGACCGGCGTCTGGAGCAGGTGCGCGAGGCTCGCTGTGCTGAAATCGCCGTCGTACATTCCCATCACGCCCTCGATCACTGCTATGTCGGCATCCGCGGCGTGCTTCATAAAGCAATCGATAACGTAGTCCTGTCCGCACATCCACTGATCGAGGTTTCTCGACGGTCTGTCCGCGACAAGCCGATGAAGCCCCGCGTCAATGAAGTCAGGCCCGATTTTAAAAGGCTGTACGGTGAGTCCCTTTTTCCTCAAAGCTGCGAGGATGCCGAGGGTCACGGTCGTCTTCCCGCATCCGCTGTGCGTCCCTGCGATGACTATGGCGCGCATGACCTTGCAAGCTCCTTCAGCAATACTGCGTTCTCCCGGAGGGACCGCACTGCGATACGGATAGAGGACCCGTCGAGTCCCGCGAAATTGGAGCAGTCCCTTACGAGAATACCCTTTTTCCGCAGTGAGACAATAATCTGCAGCGCCTGATCCAACCGTATCAAATAATAATTCGCCGTCGAAGGGATATAATCGATCCCTAAGGCCATCAAACCCTTTTCAAGGAATTCTTTCCCTTCTGCAATCGCGGCCGCGGTCTTTTCCTGATAGGCCTTGTCATTGATCGCCGTCATCCCGGCCTTCTGGGCAAGCGTGTTGACGGTCCAGGGCTCTTTGTGGTTTTTCATGAGACTCATCAAAGATTGCGGAAAGACCCCATAGCCGACCCGCAGGCCCGAGAGCGCATAAAATTTCGTGAGCGATCTTAATACGATGAGATGAGAATTGTTCGCCGCCTCATGGACCACCGAGTGATCCGACGCGAAATCGATAAAGGCCTCGTCTACCACGAGATAGCATGATAATCGCTCCGCGGCTTGTGCTAGGGCAAGGACGGCGCCCCTGCTCAGCAGCCTTCCCGTGGGATTATTGGGATTACACAGAAAGGCCATGTCGCATCCGGCCATGGCAGCGATAAATTCGTCTGGGTCGAGATCAAAGTTGTTTTCCCGCGACAAGGCATATCGCACACAGGTTGTCCCGCGCTGTAGCGCACATGCCCGCTCATATTCCGAGAAGGTCGGCGCGGGAATGAGCACTCTCCGAGGCGCCAGTGCTCTTACAACCAGATAGATCAGTTCTGTGCTGCCGTTGCCGCACAGGATAATGTGCGGATCAATGTCCAGATGCCTGCCGAGGTGATTCGAAAGCTGCTCTGCAAAGGGCTCAGGGTAATGGGGAAGATAATTGATAGTATCTTTTATTACCTGAGTCACCGTGTCCGGAACGCCGAGAGGATTGATGGACGCGCTGAAATCAATGATCTCGCTCACCGGAATGCCCGTTTCCTCGGAAGCCCGGTAGATGTTGCCGCCGTGTTCTTTCATGACCGGCTGCAGGGTCTGCAAAGAACCAGTTTCCCCTGCCAAAGGAGAACAACAGGAGGAGGGCAGCATATCTATGGTTCTGTTCATCATGCTATCATCCTCTGGATAAAACCCATATCAATATTGTCCCTGACCATTGCTGCCAGACGGTCAAGGGCCTTTTCCTGGAATTCACTATAATTCACAGGAGAATCTAAAGGAAGCAGCCCCTTCGCTATCCTCACCTGATTGATGATCCCCTGCCTGAAGGAGTCGTTTTCGAAAATCCCATGGAGATAGGTACCCCAGCAGTTCCCGTTCATCGAACCGTCTTTAACGAGTTCGGAGTCAGGAGAAACCCTACGTAATTGAAATAATCCGATATCGCCCGTGCTCGTGCCCATGTGGATCTCATACCCTTTTAAGATATCTCCGATTTTCCATTCCGCACTTCGCACTCTGCACTCCACATTCCGCAACACTTCCGCCTCTACCCTGCAGGTCGTCTTGGTAGCATTGAATGTGGTCTCGATGTTCAGGAGCCTCAGTCCATTGACCTCTTTTTCAGAATTTTCGACGCAGAAAGGATCATAGATCCTCCTGCCGAGCATCTGGTATCCGCCGCAGATGCCGATGATCTGGACGCCCTTTCCATGGGCTTTTCTGATGCTGTCATCGAGATGCTTCTTCTTTAATAGCAGAAGGTCCTCAACAGTGTTCTTCGAACCGGGAATGATAACGATGTCTGCGTTCTCGATCTCCGTAGGCTTCTCGGAATACAGGACCTCGACATCCGGCTCCAGTTCAAGAGGATCGAAGTCAGTGAAGTTGGAAATATACTTCAGCCGTACGACGACTATTTTTATCTTCTCTTTTTTCGACTTCTGACTTCCGGCATCTGACTTCCGGGCGAGCGCCAGCCCGTCCTCTTCAGGAAGCCCTATATCATGCACATAAGGAAGGACCCCGATAACGCGCTTGCCGGTCAGGTCCCGGATCATGTCGAGTCCCGGGTCAAGGATGGCCCGGTCCCCCCGGAACTTGTTGATCACGAACCCCTTGATATACCTGCTGTCCCTGCCGAGCAGCTTTACCGTGCCGTAGAGCGAGGCGAAGACCCCGCCCTTGTCGATGTCGCCGACGAGGAGAACCGGCGCCTTGGCGTGTTTCGCCATGGCCATATTGACGATGTCCACGTCCATGAGGTTGATTTCCGCCGGGCTCCCGGCGCCTTCGATGACGATGAGGTCATGTTCCCGCGAGAGCCTCTTGAAGGACTCAGCCACCGCCTTCCACGCCTCGTCCCTGAAGGCATAATACTCCCGGGCCTTCATGGTGGTGTGGACCTTGCCCTGAATGATGACCTGGGAACCGGACTCTCCCGATACCTTCAGCAGGATCGGGTTCATATCATTCGTAGACTCCACCCGCGCTGCCCGGGCCTGGAGGGCCTGCGCCCTTCCGATCTCCCCGCCTTCGGCGGTGATGGAGGAATTGAGCGCCATGTTCTGCGCCTTGAAAGGGGCGACGTTGATCCCCTGGTCGCTGAAGAGCCTGCACAGAGCGGAAGTGATCAGGCTCTTGCCTGCGCCGGAGCCCGTCCCCTGTATCATTAATGCCTTGGCCACACCTGCTCCTTGTGAACCCGTTCTACGATGACCGGCGCTATAACTTTCCGCTCAACTTCAGGTCATCGGTAAAAAGTCTTGCAGCTCCCTTTGCTGCGCAGAAACTCCCGCACATGGTGCAGGAATCTTCATGCTCCGGCATGCGGCTTTGACGAATTGCTCTTGCTTCCTCGGGATAGAGCGCGAGCTGGAACTGCTTTTCCCAATCGAGGTCGCGGCGCGCTTTGCTCATCTCCTTATCGCGTATTCTTCCTTTTTCCGGATACTTGTTCATATCGCCGATGTAGACGGCAATTTTAGCAGCCTGCACGCCCTGGCGCACGTCGTCCTCATTGGGCAAGGCCAAATGCTCGGCAGGCGTGATATAACAGATCAAATCTGCGCCGTAGCGGCTCGATTGCGCTGCGCCGATGGCCGCGGTAATATGGTCGAAGCCCGGCGCCACGTCCGTGGATATGGGGCCGAGCATATAGTAGGGAGCGCCGCCGCTCATCCGCTTCTGGAGCTGGATGTTTCCCTCGATCTCGTCGAGCGGCACGTGTCCCGGCCCTTCAACCAGCATCTGGCACCCCATGTCCCTGCCGATCTCCGCAAGCTCGCAATTGATGATCAGTTCCTGTATCTGCGCCCGGTCTGAGGAATCATGGATCGCCCCTGCCCTGAGACCGTTGCCGAGCGAGAGCACCACGTCGTATTTTTTCAGGATGGAGACGACGCGGTCGAATTTCTCGTATAAAGGATTCTCCCGGTTATTGGCAAGCATCCAGGCGACCATGCTCACCCCGCCCTTGCTCACCAGGCCGCCGTAGCGGTATCCCTGCTTTCTTAAGCGTTCAATGGTATAGAGGTTGATGCCGCAGTGAATTGCCATGAAGGCGATTCCGTCTACGCACTGCTGTTCGATCAGGTCGAAAAGCATTTCTTCATCGAGCTTGTTCGGGTCACCGTACTTCCGACCGGCCTCACAAAAGGCCTGGTACAGGGGAACGTTCCCGACGGGAAGTTCCACGGCCGCGATCACCTCGCGCCGCACCCGGTCCAGGTCGCCGCCCACGGAAAGCTCCATGAGCGTGTCCGCGCCTGCCGCCTCGGCGGTTTTCGCCTTTCTGGTCTCCGCCGCGTAGTCGATAATGTCCGACGAGGTGCCGATCGACGCGTTGATCTTCGTTCGGAGCCCTTTACCGATGCCGACCGCCTTCGGTTTCCGGATGGTGTTCCAGGGGATGACGATCTTCCCCTCCGCCACCATGGTTCTAACGTAGTCACGTGTTACATCCTCCGCTGCGGCGACTGCTCCCATCTGCGGAGTAATAAGCCCTTTGCGGGCAAGCTCTATTTGTGTTGTCATAGGTCCGCTCCTTGCAGTTATGTGCGCCTTGATTGATACTGCTACCACCTCTTGTTCACCAACTGACAGCATCAAACCAGGCGCCTATGACGACCCGGAGTATCGTGTAACAACCATGGCATTCTCCTTCGGCGCGAAGATTGGAATAAGACGTCTCCTGGCTCAGGACAACCTACTTGCCGGCCTTCCCATCCCCCTCGGGACAGTGGCACGATCGGCTTTCGTTTCCATCACAGTTGCGCGACAGCAGGGGAATCGCACCCCTTTCCATTCTCTTATTCCTCAAGTAGTACTGTAAATAAAAATCCCCAGCCTTCGCAGGAAGACTGGGGATTAATAATGTGCTCTATTAACCCACACAAGATCTTAGCTCCGAAGATTGTGCGAGAACACGCAGGCAGGTCTTCTGGCTCTCCCCCATCTGTCAGCCTTCCCAGCCTGTACGGCCAGTGGCTTCTTATGACAGTGGTCGACCCTGCTGACGCAGGGCCGGGATTACAGCGGCGGGTCCGCTCCCGATTCTCACGGGATTCCCTTAGCCTGAGTGTGGTCGTTATTCAGTTGTGCCTGCCCTTATATCACAGACAGGTCGCAAAGTCAAAATGTTTTTTAGTTTGTGTTTTTTAGTTTGAATTATA
>CAKKPG010000019.1 GCA_919901555.1 Nitrospiria bacterium | reverse complement strand
CATCAACTGATGTTGTTCTAACCAATACCCCGCTGCTTGCGGCGGGGTAGTTTATTAAAGTGGAATTGCCGGAGAATATATCCTACCTCAGTTCCGGGTGGTCATGGAGCCAGTGCGCGGTGGCGGTTGAAAATGTTTTGCAGTAAAGGTTATTTGGCGGATTATTTGGATGCTTTTATCCAAATAAGTGTCCATATTTTACAACTTCGTGGAGAATGAATAAAACATTCCGATCATTCAGCGCCCAAGGGGAGGGCATTGCTTGATAAACGGCTTTTCATGGGATTGCAGTCGAAGTTCGTCAGCGATTAAGCTCTATAATATCAAGCGGATATGTCTGTCGCTTTTGTTTGATGATTGTTTGATAGAAGTTGGAGGAAACTTTGGGGACATCGTTCTCAGAGCGCATTGCGGCGGGATGGATCAAAGGCCGGTTTCTTTGCACGCGCATCGAATTGTTTCTGTGAGCTGTGAAAAGGCGGCATTCAGATTTTGGATTGCAGATTTCGGATTGAAATGCGCAGTACGGGAGGTTGGCATGTCGGATATAACGGATGCGAATGTACATTACGCGGAATTTCTGCACGACATGCAGCCCGGCTCACGGCAACGAGCCACCACAGTAGCTGGTAAGTGACGCCCACATGGTGAGGGTAAGTCAGGATTTCGGTTTATTTTAGCTGGTAATTATGCTATTATTTTTGTAAAGGTGAGCGTGTTGAGGAGGTCATGAACATGGGGCTCAAGGAAATGGTAAAAAAAGACATTGACGAGTTGCGGACCGATGAACTTGTGGTTCTCTCGGAGCAGATACGGCTCCTGAAGCGGGCAAAGGCCCCGCAGGGGAAGGCGCTGCCGGCGGAGGAGATACGGAAGCTGACCGCTTCGTCGAAATCGACGTGGTCGGAGGACGTTGTCCGCGAGCGGCAGGAGCGTGGCTGATGCAGTATTTCTTCGACACGTCGGCCATTGTCAAGCTGTATCACCAAGAAGCGGGGAGCGACCGGGTCCTTCCGCTGTACCGGGACGGCGAGGCGATCGTGATCTCTGAACTCAGCAAGGTGGAGCTTCTTTCTACGATTCACAAGAAACTGAGAACGGGCGAGATAACCGCCGATACGCTGGCGGCAGTGAGGGACCGTTTTTTTGCGGACTGCGCCATCCGTTTCGTCGTTGTTCACGTCGCCTCTTTCATCGTTGATGCGGCCATGGATATTCTGGGCGCGCACGGCAGGATCAATCATCTCTTCTCCCTGGACGCTTTGCAGATCGCCACGCTATCCATTGTCGCCGAGAAGGACATTACCTTTGTCTGCGCGGACAAACGGCTTACAACGTTGGTAAAGACAATCGGGTTCCCCATTCTCGAGCTGTGAATTCTCCTGTCGGACCTTCGCAAGCGAATTCATGCCAGCCGCAATCCCCTGATGGTCCGGGTGTCGGCTGACGCGGCATCATGCGGGAAGAAGGGGAGGGCATCCCGCGCATGTACGAGGAGATGGAAGAATCCTTCCTGAAGCAACCGGAATTTCACGTAGAACAAACCCCGTTCAGCAACAAAGGCCGACTACATCAGGAAGAGGGCCTTTGATAAACAACACTACTTGAAGATGGTGCAAGAATACCTTGCCAAGTTCGGGACTGCTACACGGGCTGATTTCGACAAGCTTATGCTGGACAAAATATCCGATGCTCTCAGCCAGTCACAAAAAAGAAATTTCGTTACCAACCTTCTTCAGGAAATGCGGAGAAAGAAAATGATCCGGCCGGTGAAGGGCAAACGCGGCAAGGGAGCGCGATGGGAATTATATAAATACCGTGAAAATAAATGAATTATGCAGGCAAACAACTTCTTGGGGCCAGGTCTATATTGTTGCACTGTGCAGAACTTTGGGGAGGTTCGTTCTCAGAGCGCATTGCGCCGGGATGGATCAAAGGCCTGTTTCTTTGCACGCGACATCGAATTGATTCTGAGAGATGTGAAAAGGCGGCGTGAGGCGGCAGTCACGGTAAATTTGCAGTCCGGCTCACGGCAGCAAGCCACCACAATAGCTGGTAAGTGCCGCCCACGATGAAGTTGCAAAAGATATTGCGAGAAACGGTTTAACGATATGCTTTTGCCGTTATAGAGCGCTTTTCCCAAATGCGCCGAACCGCTAAAACATGTTTCGATTTTAACGTGTCGCGATACTTGAGGTAAAAAGCATTTCACGCGTTCAGACATTGTGGAGTTGTAAGTGAATATCGATGAAATATTAAAACAGTTGGACATCGGCGAAGACCAGGATGTCGAATTCAAGTTAGCCGAAGGGGGACTGCCGAAGTCCCTTTGGGAAACGGTCTCTGCGTTTGCAAATACTGAAAGCGGATATATTGTCCTCGGGATAACACAGACGGGAGAAAAATTTGAGCTTGCCGGTATCCGTAAACCGGAAGCGCTGATGAAGACCTTCTGGGATTCGCATAATAACCCGCAGAAGCTTTCTCCGCCCATCTGTTCCGAGTCCGATGTCCATGTTCTTTCCGCTGGCGGTCGTAAAATCATCATTATCCATGTTCCGCGTGCCGTGCGACAGCAACGACCGGTATTCATTAATGGCAATCCGCTCACTGGGACGTACAAACGGAATTATGAAGGTGACTACCGCTGCACCGAAGCGGAAGTGCGTCAGATGCTGCGGGACGCATCCGAGGTACCTCAGGACGCGAAGATTCTTGACGGGTTCGACCTCAGCGATATCGATCCTGAAACTCTGAGCGCTTACCGGAACCGTTTCGCGTCCCATGATTCGGGCCACCCCTTCCTTGCCCTCAGTGATTTAGACTTATTGGAACGCCTGGGCGGTTTGCGAAGAGATCGTAAAACCGGTGAAGAGGGCCTGACGCTTGCCGGGTTGCTCATGTTCGGGAAAGAGCGCAGCCTCCTTGATGCCCTGCCGCATTGAGCAACCTTGGGGACGGAGCAACCTTGGCGACGTTCGTTCTCAGAGTGCTTTGCGGCGGGATGGATCAAAGGCCTGTTTCTTTGCACGCGACATCGAATTGATTTTGTGGGATGCAAAACAGAGGTTCAGTATCAGCGATTGATTTTACAGGGGTATTCTGGTAGAATTATCACATATGCGGAGGTGAGTGCCATGACAAAGCTTATTATCGAAACCGACGACACGTGGGCGCGCGAAAAGATAAAATTCGCCATTGATACGGAGATCCACCTGCTCAGAAGGACCGTGGAAAAGATCGAGCAAAAGCTAAAAGAGTTCGAGGCAAAATACGGCTCGTTTGACCGGCAGCGGCTTTACGGCTCGGTTGACGACATGATCCTTGTGGAATGGGAGGGTGAGATTGAGTCCCTGCGGCGATTGCAGGGCAGGCTGAAATCGCTCGAGGAGATCAGCTTTGAGTATCGATAAGTATATTGGCGCACTGGAAGCCCGCATCGCCTCAAACTCGTTCGTGTCCTCCTACACCTTTACCATCGACAGAAAAACCCATGACATCGCCTTTCTTTCCGGCATCATAGAATTCAGGAACGGGACCGCCCTCGACTTCAAGGAATTCATCGAAAGCAAGGGGGAGGCCGTCGAAAAATACCTGTACGGCTATAACCACCGGCGGTCGGGAATCGTCATCTTCCGATACGATAATTCTCCCGACCCCCATGCAAAGAAGTTGAAGACGTTTCCTCACCACAAGCATCTGCAGACCGGGGAACTTATTGAATCCGACAGTCGGATTGATTTGTCCGCAGTTCTCGAAGAAATAGAAGGCTCCTACACTCAAAAGGAAGAATAACTTCGATCCTTGCGGACTTAAAGAACTTCGGGGACGTAAAGAACTTCGGGGACGTTCGTTCTCAGAGTGCATTGCGGCGGGATGGATCAAAGACCGGTTTCTTTGGACGCGACATCGAATTGATTCTGTGAGATGTGAAAAGGCGGCATTCTGATTGCGGATTGCGGATTTCAGATTGCATAAGACGAGACGTAGGAAAATCGAGATGGCTGTGGAATAGATTCCAGCCGGAGATCAATGCATGATCCCGAATTGCAGCGCGGAGTGGAGTTCAATGTGTCGAAACAATGCTCAGCGGTATACTTCTTTTCGGTGCTGCACGCGGTGGATGGTCACGGTTTTCGCATGTTCGTCGATGTCATAGAGAATTCGATATTTCCCGACTCGAAGCCGGTATCCTTCGACGCCTCTGAGCTTTTCGGTTTTATGCTGCCGGGGCTGTTCGGCGAGTGACTTGATTTTATCGTTCAGGACCACGAGGTCCTCTGGACGTATAGCGCGCAAGTCTTTCTCGACGGTTGGTTTGGCGAGGAGCGTATACATCAGAGGCGCTTGGATTTCTTCAGGCGGGATTCGATTTCGCCGTACGGGATGGCTTTCTCGCGGACGACGGAGAGGAAGGCTTTCCTATCCTCAAGATCCTCAAGGGCATGGATGAGTTTTTCATACTCCTTGAGGTCAAGGATAATGGCTTTCTTTTTTCCTTTTTCGTCGGTAATATATTGAGCATGTGCTTTCATGGATAAATAGTACAGCTTATTATCATCGATGTCAAGAGTATGAACTTCGGGAAAAGAGCGGAACTGCGCCGGAAATATGAAAAAATGCTGTAAAAAAGCAGCGACCGCCCATATATTCTATGAGCGGCCCCCGATCTCCTTCTACCACCATTGGTAGATGATGTAATTACATATTGACATATGTTATTACGACTGTCAAGGGGTTTTTAGAGCAAAATGATATATCCCGGCTGCAAGAGAATTCCATAACTATGGGCATTGTATATCTCAATCAGAGCGATCCTGGTTTTCCAGTGGGGCTCAGGAAATATCTCGCCGATCAGACACCGGAACGAGTCGCCGTTCTGGGGAACCTCGATATTCTCAAAGAGAAGAAGGCCGCCTTTTTCTGCTCCTCCAAGTGCCCCGGCGATCTGATCATCAAGACCTACGATCTGGCGAAGAAGTGGCGCAACGAAGGAATAACGGTGATCGGCGGTTTTCATTCGCCCATGGAGCAGGAATGCCTGTCCATCTTGCTCAGAGGCAGACAGCCTGTGATCGTCTGTCCGGCCAGAAGCATCGAGACCATGCGGCTCAAGGCGGAGTATAGAACACCGCTGGCGGAAAGCCGCCTTCTGTTCCTTTCCGCGTTTCCAGAAAAAGATAAACGGATGACGGCTGAGACGGCGCTGATCAGAAATCGTTTCGTGGCTGCGATTGCGGATGATGTTTTCGTCGCACATGCAGCCGAAGGCGAAAAGATTGAAGCCTTTTGCCATGAGCTGGCTGCCAGGGGCAAGCCTTTTACGACCTTGGACAACGATGCAAACATTAATCTTGTTGCGCTTGGCGCGCGAGCTGCGACCCTTTGATGGAATATTTATCATGAATGTTGCTGATATTCAGAAACGCCTTGCTGATTTTGCCAAAGAACGCAACGGGGACCAATTCCATACCCCGAAAAACCGCTCCATGGCCCTGGCAGCGGAGGCGGCGGAGCTGCTCGAAATCTTCCAGTGGCTGACGGATGAGCAGTCGAAGCAGGTCGTCAACTCTGAAAAGGACATGGGTCTGGTGCGGGAGGAGATCGCGGACGTGCTCATCTACCTTGTCCGTCCGGCGGACAAATTGAACGTGGACATTGAGCAGGCGGTCATCGAAAAGATCGAGAAGAACGCGAAGAAGTACCCCGTGGACCCGGCCAAAGACAATGCCGTGAAATACAATAAAAGATAACCGCACTACCCCCCCCTCACCATCTCCGCCACACACTCGATATGATAGGTATAGGGGAACATGTCCACGGGCTGGAGACGGTCGAGGCGGAAGCCGAAGAGGTGGAAGTATTTCAGGTCCCTCGCCAGGGTCGAAGGATTGCACGAGACGTAGATGATCTTCCGCGGGACGAAGGCGAGGACGCGCTCCAGGGTCTTGAGCGTGGCGCCGGCCCGGGGCGGGTCGAGGACGATAACGTCCGCCCGCATTTTTCTCCGGATCAATGTTTTTAAACCCTTCTCCATGTCATCGGCAATGAATTCCACATTTGCTATTTCATTCAACGCCGCGTTTTTCCGAGCATCTTCAATAGCTGCATAGCCGGATTCGATGCCGATCACGGTCTTTGCTTTCTTTGCGAGCGGCAAAGAGAAGTTGCCGATGCCGCAGTAGAGGTCGAGCACGGTCTCGCCGCCGGTGAGCCCGGCGAAGTCCAGCACGGTCCTTACCATGTTCCTGTTCTGCTCCCAGTTGACCTGAAAGAAGTTTCCTTCCGTCGCCCGGAACGTCATGCCATCCATGACCAGGGTGAGATAATTTCTGCCGAGGGAGAAGACCTTCTTCCTGGCAACAAACCCGGAAATGCCGATGACCTCAGGCGACCATTTTTTAAGCTCTGCAAGGAGTTGGTCCATGGGGGGATAAGATTCTTGCCGGCTGAAAAAAAGAACGTGCACTTCTTCCGTTGAACTCACGTTGATATGAATTTCCGTCAGAGCCGGCAGGCGACTGGAAAGGCTCCTGATGCCGTTCAGTGTCTTGTTGATGAGCGGATGGAGCAGAAAGGCGTCTTCCACCTCGATGAGCTGATACGTGCCCTGGCGGAAAAAACCGATGCGCTGCATCCCGTCCGTTGTGCGGACGTTGAACTGGGTGCGGAGACGGTAGTGGTCGGTGCGCGGCGATGGAAGGATCGGCAGCAGCCTCTTCGGCTCCATGCCGCCGATTCTCCGGAGGGTGTCCAGCAGGATCTCCTGCTTGTACCTGAGCTGCGCCGGATATGCGATGTGCGGCCAGGTGGCGCCGGTGCACTGCTTTTCCCCTGCGCAGGGCGGGGCGATGCGGTCCGGTGACGGGGTGATGATGCTCACCGGCACGGCCTCAAAAATTCCTTTTCTTCTTCTGACGATGCGAACGAGGGCCCGCTCTTCCGGCAGAACGCCGGCCACGAACACCGTCTGGCCGGTCTGGAGCCGCGACATTCCCATGCCGCCGTGGACGAGCTTCTCGACGGTTATCTCGACTTCCCGCATCATCCCAGTATCTTTTTAACGGCGTCCCGGAGCGCGGCGGTGTCCGCGGACTTGACGATGTACGCGTCGGAGGCCCAGCTTCCGAAATCGTGCTTGTATTCCTCGTAGGCGGTGGAAATGACAACGGGCACGGCGCTGTCCTTCTCCTTCAGCCTGCGCAGCGTCTCGATCCCGTCCATGCCTTTCATGCGCATGTCGAGGGTGACGAGGTCGAACTTCGCTGCGTCCATTGCCGCCAGGGCCAGGGCCCCGTCGGAAGCGGCCGTGACCTCGTAGCCCATCTCCTCCAGCTCTTCCTTGTAGAGTTTGCGGATGTTCTCCTCATCGTCCACAACCAGGATTTTCTTCATGTCCATCCTCCTTGGTTTAACCTTGACTATGCGCCCCTGCCCGGCCCGTAGGGAATTCTGATCGTGAACAATGCTCCGCCGGCCTCTTTGTTTTTGAACTGGATCGTGCCTCTGTGCGCCTTGACGATCCGGTGGGTGATGGGAAGGCCCAGTCCGGTGCCCCGCGCCTTGGTGGTATAGTAGGGGTTGAACAGGTTGTGCATGGCCTCGGCCGAGACGCCCGGCCCCGTATCGCTGATCTCGACCGCAGCCTCCCGGCCTCCCTCCACGGGGTATGTCCTGATCCCGAGGATGCCGCCGTTCTCCATGGCCTCCATGGCGTTGGTGACGATGTTGATGACGGCCTGCTTGATCTGCTGGAGATCGATCAGGACAGGGGACAGGGATTCCGACAGGCTCTTCACGAGGGCAATGCTCCTCTGACGGAGCTCGTCATCGTACAGCGCGATGACCTCCCGGACCACGGCGTTGAGGTCGCCGGGCTGCAATTGAGTGGAGATGTCCTTGATGTACGAGAGGTTGTCGTGGATGATCCCCTCCAGGCGCGTCACCTCGCCCAGGATGATATCGATATATTTTTTGGCGTCCTCGTCCAGGACCTTTCTCGCAAGCCTCCGCGCAAAGCCGCCGATGGAGACAAGAGGGTTCCTGATCTCGTGGGTGATCTCCGCCATCATGGCGCCGAGGGCGGCCATTTTCTCCGACTGGACAAGCTGCTCATGCATGATGCGCATGTCCTTGTTCATCGTCTCGAGGTTGGAATGGATGATGGCGTTGTCGATGGCCAGGGCCGCCTGGTGCGCGAACATGGTGAGGAAGCGGACGTCGTGGTCGGTGATCGGACGCATGGTGAACATATTGTCGACGAGGATAACGCCGATGGCCTTGTCCTTTGCAATGAGGGGGACGGTCGCGAAGCTGTTCACCCGCAGGGCCTCGCGGAGCTCCTTGCCGACGACGGGACTCGACGCGCCGTCGAGGATGTTGAAGGCCTTTTTTTCGAGCACCGTGAGGGCGAGTACGCCCTCGCCGTGGTCGAGGGGGACCCTGATGCTCCGCGCAAGGGCGTTCAGCTCCGAGTCCCGGTGTTCAAAGAGCTCCCCCGTCTGGATCCATTCCATCAGGCTCTTGTGTTTGCGCGAAACCTCTCCCCAGGCCCGGCCCGCCTCATCCCAACTCGCAGGTCCCACGCCCATCATGCCCTGAAGGGTGTTGGTGCGCTCATTCGTCAGCAGCAGCATGGCCCGGTTGAAGCCGAGGCCGGTGCCGCCCATGGTGGCCGCCGTCAGGATGATCCGAAGCAGGCGGTCCAGATTGAGCGTGGCGCTCATGGCCGATCCGATGTCATAAAGGATGGCAAGCTCCTGCGCCCGGGTCCGCGCCTCCGTTGCCAGGTCCTCCATGCGTTCATACATGGCGGCGTTCTCAATGGCCACGGCTGCGGTGCTCGCGATGGTGGCCAGGAACTGGAGGTCGTCCTCCGAGAACGGCCGGTCCCCCTGTCTTCCGTAGAGGGCGATGACGCCGGTCACGGCATCGTGGAAAATGAGCGGAACGCTGATAATGGATATCGGAGGGGCCCCCGGAGCATTCACGAGCAGGGGGTCCCGGCCGGCGTCCTCGACCAGCACGGGCCTTCCTTCTCGCGCCGTTTTTTCCGCGACGGCCTCGCCGAGCCGGGCGTCCACGTCCCTGACGGCATCGCTGACATACCGCGCCGGCGCCGCAGTTGCCGGGGCGCGTACGCCGGAAAGGTTCATGAGGCGGAGGGCGCAGCCCTGTGCGCGGAGGGCCTGGGTGGTGTTCGTTGCGATGAGCGAGAGGAGCTGCTCCAGATCGAGGGTGGAGGTGAGGGCCATGCCTATTTCATAGATGGTCGCCAGCTCGGCAAGGCGGTCCTTGATGTTCTGGAAAAGCTGCGCGCCCTTGATCACCCCGCTGATCTGGTTTGCCGTGGTCGTGAGGAGCGTGATGTCCGAGGACGTTGCGCTCCAGGGCGCAGTGGAGAGCACGAAGATCACGCCCAGGCAGCGGTCCTCGTCCATGATGGGCGCGGCAGTGAGGGATTTGAAGCGTTCGATTCCCGTTTCAGGCACGTACTGGAACCGGGGGTCCGAAAAGGGGTTCTCCAGGGCGAGCGGGACTTTCTGTTCGGCAACCCACCCGGCGATGCCCTCGCCAAAGGGAAAGGTGAGCTTGCCCACGGTCTCCTGGTTCAACCCGATGGCGGCCGTCAGGGTGACGGCCTTGCCGGTGCGGTCCACGAGGAACACCGAGGCGCCGTCCTTTTCCATGCCCCGCGCAATGACCTCGATGATGCGCTGGAGCTTCTGGGGCAGCTCGATATAGGAGTTCGAGATTCTGCTGATCTCGCTCAGGATGGCCAGTTCTGCTTTGTCCGTTGTTTCCATGGCGTAAAGTCAGTAGACGGTAGTCAGTAGTCAGTAGACGGTAGTCAGTAGTCAGTAGACAGTAGGTAGTAGGTAGTAGGTAGTAGGTAGTAGGTAGTAGGTAGTAGGTAGGGAAAGTACCCCCCTGCCTGCTGTCTACTGTATGCTACCTACTTTTTTCATTGCCTTCCTGTAGATCTTCACATATTCCTTTGCCGAATGCTCCCAGGAAAGGTCCTGCTTCATCCCGTTCTGCATCAGGCGCGTCCACTTCTTCCGATCGTGGTATACGGCAACAGCGCGCTCGACACAGGCGCCAAGGGCGCTTGCCGAATATTCATCGAACACAAAACCCGTTCCCCGGCCGGTGCGTTCATGGTAGTCCTTTACGGTGTCGGCAAGACCGCCGGTCCTTCTTACTAAAGGCGCGGCGCCGTACCGCAGAGCGATCATCTGTCCCAGGCCGCAGGGCTCATACCGGGACGGCATGAGAAACAGGTCGCATCCGGCGTAGATTGCTCTGGCCCTGGTGTCGTCGTACTGGAGCAGGGCATGCATCCGGTCCGGGTACTTGGCGGCGGCATCGCTCAGAAGCCGGTGATACTTCTCGTCTCCGGCGCCGAGTATCACAAGCTGAACGCCGAGAGCCATGAGCTCCGGCAGGGCCTCAAGGAGAATATCAATGCCTTTCTGGTCAACGAGGCGCGTGACCATGCCGAGAAGGGGGTCGCCGGACAGCGGCAGGCCGGTCCGTTTCTGGAGCGCCGCCTTGCAAGCGGCCTTGCCCGACGGCCGCGAAGCGCTGAACTTCCGCGCGATTCCAGGGTCCCGGGCAGGGTCCCATTCCCGGTAGTCGATGCCGTTCACAATGCCGTAAAAATCGGCAGAGCGTTTCCTGAGCAGGTCCTCCATGCCCTCGCCGTACTCGGGCGTCCGGACCTCGCGGCTGTAAGCCTCGCTCACCGTAGTGATGATATCGGCGTACCGGATGCCGGCCTTGAGGAAGCTTATCCTGCCCCAGAACTCGATCCCCTCGGGCGTGAAAAATTCCCACCCCAGCCCGGTGAGCCGCATGTCCCAGTGCCAGAACAGACCCTGGTAGCCGAGATTGTGGATGGTGAAGACCGTTCCGGCGCGGGGGGCGGCGGCCGTGCCTTTTTTGTATGCCGTCTTCAGGTACAGCGGCACAAGGCCCGTTTGCCAGTCGTTGCAGTGGACGATATCGGGGACGAAGCCGAGGACGCGGCAGAGCTCAGGAACGGAACGCGAAAAAAACGTGAAGCGCTCCGCGTTGTCCCGGTAGTCGCCGCGCGGCGTGCCGTAGAGTCCGGGACGGTCGAAGTAAATGTCCTTGTTCACGAAGTAAGCGGTCACGTTCTTTCCCATCCTGCCTTCGAGGACATCGCACCGTTCTTTCCACGAACCGAGGGGGACGTAAAACGTGGCGACGTGCTTGAGTTTGAACCGCTCAACGTCCACCATCCGGTATCGCGGCATGACCACGCGCACATCATGCCCGAGCGCTGCGATGGCGGGGGGGAGGCTGCCCGCTACGTCCGCGAGCCCGCCGGTCTTTGCAAAGGGCGTTGCCTCGGAGGCCGCGAAGAGTATCTTCACAGCTTGATTTCCCGCAAAAACCGCGCCGCCTCCTCAGGGGGCGTCGGATTGATATAGAAGCCCGATCCCCACTCGAAGCCCGCCACGTTCGTGAGCTTGGGCATGAGCTCTATGTGCCAGTGGTAGTAATCATTGTGCTCTTCCTTGAAGGGGGACGTGTGGATGACATAATTATAGGGAGGCATGGAGAGCGCGCGATCGAGCTTGCGGAGCAGGTTCTGGATCATGGCGGCGAGGTCCCGGTAGTCGTCGTCAGTGGAGCAGGCGTAACAGGAGACATGCCGCCTGGGCATGATCCAGGTCTCGAAGGGGAACCGGGGAGCAAAGGGCGCAAGGGCGATGAAGAGCGGGGTCTCCATCACCACGCGGGCGCCCCCCTGGGTCTCCTGGCGGATGATGTCGCAGAAGATGCACCGCTCCTTGAGATCGTAATGCCGCCGGCATCCGTCCAGCTCTTCCTGCACCTGGATCGGCACGATGGGCAGCGCGATGAGCTGGGAATGGGAATGCTCGAGGGTGGCCCCCGCGGTCAGCCCTTCATTCTTGAATATCAGCGTATACTGGAAGCGGGTGTCCTTCTTCAGGTCTTCCATGCGGTCCCGGTATGCCCAGAGCACCTCTTCCATGGCCTTCTGGGGGAGGGACGCCAGGGTGGCGTTGTGGTCCGGGCTTTCGATGATGACCTCGTGGGCGCCGATGCCGTTCATCTTGTCGAAGATGCCCTCGCCCTGCTTGTTCAGGTCGCCTTCGATCTGGAGCGCCGGGAACTTGTTCGGGACCGCCCGGAGCCTCCAGCCCGGTCCATTGGGCTCGCCGTTATCGCGATAGGCGAGGGTCTCGTTGGGCGTGGTGCGCTCGTTGCCTGCGCAGAACGGGCAGAATCCTCCCAGCTTCCTGGTACGCTGGTCCTGGAAGTCCGTGGGCCGTTTGCCCCGCTCCGACGATATGATCACCCAGCGGCCGGTGATGGGGTCTTTGCGTAATTCCGGCATATATACTCCTTGTACTCCTTGGAACGTAAAAATACAACCAGTATATTATATCGTGTTTGCACCGTGTCTGCAAGTCATCGTCAAAACGGCGGTATTCCCGGGCGGCGCCGGCTGCCGCGGCGGCCAGGCGCAAATCCTTTGTAAATCGCCGTTAAATCCTCTATAATCCTTTCCATGGCCGGAAAACGAGTGGAAAAGCTTGCCGTCACCCTCGACAAAATCTTTGCCGCCCGCGGTCTCGCCGGCAGGCTCAAGGAGTATCGCGTCTACGGCCAGTGGGAACGGATCGTCGGCAAGGTCATTGCCCGCCACGCCCGGCCCCTCTCGCTCCGGGCCAAGAAGCTCATTGTCCAGGTGGACAGCTCTGCCTGGATGCAGCAGCTCTCCCTTCTGAAGCCGGAGATCATTGAGAAGGCCAACAGGAGCCTGGGGCAGGACTCCGTGAAGAGCATCACGCTCAAGCTCGGCGAGGTGTCGGCGCCGGCCCGGCCGCCGGATGAACAGCCGCTGTCCGGCAGCCTGACGCAGGATGAACGGGCGCGGATAGAGGATTATATCAAGGATCTCGCCGATCCCGCGGTCAGGGAGGCCCTCCGGCACGTGATGGAGAAGGATTTTGTGAATAAAAAGAGAGAGAAAAAGATAGTCGGCGGGAAACAGTAGGCAGCAGGCGGGAAACAGAATTCTCTCTACGCCTTCGGACAGGCGGTCCTCTCGCCCTTGACCACCGGACAGGCGGTCCTCTCGCCCTTGACCACGGCCCACGGCGTCATCGCGTGTTCTTTGAGGGAAGTCTTACTCACGATGTTCACAACCGTGATTCGACTATCCTGTATCACGCATCAACTATGGCAGGCCGTAGATATCCTTCATCTCCTTCGTATACCCGCCGCCGGACCTGTCATGGACGATGAGGGGCGGCAGCACATCAAGTCCGGGGCCGGCGGCCTTTACCGCCTCGATCAGGACCAGCGATGCAGGCTTGTCCTCAAAGGGATGGACGAGCCGCACGCGCTTTGGTTCCAGCTTCTTTGCTCGCATCAGAGAGATCAACTCCGCCGCCCTGGCGGCCGGAAAGACGAGAAAATATCTTCCCCTGTTTTTCAGAAAAGAGCGCAGCTCGAGCCACAACTCCATGCCCGCCGACTGGTCCTGTCTCGCCGCCTGCCGCCCGCTGACCGGGCTCTTCCTGCCGGCGCCGAATTTCGTATAGGGGGGATTGGCGACGATAACGTCGAAGGTCTCCGGCGCCAGGGAACGCTTCAGCATACTGATGTCCCCTTCGACGAGGGTGATGTTCCCGGCAAGGCCGTTCGCTTCAATATTCCCCTGGCAGAGGTCCGCCAAGTCCGGCTGTATCTCTACGGGACAGAGCTTCGCCTTCGGAAACTTCCTCGCGAGGAGCATGGAGACGACTCCCGTGCCTGCGCCGGGCTCGAGGACCCGGTCACGGGGCTTGGCG
The DNA here is from genome assembly GCA_919901555.1 of Nitrospiria bacterium. Classification (GTDB taxonomy): domain Bacteria; phylum Nitrospirota; class UBA9217; order UBA9217; family UBA9217; genus CAKKPG01. Next base: position 47,302 of record CAKKPG010000019.1, on the reverse strand, counting down.
CGGCAGAAGTCGGCCAGGAGGATGCTGTCGAGGGTGAAGCGGTGGCCTTTCCGGGGCTGGACAATATGCACAACACCGGCGCCGCGGAGAGAGATGCTGTCGTGGGTCAATGCTCTCATCGCAGCTTGTCGGCAATTTCATTCGGTATTCGTTTGGGCCTGCCGTCAGCGCCCACACAGACCGCTTTTGCCTTGCAGTCGGCGATGAGCCTGCCGGAGGTTTTTTCCGTCATGGTGTGTTCGAACATGATGGACGCGGCCGTGATTTCGGAAATCCACGTTTCGACGACGATCGTGTCGCCGTAGCGTGCGGATGTGCGGTAGTCGATCTCCGCGCGGGCGATGAGGAACAGGATGCCCTGGTCCATGAGCGCCTTGACCGGCGCGCCGCGGTCCGCCATGTACTCGGTCCTCGCGCGCTCCATGTAGCGCAGGTAGTTGGCGTAGTACACCACCCCGCCGCAGTCAGTGTCCTCATAGTAGAGTTTTATCTCCATGCGATGCTTCGCCATATCTCTTCTCCTGCTTTCCTGCTCTTACCCCTGGAGGATCCTCTCCGACGCCACCTGGGCCTCGTGCACGCAATCGCCGATGCCGATCCCCTTGTACGAACAGCCGATGAGGTGCAGGCCCGGGTGGGCGGCGAGGGTCCGGTCGAGTACGGAGATGCGCTCCAGATGGCCCACGGTGTATTTGGGCATGCCCTTGAACCAGCGGTAGACACGGGAAAAGCGCGCGCTTGCCTTGAGCCCGAGGATCGCGTCAAGCTCTTCAAGGGCCATCGCCGCCATGCCGGCGTCGTCGAGCTCCTTCACGAGCTCCTCATGATGACCGCCTCCCACGAAGACGCGGATAAGGACATGATCATCAGGAGCGCGGTGCGCCCACTTGATGGAGCTGAACGTCGCGGCATTGACCCTCCGGTTCCCCGCCTTCGGGACAATGAAACCGAAGCCCTTCAGGGGCACGGTCACGTCCTCTTTGCGGAAGGCGATGGAAACGGTGGCCGAGGACGACCACTCGATCCGGTTCATCTGCGAGGCGAGGTGGGCGTCAAAGTCCCGGAGCATTTCAGCCGAGTCGTAGGATGCGGCGCCGAGCATGACGTGGTCCGCTTCGAGCTTCTCGCCGTTCTCGAGGATGACGGCATATCCCTTGCCCCGGGGCTCCACGGCCCTGACCGCGGCGCCGAGCCTGATGGAGTCCTTCCCGATGAAATCGGCGCAGGCCTGCGGCAGGGTCTGCATTCCGTTCCTGAAGCTCATGAAATAGGTCATGGACGGCGAGTTACGCCGGGGGCGTGACGGCCCGCTCAGCGTGGCGTGGGGACGGCTCTTGAGCGCCGCCAGCATGCCGAGGATCAGGCTTCCGCTCTTTTGCTCCATCTGCACGAAGCGCGGGAATGTTGCCATTACGCTCATGTTCTCGGGGTTCGAGGTGTGGATGCCGGCCACGAGCGGTTCGGCGATCTTCTCCAGGCACTCGCGGCCGAGCCGGCGCGTGACGAACCGGCCCAGGCTTTCGTCGCCCGCCTCTTTCCGGCGCGGGATGATGACCTCCATGCCCATGCGCAGCTTGCCGCGTAAGGAAATAAGCCGGGATTTAGCGAGGGGCCAGAACATGGTGGGCACCATGAGCATCACGCCCTCGGGCAGGGGATGGAGCTCACGGTCCGAATAGATGAAGGTTCCTTTGAACTCATCGTTGGACGGGAGCATTTCCCGTTCCAGGCCCAGGCGCGTTGCGAGGTTCACGGTCCAGACCTTCTCGGGGAGAAAGCTGTCGGGGCCGCCCTCGATAAGAAAATCTCCCTCCCGCGCCGTCAGGATCTTCCCGCCGAGGCGCGCGCTTTTCTCGAGGAGGAGGACCTCAACGGTCTTGCCGTGGGCCTTGGCCCCGGACTTCAGATGAACAGCAGCGGCGAGACCGGCGATCCCGCCGCCGATGATGATGATCTTCGGCATAGTTTCAATCGTCCTTTGGCCACGAATTTCCACGAATTGACACGAATTAAAAAAAAGATCTACGTTTTTATTTTTGTGAACGTTCGTGCTCATTCGTGGCTGAAATTAAAAAGCTTTTCTCACGATATCCGCCAGGGCCTTGATGAACAGCGGCGAGCTGTTTAATGACTCTGCCCGTTCGAATGCGAGCCCCAGTCCCTTCGCGTGCTTGCGGTGCACGATATCAATATCGTAAAGCGTCTCCATATGGTCGCAGGTGAAACCGATGGGGACCTCAAGAACGGCCTTGAATCCCTCGGCGGCCGCCTTGTCCAGCGTGGGTTCCACCCCGGGTTCGAGCCACGGCTCCGTGGCCCGGGCGCCCTTGCTCTGCCACGCCACACGCCAGTGCTTGATCCCGGTTTTCGCTACAACCAGGCGGACGGCCTCTTCCACCTGCTGCTGATAGGGATCGCCTGCGGTTATGTAGCGGACGGGGATACTGTGGCTTGTGAAAATGACAACAACGTGTTCCTGCCGTCCCGCCCAAAAATGTTTCAGCCCGTGACAGATCCGTTCCTCCCAGGCCTCGATGAACAGGGGATTGTTGTGCCAGTACGGGATGAAGAGCGGGCAGGTTTCGCCGCTTCCGAGCCCCTCACAGGCGCTGCGGTACGCGCCGGTGGTGACCTCGGTGGCAAAGGGAGACAGGGAAAGGGCGATCACGCGCCGTGCGCCGTCCTTGACGGCCCTATCGAATGATTCCGCGACGGTCGGCCCCGAGTACCGGAAGCCCTCGTACGCGCGGTATCCATTGCCGAGTTCCTTTGCCAGTGCCTCAGCCTGGGCCTTGACCAGTTCGGGCAGCGGCGATTTGCCGCCGATCAGCTTGTATCGTTCCACAACAGCGGCGACAACCGGCGGAGGCGCGGGCCTGCCCATGAAGGCGGCCATGAAGGGGCCCACTTCATCGAGAGACCGGGGCCCGCCGAGGGCGATGAGTATGACGGCAGTATGAGACATAAAAAAGACAGGGTCAGGGGTCAGGGGGCAAGGGTCAGGGAACATGAAAAAGCTATTCCTTGACCCATGACCCTTGCCCCATTTTCTATCGTTTACTCAGTTCATGCGTGGCGTTGATGAACTCCGCCGCGTTCTCGATGGGCGTCTGCTGGAGGATGCCGTGGCCCAGGTTCATGATGTGGCCGTTCCTGCCCCCGGCGCGGTCGAGGATCTCCTTCGTGCGCTTTCTGATGAATTCCTTTGATCCGAAGAGCGCCACGGGGTCCAGGTTCCCCTGCACCGCCCTGTCGTGGCCCACGCGCTTCCAGGCCGTGTCCAGCTCGCAGCGCCAGTCAAGACCGATGACGTCGCCGCCGGCCTCGGCGACCATTTCGAGCAGGTGGTTCGCGCCGTGGGCGAAATGGATGAGCGGCACGGTCTTCTTGATCCCCGCAATGACGTTCTTCTGGTGGGGCAGGACGAACTCCCGGTAGTCGCTTGGCCCCAGCGCGCCGACCCAGGAGTCGAAGAGCTGCACCACCTGCACGCCGACGTCGATCTGCGCGTTCAGGTAATTGATGATGACGCCGGTCAGATGCTCCATGAGCTTGTGCCAGGTCTTCGGCTCGGCGAACATCATGGCCTTGGCGTGCTCGTAGTTTTTTGATCCGCCGCCCTCGATGATGTAGCTCGCGAGGGTGAAAGGGGCGCCCGTGAAGCCGATGAGCGGGACCTTGCCGTCCAGTTCCTTGAGCACGATCTTGATGGCCTGCATGAGATAGGCGATCTGGGCCGCCGCGTCTATGGGTTTGAGCTTTTGGACGTCGGCCATGGTGCGCACCGGGTTATGGATCACCGGCCCCTCTCCCTTGGCGAACTCCAGCCCGATGCCCATGGGCTCGAGGGGGAGCAGGATGTCGGCGAAAATGATGGCCGCATCGATCTCGTAGCGGCGCACCGGCTGGATCGTCACCTCGGCGGCAAGCTCCGGCGTCTTGCACATCTCAAGGAAGCTGCGCTTCGCCCTGATCTCGCGGTACTCCGGCAAATACCTGCCCGCCTGGCGCATCATCCATACCGGCGTGCAGTCAACCCGCTCCCTCCTGCATGCTTTTACAAACCTGTCCGCTCTGGCCATTGATCGTCTCTCCGATTCAGAAAAGTGTTTATGGGTCGTGAATGCAAGGCCCCATAATAGTATTTTATGCGGCAAAACTCAAGGGCTTTTTCCGGGCTTTCAGTGTTTGGCGCATAGCCGCTTTGGCCTTGCTTTTTCCGGCCTTATGTACTATTCTTGCATTAGTATTCGGATGAGGAGATCTTATGGACATCCCCTGGGCGGTTACACGGGAAAAAGTGGATGCAGCGCTGCAAAGAATTATCGAAGTTGGACATCCGAGGAAGCTGATACTCTTTGGTTCCTATGTCAGCGGGACGACGCACCGAAACAGCGATCTCGATATCCTGGTCGTGACGGGAGATGATGTTGAGAATCCTCGCAAGGAAAGCGTCAGGTTGCGGCGCGCCCTGAAGGGGATTTTAATGCCGATGGACATCGTGGTGATCCAGGAAAGCCTGCTGAAAGTACTTGCAGATACCCCTGGGCTGATCTACCGGGAAGCGCTGAAACGAGGAAAACTAGTCTATGAATCCGCCTCTTAAACCGCGTCTGCCGGCGTCGCCGGGTGATTGGCTTAACCATGCGCGGAGCGACTTGAAGCTGGCCCGTCTCGGAGCAAGCCAGGACGTCTTGCCGGAGCAGATATGTTTTCATGCGCAGCAGGCGGTTGAGAAGGCACTGAAAGCCGTGTTGCTCTTTTCCGGCACGGACTTCCCCCTCACCCATGATATTGAGGAGCTTCTCGATACGATGGATGGCGTTGGAATCATTATTCCGAATGAGTTGAAGCAGATCGGCGCGTTAACGCCATACGCGGTAGAAAGCCGTTATCCGGGCTATTGGGGTGAAATAACCCGTGATGATGTGGCAGAAGCGCTCATGCTTGCCGAAAAGACGGCATCGTGGGCGGACGAGTATATTAGAAAACCAGGATGAAAACTTCCGACGCACGTTGTTTCAACACTGTTTACAGGTTTTTCGCCGCCTTTAACAACTCCGTCTTCCAGATGCTCAGAAACCCGGCATAATTCTTCCGGAGCTCCGGGTTGTCTTTAAGGGCAAATTCGGCGATTTCCCGCGCCGATTCCTTTTCACCAGCCAGTTCTTTCGGCTTCTTCTTCGGCGCCCAGCCGTGCTTGTGGGGCTTGCAGAGCGCGCAGCCCTTGGATTTCTTGTCTTTATAAACCTTACCCACAACAATTCACAATACTATCTGCTCCAGTCAAAGATTTCCAGCCCCTCGATATCCTGAAAATGATCCGTGTTGTGCGTGATAAGTGCAAGACCGTTCGCCAGGGCTATTCCGGCAATGAGGAGGTCGATGTCGTCAATCGGCTTTCCTTTCTTTCGGGATATCGCATAGAGATCTGATGATATCGACGCGGATTGCTCAGTTAACGGAATGATCGTATTCCGGTTTGCGAAGTCAAGGAAGGTATTCAGTTGTTTTGATGCGTCCCGATGTTTCAAACCGCTCAAGATTTCGTAATACGTGATGATGCTGAAATTGATCGTTTCGTGGCGCTTGAGATATTTAGCGAAGGACGATACGACGTTGGGATTGTTTCTGAAGAAGAGGGATAAAATATCGGTATCAATGAGCGCAGGCTTCACGCGCCACGTCTCCCGGAAAAGGCGATTTTTCTTCGCTCATTGATTTCCCGGATAAAAGAATTGAACGTTTCTTCGGGCATGTCCTTCCACGACCCGGCAAATTTCATGACATCCTCAGTTTTTCCGGCGGCTTCCTTGAGCCCTAACCTGAAATAGTGAAGGAAATCATATACCTCGGCCAGTTTGTTCTCCGGGATGAGATGGATCTCTTCTAAAACTTTATCGCGAGTATTTGACTTGCTCATGGCAATCGCCTTCTTTATAATTGCTAAATATGATACCGGAAAAAGCGGCCTTTGGCAAGGTGCTTTTTGGGTTGGCTACTCTTTCCTTCTGAACGACAGCGCCGCAAGGGTGAGCATGACGACCGAGACGGCGATCACGATGGCGAGGTCGAGGGCGACCGGGAATTCCGGCCCGAGAGGCGGCGAGGAGTCTCGCAGGAGCACGTGCTTGAAGGCGTCGATGCCGTAGGTGAGGGGATTGAGGTGCGTGAGCTGCCGGAGCGCCGGCGGCATGGACGACACCGGATACATGGCGCCGGAGAGGAAGAACATGGGCATCACGAGGAAGTTCATGATGATATTGAACCCGTCGAAGGACGTGAGCCGCGCGGCGATGAGTATCCCGATGGAGGTGATGCAGAACGAGACGAGCATGGACACGGCGACGACCTCGGTGAACTGGAGGAACGTGATCCGTATGCCGAGGAAGGGGATGAGGACCAGGATGATGATCGCCTGGGCAACGGAGATGAGCGTGCCCGAGACGGCCTTGCCCACGACGATGGACAGCCGCGAGATGGGCGCTACGAGCATCTCCTTCATGAACCCGAACTCCCGGTCCCAGACGATGGAAATGGACGAGAAGATGGACGCAAACAGGATGGTCATGCCGATCATGCCGGGGAAGATGAACTGGAGATAGGAGAACCCGGCATGGGGCTTGACGAGCGCGCTCATGCCGTTTCCCACCACGAAGAGCCAGAGCACGGGCCGGGCCAGGGTGCCGAGGAGTCGGCTCTTCTCGCGGAAGAATTTGATGAACTCCCGCACGCAGATGACATAGATGGGCCGGAGCTGGATCATCGCTGCGCCCTCGCGTGGCTACGGACGAATTCCCGCATGACCTCTTTGCCGTTCTGAAGCGCTTCATCCCTGATGGTCCTGCCGGTGAGCCTCAGGAAGACGTCGTTCAAGGTCGGCTTTTGGATGCTCACGGAGAGGGTCTTGACGGTCAGGGCGCGGATCAGCTTCGGGACGAACTCCTCGCCGCGCTCCACTTCAAGGGACAGGCCGCCGTTCTCTTCCCGGACCGTTGCGTGGAAGGCTGTTTCGATCTCCCGGACGGCCCGCTCGTTGTCCACGGTCACGATCCGGACCACGTCGCCGTGCACCATGTCCTTGAGCCTGGCCGGGGTGTCCAGGGCGATGATCTTCCCGTGGTCGATGATGGCGATGCGGCCGCAGTGCTCGGCCTCCTCCATGTAGTGAGTGGTCATGAAGACCGTGATGTTCTCCCGCTTCCTGAGAGTGTTGATGAAGTCCCAGATCGTGTTCCGGGTCTGGGGATCGAGGCCGATGGTCGGCTCATCCAGGAAGAGGACGCGGGGATAGTGGAGGAGGCCCCGGGCGATCTCGAGGCGGCGCTTCATGCCGCCCGAGAAGTTCTTGATCAGATCGTGCTTCCGGCCCTGGAGCTCCACCACGGCGAGCATTTCATCGATCCTGCGCTCCGTGAGCTTGCGATCGAGGTTGTAGAGGTAGGCATGGAACCGCAGGTTCTCATACGCCGTCAGCCCCGTGTCGAGGGTGGTGTCCTGGAAGATGAGGCCGATGGAAGCGCGCACCTTGTCGGGATCCCTGACGCAGTCAAAACCCGCGATCTCCGCCTGCCCGCCCGTGGGCGTGAGGAGCGTGCAGAGGATGTTGATGGTGGTGGTCTTTCCCGCGCCGTTCGGTCCGAGGAAGCCGAAGACCTCGTTTTCGTTCACGGAGAACGATATCCCGTCAACGGCGGTGAGCGCTTTGAACTTCTTCGTGAGGTTTTTTGCGGTAATGATTGGCATATTTACAATTCAAGGCAAAATGCAGAATGAAAAGTGCAAAATGTAGATTGAAAATCAATTCTTAATCTTTTGCATTCTGCAATTTGCATTTTGACTTTTGCATTGGATGTACCTACCATTCCATCCTGTTCTTCGGCACGTACCACTTGATGAAGTTATGCCTGATGCCCAGCGGCGCAGGCTCAATTCCCTTGAACCGCTTGTGGACGATGGGGATCGCGTCCGGCACGTAGAGGAAGGCGTAGGGCTGTTCCTCGGCCAGGATCTCGTGGATGCGGTAGTAAATTTTCTTCCTCATCTCAATATCAAAAGTACGGCGGCCGTCCACAAGCAGCTTGTCCACTTCAGGATTCTTGTATCCGACGAAATTATACTCGCCCTTTTTCGTCTTGCTCGAATGCCAGATGTCGTAGAGGTCCGGATCGCGGCCCATGCCCCAGCCCAGGATGATGGCGTCAAAGGAGCGTTTGTCGATCTGCTCCAGGAATGCCTGCCATTCCATGACCCGGATGCCGGCGTCAATGCCGACTTTTTTGAAGTTCTGCTGGATGATCTCGGCCGCGTGGATGCGCTCGCTGTTCCCCTGGTTCGTCAGGATCGTGAACCTGAAGGGACGCCCGTTCTTATCCAGCACACCGTCACCGTCGGTATCCTTCCAGCCGGCCTCGCGGAGCATCCTGCGTGCGCGCTCGGGGTCGTAAGCGTAACTTTTTACATTCGGGTTGTACGCCCAGGAGACATAGGAGAAAGGGCCGGTGCAGGGCCTGCCAAGACCAAGGAGGATGCCGTCGATGATGCTCTGGCGGTCGATGGCGTAGTTCAGGGCCTGCCGGACCCCTTTGTCCGTGAAGAGTTTGCTTGTCAGGTTATACCCCATATACGTATAAACGTTCGCCGGGTAGCGGAACTTTCGGTAGTTCTCCCTGATCCGCCGCGTTTCGCTTTTCCGCAGGTACTGGATCGGGTTCAGGCCCATCATGTCCACGCCGCCCGAGAGCAGTTCCTGGAACATCGTCGAACTGTCAGTGATGATCCGGTAGATGAACTCGTCGATGTTCGGCCTGCCCTCGAAGTAGTCGTCATTCGCCTGGAGCACGATCTTCTGTCCCGCGAGCCACTCCTTGAACCGGTACGGTCCCGTCCCGATGGGATGGCGGTTGAAGGGGTCCGTATTGATGTCCTTCCCTTCGAGCACATGCTTGGGGATCATGCCCATGCCCCAACTTTCGAGGGCCGGGGAGAAGGGCTCCTTGTACGTCACCCGGAAGGTGTATCGATCAACGACTTCGGCCTTGAGGACATCCATGTACGAACTACTGTAGGGAGTGGCGACCTTCGGGTCCATGAGCTTCTGGTACGTGAATAGGCAGTCCTCGGCGGTGAATTCCACGCCGTCATGCCATTTGACGCCCTTCCGGAGATGAAAAGTTATGGTCTTGCCGTCGGGAGAAACCGCCCACCGCTCTGCCAGGTCGCCGATGAGCTTGATGTCCTTGTCGTATTTCACGAGGCCGTTGAAGACCTGGTCGTTGATGGTTCCCGATGCGGAGTCGTTGGCGATGATGGGGTTCAATCGCCGTGCGTCGCCGATGGAACTTTCCACAAAGGCGTTCGGATTCCGCTCGGCCTTGTGGCCGCAGGAGGCGAGAAGGACCCCGCTGAGAAGTATGGTAAGCGATACGCTTCGCATAGTCAAAAAATAAACGGGTAGGCATGGCCTACCCGTGGTCTTGTGGCACAGAGTTCGAAGAGCATGCCGCTTCTTATTTTTGCGCCGGGGCCTGGACTGGCGGCGCAAGCGGCACCGGGGCCTGCTGCGTCTGCTCGGGCTTCACCTGTTCCATGACGGAGCCCCTCTTGGCCGCGATAAGCGCCAGGCTGAGGGACGTGATCATGAATATGATCGCCGCGCCGGTCGTGAGCTTGGCCAGGAAGCTTTGCGCCCCCCGGGGGCCGAACACGGTCTGGGACGCGCCGCCGAAGGCCGCGCCGATGTCGGCGCCCTTGCCCCGCTGCAAGAGCACCATGGAGATCAGGATGCTGGAGACGATCACATGGATGGTTATCAGAAAAAAACGCATTGTTGCCTCCCTAACCCGGACAAGCCGGGATTGTAAAATGCAAATTGTAAATTGAAAAGTGCAAATTTATAAAAACAACAGTTCAAGAATCGTCCATGAACTGCGTACACTAAGGGGAATGAAAATTAATAATTATTCGGCCACCTGACCACCACCCTCCCCAACCATATATGAACTCCCCTCACCCCTGCCCCTCTCCCCCTGGAGGGAGAGGGAAAAGGGAGAGGGGGATTTATCATAAGGGAGGGGCTACGACGTGCTCCCTCTCCCCTCCGAGGGAGAGGGCTGGGGTGAGGGGGATTTTCAGGTGAATCGGTGAATCGCCCAAGGGGGGAGTTTCAAAGCATTTTTCTCCGATTCTCCCATTCTCCGCTTCATTCCTCGGTAATTCCTTCATTAAACAAATTTGACTATCGCCGCGAAGGATTCCGGCTTCAGGCTCGCGCCGCCTACGAGCGCGCCGTCAATGTCCGGCATGGCCATGAGCGAGGAGACGTTCTCCGGGGTGGCGCTCCCGCCGTACTGGATGCGGAGAGCCTCGGCGACGTCCGCGTTGTATGCAGCCTTGACTTTCCGCCGGATGAAGCTGTGGACCTCATTTGCCTGCGCCGGCGTGGCGGTCTTGCCTGTGCCGATGGCCCATACCGGTTCGTAGGCGATGACGACCCGCTTCATCTCTTCGGCGGTTACGCCCTTGAGCGCGCCGGCGATCTGGCGCCCGATGACCTCAAAGGCCTTGCCGGCCTCGCGCTCCGTGAGGGTTTCTCCGACGCAGACGATGGGCAGGAGCCCCTTGTTCAGGGCCTGCCGGAGCTTCTTGTTCACGGTGTCGTCGGTCTCGCCGAAGTGCTGTCTCCGTTCGCTGTGGCCTATGATAACATATTTACAGCCAGAATCCAACAGCATTTCCGCCGAGACTTCGCCGGTGAAGGCGCCCTTGTCTTCCCAGAACAGGTCCTGGGCCGAGAGCGCAATTCCGGTGTTCTTGATGGTTTCCCCTACCGCAGAAAGCGCGGTGAACGGCGGCGCCAGGACGATGTCTCTGTCCTTTACCCCGGCGACGAGGGGGATGAGCTTGCCCGCGAGGTCACGGGCCTGCGTGGCGGTCATGTTCATCTTCCAGTTGCCTGCGAGGATGGGTCTTCTTTTTGGATTCATACAAAGCCTTTCCTGGACAGAATAACAGGATTTATAGTCAGTTACGAGTCAAATTCTTCTCAAAATGGCAAGAAAATCTAAGGACCATTTTACCACGGATTAACACGGAGTTGCACGGATGGAAAAAAACCAAAAGACTGAATCTTGAATTCTTTTCCGTGTTTATCAGTGTGTATCCGTGGTAAATATGAATTTATTTTTAGTTCCGGCTTGTCCGGGTTAGTAACTTACTAGTTAAATTCTACCCAAAATGGGTTGAAAATTTTATCGAAAGTCATAAAAGCCTTATAAATAGAGGTCAATATAACGATTTTTGAAGTGTCGTTTTTAATAAATCTGCACTTTTCAATTTCCAATTTCCAATTCCGCTTTATGCGGGTTGGGATCGTTGAAAACAACGGCTTCGATCCAATTCTGTCCTGTAATCCCGTCAAAGATCTTTCTCAGTCCTTGTCGTCCGTCAGCGCGGCGAGGCCGGGCAGCTCCTTGCCTTCCAGCAGCTCCAGCGAAGCGCCGCCGCCCGTGGAGATGAACGAGATGCTGTCGGAGACGCCTGCCCGATGCACTGCCACGTCCGTGTCGCCGCCGCCCACGATGGTGAGGGCGTAGGAGTCCGCCACCGCGCGCGCAATGGCAAAGGTGCCGCGGGAGTAGGCGTCCTTCTCGAACAGGCCCATGGGGCCGTTCCAGATGATGGTCTTGGCGTCCTGGATCGCCTCTGAAAAAAGCCGCGTGGTAGCAGGGCCGATGTCGAGCCCGGTCCATCCCTTGGGGATTTCCTGGGCGGTGACGATCTTGGTTTCCGCCCCGTCGTTCGCGCTCTCGGCCACAACGAAGTCGACGGGCAGATAGAATTTCACCCCGCGCTCCCGCACGCTTTGCTGGATACGCCGGGCCACGTCCATCATTTCCGGTTCGACGAGGGAGTTGCCCACTTCCTGCCCCTGGGCCTTCAGGAACGTGAAGGCCATGGCGCCGCCGATGATCACCTTGTTCACCTTGTCCTTGAGGTTCTCGATGACGCCGATTTTGCCCGAGACCTTTGCGCCGCCGAGAATGGCCACGAACGGCCGTACGGGGTTGGCAACCGTATTCCGGAGGTAGTCGATCTCCTTCTTCATCAGGAAACCGGCCACCGCGTACTTCACCTGTTTGGTGATGCCGTAGGTGGAGGCATGCGCCCGGTGGGCCGTGCCGAAGGCGTCATTGACGTAGACATCGGTAAGCGCGGCAAGGGCCTTTGAGAACCCCTCGTCGTTCTTTTCCTCCTCGGGATGGAAGCGGAGGTTTTCGAGCAGGACCACGTCGCCCGGCCGCATTCCCTTGATGGTATGCTCCACGTCGGGGCCGATGCAGTCGCCCAGAAATTTCACTTCCTTGTTCAGGAGGCGATTCAGCCGCTTTGCCACCGGCGCAAGGCTGTACTTGGGGCTGGGCTTGCCTCCCGGTCGCCCCAGGTGCGAGGCAAGAATGACCTTGGCGCCCTCGTCGATGGCATAGTTGATCGTCGGCAGGGTCGAACGGATCCTTCCGTCGTCGGTGATGTTGCCGTTCTCATCGAGAGGCACGTTGAAGTCCGCCCGGATAAAGACCCGCTTGCCCTTTATGTCGACCTTTTCGATCGTTTTTTTGTCCATGCCTTATCCCCTTGTCAGGAGTTGTCCAAGGAAGATATGAACCGGAGAGCGGGGGAACCGGCGAAGCGGAGAAAAATCCTCACCGATTCTCCGTTTCCCCGATTCTCCGATTCATAATACTCCCTTACATCCCTTTCTTGGCCACCAGGATCGCCAGGTCGCGGAGCCGGTTGGAGTAACCCCACTCGTTGTCGTACCACGAGATCACTTTCACCATCGTGCCTTCCATGACGCTCGTGAGCGCGGCATCGATGATGGATGAGTGCGGGTTGCCCTTGAAGTCGATGGACACGAGCGGCGCCTCCTCGTACTGAAGGATGCCCTTGAGCTTGCCGTCGGCCGCTGACTTGAGCGCGGCATTGACCTCTTCCTTGGTGGTCTTCTTTGAGACTTCGAACACAACGTCCACAACCGACACGTCCGGCGTGGGCACGCGGAGCGACATGCCGTCGAGCTTGCCCTTCAGCTCCGGCAGCACGAGGGACACGGCCTTGGCCGCGCCGGTCGAGGTCGGGATGATGGACATGCAGGCGGCGCGCGCCCTGCGGAGGTCCTTGTGCGGCAGGTCGAGGAGCTTCTGGTCGTTGGTGTAGGAGTGGATCGTGTTCATGAGGCCGTGCACGATGCCGAAGTTCTCATGGACCACCTTGGTCAGGGGCGCCAGGCAGTTGGTGGTGCAGGAGGCGTTCGAGATGATGTGGTGCTTTGCGGGATCGTAGGTGTGCTCGTTCACGCCGATCACGAAGGTCGCGTCGGGGTCCTTGGCGGGAGCGGAGATGAGGACCTTCTTTGCGCCTGCCGTGATGTGCTTGCCGGCGCCGGCCTTGTCCAGGAAGAGGCCCGTGGACTCGATGACAATGTCAACCTTGAGGTCCTTCCAGGGGAGCTCAGCGGGGTCCTTCTTCGCCACGACGGCGATCTCTTTGCCGTTGACGATGAGTTTGCCGTCGCCGGCCTTGACATCGCCGGGGAACTCGCCGAAGATGGAGTCCCATTTCAAAAGGTGCGCCAGGGTCTTTGCGTCCGTGAGGTCGTTGATCGCCACGATCTCGATGTCCTTGTTGCCCTGCGAAGCGCGGAACACGTTCCTGCCGATCCTTCCGAAACCGTTGATTGCAACTCTGACTGCCATGGTAGCCTCCTTAGAATACAACAAAATGTAAAGTGCAGAATGCAAAGTGCAAAATGCAAATTGGCTTCAAAAAACGGCATCGTGGTATGGCGTCATTTTGAATTTTGCACTTTGCATTTTGAAATTTGACTTTACTCGATCTTATGCACCACCAGCCCGGTCAGAAGCTTGGGATAAAAGTACGTGGCCTTCTGGGGCATGCGCTCTCCCGCCGCTGCAACGTCCTTCACTTCCTGCACCTTCGTGGGGTTCATGAAAAAAATGATGTCGGCCGTTCCGTCCCGGATTTTCTCCACCGCCTCGCCGGCGTCTTTGATATATTCGATGTTCAGGCCGAGCTCGTGTGTCTCCATTTTGATCCCCAGCAGCGTGTCGATGACCAGGTGGTGCAGGATCGAGACGTCAAGCCTGCGGTATGCCGGGGACCTGTCCGGGACCAGCGCATCCATGTCGGCCTCGCTCCTCAGGGTCAGGAGATAGTAACTGCTTTCCCCCCTGACCCTCATGCCGAAGACATGGGCGTGATCAGCGCGGTGTGCCATGGTGTCCAGAAGGGTCCTGCGGTCCGCCGACTCCGACCGATCATTGAAGTCGATGCGCTCGATATCGAAGTACTTGTTGAGGGCCTCTTCGAACCGCCGGGGTTGAAACCCGCTCAGGTTGCAGAGGGCCCGGTGCGCCGGCAGGATGGTGAGCCCGGGGTCCTCCAGCCGCGCCAGGTACATGGCAACATAGTTGTACGGCTCCTCCCCGGTGAACGGGCCGGCGGCGCTGCGCCGTTCATTCCGGTAATTGAGGGCCGTGTCATAGCGGTGATGGCCGTCGGCGATGAAAAACGGCTTGTCCGCCATTTCCCGGACAATGACCTCGATATCACCCTTGTCGGTCAGCGACCAGACGCGGTGCAGCACGTTGTCGCTGTTCTTTACTTCCATCTCGGGCTGGCGGGTGATCTGACCGAGGATGCCCGAGACCTTCCCCTGGGGGTCGGAAAAGAGCGAAAAGATCTGGCTGAAGCTCGCCTTGCAGGCGCGCAGGAGGTTCAGGCGGTCCGTCTTGGGCCCCGAGAGCGTTGTCTCGTGAGGCTTGACAATGCCCGAGTCGTAATCCTCTATGTTGACCAGGCAGATGAAGCCGCGGAGTTTTTTGGGCCTTTTCCCTTCGGTGTATTCCAGCTCATAGACATAAAGGGCCGGGTCCCTGCTCGGGCACAGAATGCCCGACTTGAACCACTCGTCCAGAAGGGCGGCAGCGCGGGTATAACGATTGTCTCCCTCCCTGTCGCCGGGGCCCTCCAGACCGAATTCAAGCCGTACGACGTTAAACGGGCTTTTGCGGTACAGCGCCTGCTGCTGCTGGGGCGATATGATGTCGTAGGGAGGGCAGACGAGACTGCCGATGCCGCCTGCTTTTGCCTGATTGTATACGATTCCCCGGAAAGGGGTTATGGTCGCCATTCCTGCCGTTCCTGGATGAAAATATGCCTCGAAAGACTTTCTTTTATAGCACAGGGCCTGTTTTATTGTCAATATATTTTCACGGCGCGAAGCGGAAGGCGGCGCTGCCGGGGCTGTTCGTTGCCGAGTATTTGCCTTTAACCGTGTGCGACGAAGCCGCCTGCGGTCCAATAAGCCGACCTGAGCAGTTGCATTCAGCCATTGCTTAAATGGTATCAAACGAGACCGGTATGGTCAACCCTGCGACGCCTTCCCTTTATCCAGCACGTCTCTCACCTTTGCCAGAAGGTCCGTCGGTGAGATAGGCTTGTAGGCCACGGGCATGTTATCGTCGAGCAGCGCCCTCTGCCTGATGATATCGGGGGCGTAGCCGCTCGAAAACAGCACTTTTATGTCCGGCGTCATCTTCCTGATCTCCTCATAGGCTTTTTTCCCGGTCTTTCTCGGCATGACGAGGTCGAACAGAAGAAGCTCCACCCGGCCCCTGTGCTTCCTGTATTTGTGCACCGCTTCCTTCCCGTCGGTCGCCGTGATGACTCGATAGCCGAATTTATCGAGCACCGATTTCATGAATCGCCGGACGTCGGCGTCGTCCTCGGCCAGGAGCACGGTCTCCCTTCCCCTCTGCGGGACCGGGGTTTCCGCCGTCTTTTCCCTCTCCGCTTCTCCGTGAATGATCGGCAGATACACCCTGAATGCGGCCCCCTTTCCCGGCTCGCTGGACACGGTGATGTAGCCGTTGTGCTGCTTCACGATGCCGTACACCACGGAAAGTCCGAGGCCCGTTCCCTTGCCGACCTCCTTGGTCGTGAAGAAAGGCTCGAAGACCCTCTTCTGCGTGTTTTCATCCATGCCGGTCCCGGTGTCCGTAACGCCCATAAACGCGTATCGCCCCGGCGTGCCGTAGCCGTGCGCGCGCACGAAATCGTCGTCCATTTCATAGAGGCCGGTCTCGATGATCAACCGGCCCCCGCCCGGCATGGCGTCCCGGGCATTGGCCGCGAGGTTCATCAAAACCTGCTCCAGTTGAGCGGTATCCGCCCGCACGATCAGATTTTCCGGCCCGGCCGCCGCCCCTGCGGTCGATGCCGGACACGACATGAGCTGGAAATCGATATCCTCGCCGATAAGGCTCTTCAGAAGCTTTTTCGCTTTTCCGACGGCCTTGTTCAAGTCGAGCGGCTTCAAGTTGCCCGCCTGCTTTCGGCTGAAGAGAAGTAGTCGCTGCGTAAGCTCCGCGGCCCGGTCCGCCAGGGCGAGGATATGGTCGATATGCTCTCCCTGAGGATCGCCGTCCTTCATGTCCATCTTCATGACGCTGCCGTAACCGATCATGGCGGTCAGAATGTTGTTGAAGTCGTGGGCGATCCCTCCGGCGAGCTGGCCGATCGCCTCCATTTTCTGGGCATGCTGGAGCTGCTCCTCGACCTTTCTCCGGTGGGTGATGTCCTTGACAAGCCCGTCATAGCCGATGAGGCGTCCCTGTTCGTCGTGGCGGGGGACCACGGCATTCCGCACCCAACGTATGCTTCCATTCCGGTGGACGATACGATGCTCGATCTGAGGCGGTGTTTCTCCCCGCAGCACCGCGGTGATCCGGTCCTGGACGGCCTTCCTGTCGTCTTCAAACACCATCCGGTACCACAGGAGCGGATCAGCGGCGTAATCCTCCGGCTTGTATCCCGTCACCGCAAGGCACGCGTCGCCGTGGAACGTGGCCGCGGCCGTGCCGTTTTCGAGGCGGACGGTATAGATGTAATCCGTCACCGAATCGAGGAGGCGGCGATAACGTTGTTCACTCTCCCGCAGCAGGTCTTCCGCCGTTTTGCGCCTGTTCATCTCAATGATCTCCTTCTGGGTCTCACGGACGCCGGTGAGTCCCCAAAAGCATCCACCGTGAATGACCACGATCTTTGTTGCTGTTTTCCGTCTTAACTTACCCCTTCATCCTCTCATACACTTCCTCGAATTGCGAAGCCGTCTCCTTGAACGCCCTGAGCACCTGCGGGTCGAAATGGTGCGGCATGGTCCTGCCGTCGCCTTCGGTGATTATGCCGTATGTCTTTTGGTGATCAAAGGCGGGCTTGTATACGCGGGCATTTCGCAAGGCATCATACTGGTCCGCGATGTTCAGGATCCTGCCTTCGACAGATATCTGCTCACCCTTTAAGGCGTGCGGATAACCGCCCCCATCCCACCGCTCGTGGTGCGAGAGACACGCTTTTCTCGCCAGGGTCAGCCGGACATGGTCTCCGAGAATTTTCGCGCCGTAGATCGTGTGCTTTTTCATGTTCTCGTACTCTTCGGGCGTGAATTTCCCCGGCTTTTTCAGGATGTCCGGATGTACGTGGATCTTCCCCACATCGTGCAGCGTGGCCTGAATGCGGATGATCCCGGTGAACTTCTCCGACATGCCGATCTCTTTCGCCACGATTGCGCAATACTCGCCGACCCTCAGGATGTGGTTTCCCGTGTCCTCGTCGTTCGCCTCCGCCGCCCGCGCCATGGCATGGACGAGATAATCAAAGGCATTCTCCGTTTCTTTGACCTGGGAGGAGAGGGATTTAAAAAAAAGGCTCTGCACGGCGATGCTGTTCAGCACTTCCGCGTCATATCGGGAAACTACTTTATTATGATTCAGCGCCAGGACGCAAAACACATTGCTCACAAATCCTGCCACATTCGACACCTTGATCGCCCGGGACGCCATCGTCTGCGTGAACGCCCGGATATTTGATCCCTCAAGATCCGCTTCATTGTAGTGGCAAACCCTGTTGTCCCCATTTATCACTCCAAGATCGTTGTGAATGTCAAGCTTCAACCATGTTCGCTTTAGATTGGAGGAGATCGATTCAAATTGATACCATTGCCAGTTATTGTTTTCGTCTATAAAACCGACGACAACGATCTGGGGCTTGTCCGACATCTCGGACGTCTTCCGGATGATGTGGTTGACGATATTGTCAAAGGAGGAGATAAAATTGAAATTCAGCGGGTCGAACGACATCGCCATCCTTGCTCCGAAACCGGACAGGGCCGTGATTTTGGCATAGGCGGAATCGAGGCTGTCACGGAGGTCCTTCATCTTGAGCAGCATCTTGATCCGCGTCAGGAGCTCCGTGTGGTCGAAGGGCTTGCTGATGAAGTCCTCGGCCCCGGCCTCAATGCCCTTGATGCGCTCCTCCTTCGACGTCAATGCCGTCACCATCACGACGGGGATGTTCCGGCATCGTTCATCTTCCTTGACGCGCTTACAAACGTCATATCCGCTCACTCCCGGCATCATCACGTCAAGGAGCACGATGTCCACCTTCTGCTTGTTGATGATTTCGAGCGCTTCCGTGCCGCTTTCCGCCGGCAGCACCTCGTACCCGCGCGGAGTAAGGATGGCCTCAAGGATCTTCAGATTCGAAGGCTCATCATCGACGCAGAGAATTCCTGGTTTGGACGTGATCATGGTCTGTTTCTCCTTTCCGCAAAGCCCCCTCATCCCCCAGGCCTTCCGCATCTTCCTTCGCTGCCGTTCGTTCCACCGGTATCGCAAACACAAACCTGCTCCCCTTGCCGAATTCGCTCTCGGCCCATATCCTTCCGCCGTGGAGCTCAACGATCTTTCTCGCCAGCATCAGTCCGAGCCCGGTCCCTTTGTATTTCTTGGTATAGGGCGATTCGAGCTGCTGGAACGGCTGGAAGAGTCTCGGTATATCCTCCTCTTTGATCCCGATGCCGGTGTCAGTCACGGAAATCTCCAAATGCGGAATGCCGCATGCGGAATGCGGAATTGTTTTTTCGTCTTCATTCCGAATTAAGCGCGCGCTGACCCGCACGCTCCCCCCTGCCGGTGTGAACTTGACGGCGTTGTCGAGGAGATTGAATAATGCCTGCTGGAGTTTGGCGCGGTCCGCCTCGAGCTCGGTCTCCGGCGGCAATCCGAGCTCCAGCGAAAGAGCGACGCCCTGCACGGCCGCCTTCTCGTTGAGCGCCAGGAGCGAGGACTTCAGGAAGTCCTTGAGAAGGAACCGGTCCGTATGGAGCTTCATCTCACCCGATTCCAGCCCGGCGAACTGGACGATCTCCTTGAGGGTCTCATGGAGCCGGTTTCCGCCTTGCAGGATCGATGCCGCATAGTTTTTCTGCTGTTCGTTCATCGGGCCGCCGAGGCCGTCGAGCAGGAGCTGCGAGAACCCGATTACGGAATTGAGCGGCGTTGTCAGCTCGTGCGAGATATTGGCCAGAAATGCTCCCCGCGCCCTGAGGCCCGCCTCGGCCATTACGAGCGCCTCCTGAAGAAGCCGGTTGGCCCCGGCAAGCTCCCGCGTCCGTTCTTTTACCTTCGTCTCGAGTTCCGCGTAGAACCTCTTGCTTGCCTCCTCCGCCTTGAACCGCCTGATCGCGTTTTCGACCGTTATGGGCAGGATATTGAGATAATAACGGTCATGGTCCTTGATCAGGTAATCGTAGGCCCCCGCTTTCAGGGCATTGACCGCGGTCGCCTCGGTGCCGGTGCCGGTGACGACCACCACCGGCGTGTCTTTCGCCTGCGCGAGAATATCAAGCGCCGTCCCGTCGCCGAGCGAAAAATCGGCGATGATAATGTCGAATTTCGCCGCGCCGAGCGCCGCCGTCGCTTCGGCAACGGAGCCGGCGACGGACAGGTCATAGGGCAAACGCTGTCCGGCCACGAAACGCTTAAACGCCGTCTGATCAATGCTGTCGTCTTCGACCAGCAGGACCCTGATGTTGGTTTTCATGTCGCTCCGCTCCATGCTCTTTCACTCCTTGTTGACACTTCCCTTTTCTACTCCCACCCCCCTTGCCAAGGGGGGATTAAGGGGGTCAGGTCAAGCAGGATGCTTGACTTATAATTGTTTTTACTCCGCACGCTGAACTCCGAACTCTTCACCCCGTTAGAGGCGAATGCCTCTAAATCGGGGCGGGCGATCCCGCCCGCGACTTCTTACGGGGCAAGCGCCGAATCATAAACCGCCACCCGGTCCCTTCCTTCTTCCTTGGCCCGGTACATGGCCTTGTCCACGGCCCCGATCAACTCGTTGGACGACAAGCCGTGCTCGGGGAAGGCCGCCACGCCTGCCGAGACGGTCACATCGCCGAGCAGGTTCCCGTTGTGCTTCGGGCGGAGGCTCCTGATCCCGTTGCGAATGACCTCGGCGCGCATGACGGAATTTTCTACGGTGGCGTCATAGAGCATAAGCAGGAACTCCTCGCCCCCGTATCGGCAGGCGACGTCTCCCATGCGCACCGCGTCCTGGAGATAGGCGCCGATTTCCTGCAGCACCATGTCTCCGGCGCAGTGGCCGAAGGAGTCGTTGAACTTCTTGAAATTGTCGATGTCGAGCATGATGATCCCGAGGCGGGTCGGGCGGCGGTCGGCCCGGTTGAGCTCCCGTTCGATTGCCTCTACCATGTACCGCCGGTTATACAGGCCGGTGAGCGGGTCGTGGGTCGCCTGTACGTGCAGCGTCCGGTTCGACAGGGCCAGGGCGATGTGCTCCGACAGCGCCACGATCAGCCCCTGGTTCGACACCTTGAGATACTGCTGCCTGATGAACGGCGTGTTGGGAGTGTGCATGTCGCTCCGGAGGTGCAGCGACCCCATGATCTCCCCGTGCGCCATCATGGGCACGCAGAGATACCCGGCCGGCGGCTCCGGTCCCAGGTGGCGGCAGGACAGGACCGCCCGCTTGGTCCCCACCGCGTGGATCCGGCCGCGCTGGATCGCCACGCAGTCGTCGCGCGCGATCGCCTCTTCCCCGGGAGGCCGGTCTCCCCAGCGCTCTACCGCGTGCGCGTGGGTCCGCTTTTCGTTCAGCAGGTACAGCGCCCCGGACGCGAAGGGGAAGAGCTGATGCACGAACCGGCCGATCACGGTGTAGGCCTTGTCAACGGTGAAACAGGTCTGAAGCGAGCTGCTCATCTCGCCGAGCATTGACATCTCACGGTTCCGCTGGTCAATCTCCTTGCCCCATTTCTCAGCCGCCTCCGTGGCCTCGACCAGGGCCTGCTCGGCCTTCCAGTGCCGGTGCGCCTTCTCGACAATAAGGGGAAGGATCGAGAGGTATTTCCCGGCCGGGTCCTTGATGAGATAGTCGAAGGCCCCCGCCTTCAGGGCCTGCGCGGCGACTTCCTCGCTCCCGCTGCCCGTGACGATGATGACGGGCGCGCTGATCTTCAGCTTCAGAATGTCGAAAGCCGTGCCGTCGCCCAGCAGGTAGTCGAGCAGCACCACGTCGTAGCGGTTCGCGCACAGGCGGTCTTTTGCCTCGGCCACGGACTGCGCCGCGTCGTATTCGCAGGGAAGATTGCCCTCCCTCACGAGGCGTTCAAACGCCATCCGGTCGACTCTATCGTCTTCGATGTGCAGGACCTTTATGTCGGGCATCTTTACTCCACCTCCTTATCTACGCAATTCCTGGATTGTCCGGGCTCTTTTCCAATCGGCCGGATCGCCGCCTGTGCGACATAACCGGACACCTGCGGCCTTGCAAAATGGAACTACCGTAGAGTCCATATTTCCCCGTCCTTCCTTCCGCACCCTACTCCGGCAGTTCGCTGAACGTCCAGTATAGATCAATTGTTCTGACCGCTTCTACAAACTGCATATAATCAACAGGCTTGACAATATACCCCGCAACGCTCAGCTTGAAACTCTCCACCCTGTCCCGCTCTTCTTTTGAGGTCGTCAAAACAACAACGGGGATAATCTTTAATAGCTTATCCTGTTTTACGATCCCGAGGAATTCAATTCCGTTCATCTTCGGCATATTCAGGTCCAGAAGAATGAGGCAGGGCCTTTCGTTCTCTGGATGCAACAGAAGATCCAGGGCCTCCACCCCGTTGCCTGCGATATCCAGCCTGTTTGTGATATTCAGGTCATGAAATGCCCTTTTAACGGTCATCTGGTCCACGACATCATCTTCGACGAGGAGTATTGGTTTTTTATTTCTCATTTGGCACCTTCACTTTCCACCACGTTAAATTTTTCAGATTGCGAATTTTTGTCCTTCTCAACCTGTTTTTCAGCTATCGTAAACCAGAACGTGCTCCCTTCCCCGGGCTTTGATTCAACCCATATCTTTCCTCCCTGCAGCTCAACGATCTTCTTCGCGATCGTAAGCCCCACACCGGTGCTTTCCAATTCGTCCCTCGGCTTCAGTGTCTGGAATATCTGGAAGATCTTTTCAAAATACTGCGCCTCGATCCCGGGGCCGTTGTCGGCGACGTAAAAGGTGTGGAAGCCTTGCGTCCCTCGTCCCTCGTCAACGCAGCCGATCCTGATCATCCCTTTCGGCTTGTCCATATACTTCACTGCATTGCTCAGCAGGTTCTGGAAGACCTGAAAGATGCGCGTTTTTTCGCATAGGATTGTCGGCATCTCCGTCTCCACCTTTATCTCTATATGCGTCGGCACCGTGAGCATGTCAATGAGTTCATCGAGCATTGGTTTGAGGTCTACTTCTACCAATTCCTCTTTGATACGCCCCACCCTCGAATAGTGCAGAATGCCGTCGATCATGTTGTTCATCCTCGTCACCCTGCTTACGAGCAGGCTCAATGATTGCCTGCCTTCGTCATCGAGTTTGTCCGCGTAATCCGCCATAAGCCAGTTTGAAAGCGATGCAACGCCCCGGAGCGGCGCCTTCAGGTCGTGGGAGACGACGTAGGCGAAGGATTCCAGCTCTCTGTTCACGGCTTCGAGCTGGGCGGAGCTTTCCCTGAGGGCCTCTTCCGCCTGCTTCCGCTCATTGACCTCAAGGCGCAGCTGTTCATTCGCATTGGAAAGTCTTCCAGTGTTCAAACTGATGGCGTCGCGCATCGTGACAAAGCTTTTCATGAGCGTTCCTATTTCGTCATTGCCGGCCCGGGGAAAATGCATCTCGAAATCCCCCTCCGCAAGCCGCTGGGACGCATCGGCAAGATGCTTGATCGGCCTTCTCACCAGGAGCTCAAGGATAAAGCCTGTTGTCAGAAAAAAGAAGAACATAACAATGAAAAACAGGTAGAGAAGTCTTGCATACTCTTTTTTGATCACATCCAGTCTTTTGGTAAAGCAGACGTTCACAACCAGATTGCCGAGGTTCGTGTCAAGATATCGGATGTCCTGCTTAAATGTCCTGTCATCATCGGCATTGTGTCCCTTTGAAGACGTGAGCGCATCAAGAGGGTAAAGAAGCCTGCCTTTTGGATCGAACAGCTCGATGCTTGCCCAGCTCTCATTCTTCTTGAGGAGGGCGTCAAGGTTGCCGTAGACCGCATCAAGCTGCCTTCCCAGCAGCAGGGGGACCAGTCCTTCCGCCACGCTGTCGAGATGGTTTATTACCGCGCCCTTGTACGCGTCTTCAGCATCCGCAAGCAGGCGGGGCAGCCAGAACGCGTACAGATACATAACGATCAGGAGGCCCGAAAGCAGAAGGGGCAGGATTATTTTTATTCTCAGTCCCACGGCAATTATTCCTCGACCCAGAAAGATTCAAGTCCCCAGTCCCGCATGGGGGAATAATCATCCATTGAGGTTGAAACAGGTTGCTTCATGGGTATTTTTAAAAGAAGCTTCCGCCCTTCCTCCGCAGCCGCCATCTCAAGAAAGGCTTTCCGTACTTTTTCCGCGTCTCTGACGGGCACCCGGGGATGCGCAGCAATGGGATGAGAAGGAAGATCGCGCGTCGTATAGAGCACCTTCAGGGCTTCCTGTATGGGCTTCTCCTGCTCCTCGAGCGTCTTCTGCACGCCGCCTCCCGCATCCGCCAGGCCCTTCACCACGTGAAGATACACGGAGTCATGGGTTTTGACGTAGAGCGGGCTGATGTTGACATGGTAGATCCGGAAAAGGTCGGCCCGCATGAGCAGGGAGGCGCCGAGGGCGTTCGGCGCGGGAAAAGCCACAACCTTGTTGTTCAACTCCGCTAATTTCTTTATCGGGCTGTCTTTGCGGACCACCAGGATCCCGCGCAGGGGGGCGCGGTCGCGGACGATGGGCGCATATCCCTGGGATTTCTGTGCCTGCAAAAGGTCATAGGGGTTCGTATAGACAAAATCGTATTTGCCGTTCAGAAAGTCCTTTTGAAATACCGGTATGTTTGGCACTGAGACCAGTCTGAAGGAAAGACCTGTCCGTCTTTGGAGCTCGTCAATAAGAGGCTTCCATATGTCGAAAAGCTGCCGCTGGTCATACTGAGGGACAACGCCGAACGTATACGTTTCAGCCGCGTATGAGCATGTCGCAAGGCCGGCAAGACATATGATGAAGACGGCAAGGATTGTAATTGCCGTCCGGATCTTGTTATTACTCAGGCTTGTCATATTGGGCCTCCCTTTTTGATAAATCAATGTCTAATAAGTGAGTTATTATCCGCGTTTTTCACGCTTTCCCGAAACACCCGAAACATATCTCTTGCATTTTATGCATGACTATGCTATTTTTTTCATAAGGATAAGGAGAATCAAATGCTCTCTGTAAAAAGAAAACACATAGAGTCGGTTCCGCATCCATCGGCAAGCAAGATCGCGGCGTTGAAAACGCTTTCCATTCCCGGCATAAAGCTGTCGGACGGCTATGACTACGATCTGCGGGAATACGCAACGACGGAAACGACCCTCGAAGAGCTGCGAAAACGCCTCTCCTCCATAAAGACGCCCCTTTCCGAAGACATCGTAAAAGACCGGGAGAAATAATGCCCGTATACTTCTTCGACACCAGCGCTCTCGTAAAGAGATACCATGTCGAAGCGGGTTCCGCGGAGGTTGACAGGCTGTTCAATGACCCCGAGGGCAACTTTGTCATCTCAAGCCTGATGATCACCGAGTTCGTCTCCGTCTTCGACAGAAAAATGCGCGAAGGCATTATTACGGACGCTGATTTTCGCTTCTGCTTATCTGAATTCAGCAAGGACATGATTTCCTCTCTCTGGATCATCGACATTGACCGCAGCCACATCAACAAGAGCGCTTCCCTTGTCATGAAACATAATCTGAGAACGCTCGACAGCCTTCACCTCGCCGTATTTTTGAATCTTGCCTCCGCGCATCCTGTTATGGTCACTTCCGACCTGTCGCTTTATAACGCCGCCGTCAAAGAAGGTTTTCATGCGATCAAGCCGTAATCCGCAGTCCGCACTTTTACTCTATGTTCCGGCTACTGCCTCCCGCTCCGAACTATGAACTCCGAACTCCGAACTATTCTCAACCTCCCTGCCTCCCCATCAGCACCCTGTCCAGCACCTTCATAAGCGCCTCGCGTTCCACGGGCTTGGCGATGAACCCGTCCACAACCAGGTCGCGTTTGTCGATCGTCCTGTGCCAGTCATGGAACGCGCTGGTGACGATCACCGGTATATTCATGGTCCTGAAATGGGCCTTCAACCTCTGCGTGAAGTCAAAACCGGTCATGTGGGGCATGATGAGGTCGGTGACGATGAGGTCGAACCCGGCGTCGAACGCAAGCACATCGATCGCGTCCTCGCCGTCCTTGGCGAAGACCGTATCGTACCCCAGCGACCTCAGCAATCCGTCGAATGCCTTTCTGCTCTGCTCATCGTCGTCCACGATGAGGACCCGCTTTCTGGTGATGACCATGATGACCTCCTTGTCTAAATCCCCCTCATTACCCCCTCTTTGGCAAAGAGGGGAGGGGGAGGATTTTATGATATTCTCAAATCCCCCCTCGCCCCCCTTTGTTAAAGGGGGGCGAAGACGGAGACCCTTTTTCAAAGAGGGGAGGTCGCCCCTCCGTTCCTCCCAGGTGCTTTTGTATCATTGCAAGAAGCATCCGGATATCAATCGGCTTGGAGATATAATCATCGAAGCCGGCGTTGAGAAACTGTCCCATCTCCATATCCACGGCGAACGCGGTGAGCGAAATGATCTTGATGTTCCTCGTCTCCGGATCGGCCCTGAGCAGCTTCAGCGCCTCTATGCCGTTCATCACGGGCATTTGCACGTCCATGAGGATCAGCGCGGGCATGCGCTCTTTCGTTAATCTCACGGCTTCGGCGCCGTCCTGCGCTTCGATGACCTCATAGCCGTAATACATGAGCACATCTTTCAGCAGCGCCCTGTTTTCTCCGGTGTCGTCTGCAACCAATATTTTCGCACTCATGGCTGTTGCCTCCTGCCTCCTGACTCCTGCCTTATTGGCATCACAAACGTGAACCTGCTCCCTTTCCCGAACTCACTTTCCACCCCTATTCTCCCGTTGTGCAGCTCGACCAGCCTTTTGGTCAGCGCAAGCCCGAGCCCGGTGCCTTCATGCTGTTTGGTATATGTGGATTCAAGCTGGGTGAATTCATGAAAGAGCTTCGGGATGTCTTCGGGCGCGATGCCGATGCCGGTGTCGGCGACCGAGATTTCGATGAAATCCCGGTCGAGTTCGGAGTTCATAGTTCTTAGTTCAGAGACTACCCCCCCTTCAATCCCCCCCTTGCCAAGGGGGGGCTGGGGGGGTGGTTTTTCTTCACTCCGAACTCCCGACTCCGAACTCCGAACTTTCCGTGCATGAACATGCACGGAACCATTATCCGGCGTGAACTTCACCGCGTTGGAAAGCAGATTGTACATGATCTGCTTGAACTTTCGGTCGTCCGCCTCGATCTCGATGTCGGCATTCTGCTCTATCTCACAATCGAGCTTGACCCCGTGTTTCATCGCCTTTTCCTTCACCATCTTAAGCGATGCATAGAGAATCTTCTCAATCGGAACCTTGCTCAGCTCAAGTTCCATCTTGCCTGATTCGACTTTTGACAGATCGAGGATATCATTGATGAGAGAAAGCAGGTGTTTTCCGCTGTCATAGATATTGCCGACATACTCATGCTGCTTTTCATTGATCTTGCCGAACAACTCATCCTTCAGTATCTCGGAAAACCCGAGGATGGAATTGAGGGGCGTCCGCAGCTCATGGGACATATTGGCGAGAAAATCGGATTTTGCTTTATTGGCGCCCTCTGCCGTCAACCGCGCAAGTTCCACCTCCTGAAGCCTTTTCCCTTCAGTGATGTCCACAACAAGGCCGTCATAGGCGACCAGCTTTCCTCCGTCATACTTGGGCACAAGCGTGTCGCTCACCCATCTGATTGTCCCGTTCTTGTGTACGATCCGGTGTTCCAGCGCCCGCGGTTCCCTGCCGTCAAGCAGCTCGTTTATCCTTTTCATGACAAGCTGGCGGTCCTCCTCATGGATCATTCTGTACCACAGGTACGGGTCAGCCTTGTAGTCTTCCGCTGTATATCCGGTTGTCGAAACACAGCCGGGGCTGTGCATTGTTGATAGAGGCATGCCGTTTTCCATCTTGACCGAGTAAATATAGTTTGTCGTGGACT
The DNA here is from genome assembly GCA_919901555.1 of Nitrospiria bacterium. Taxonomy (GTDB): domain Bacteria; phylum Nitrospirota; class UBA9217; order UBA9217; family UBA9217; genus CAKKPG01. The sequence continues at coordinate 19,759 of CAKKPG010000019.1, read as the reverse complement.
CAATAAGTTTTTTATACCGTTCTTCACTCTCGCACAGCGCCTCCTCAGCCTCTTCCCTCATCAGGCGGTTCCGGATGGCCCCGACGCCGTAGGAGAGGTCCGTCGCAAGTTCAGTGAGCAGACCCATTTCCTTTTCATCGAAGGCCTCCGGCTCCGCTGCGTAAATGGCAAGCGCGCCGCATACCTCCCCACCCGCGAACAGGGGCAAGCCGACGGCGGCGCCGTATCCCCGGTCGTGAGCAGCCTGGCGCCAGGCAGGAGGATATTGATCGGAATCGATGTTCTTGAAAACGCAGATCGCGCGGTCCCTGATCGCCTCGCCGATCGGGCCATGGCTGGCAGGAGTGTCCGCCCAGGTGAGACGGGCGTTGTCGAAAAATCCGTGTTCATATCCTTCATGGGCCATTACCCGGACGGTTTTCCCTTCGTCGTGCTCCGCATAACCGACCATGGCCAGACGATACCCTCCGACGTCCACGATGATCCTGCACATTGCTTTCAGCAGGTCCGCTTCTTCCGTGAGCCGCACCAGGGCCTGATTGCATTCGCTGACCATTTTCAGGGCCCGGTTCATTCTCCGCAACTCTTTTTCCGCCTGCTTGCGCCGGACAATGCCGGCAAGCACGCCGGCCACGGCGTGAAGGAAATCCTCCTCTCGCGCATCGCGGGAATGTCCTTCTTCGAGGTACAGAACGATCACGCCGATCGTCTTGTCGGCAAAAGTGACGGGCACGCAGTAATGGCCGTGAGGAGGCATGCCGTCGTAGCCGACAACGTGCCGTTCATCGATGCGGCCGGCGAATTCAGTTTTGCCGGACAGCGCCGCCCTGCCGCAAAGACATGTTCCCAAAGGAACGCGGGCGCAAAGGGTTTGCAGGGATGCGGGCAAACCTCTCTGGGCCTTGAGCGCAAGCGTGTTGTCCTCGACAAGAAAGATGCCCCCTTTGGCCTCCAGGGGGATCCAGGGGATGGAAATCGCGTAGTCGATGACCCTATCCAGGATTTTTTCGAGGGGAAGGGGCTGCAGCGACGCAAGGAGGATGTTGTTGAGGGCCGCCAGGGTCTGGCGGCTTGCTTCAAGCTGCTCCTCCATCCGCCTGCGCTCGCGCTTTGCTTCCGCCTCGCGCAGCGCCCGCTCGACCGCCGGGACGAGCCGTTTCAGGTTGCCTTTGAGAATATAATCATCGGCTCCTTCCTTCATCGCCTCCACGGCGACGTCTTCTCCGATGGTCCCCGAAACGAAAATGAAGGGCAGGCCGGGATGCCGCTCATTCACCAGCAGCAGGGCCTCGGCGCCGCTGAAATGGGGCATGGTGTAGTCGGCCAGGACGATGTCCCAGCGTCTCTTCGCGAGCGCATCGGCCATGGCATCGGCCGTCTGCACGCGCTCGAAAACGACTTCGTAGCCTCCCCGCTCAAGCGTCCGCACCGACAGCAGGGCGTCGTTTTCCAAATCTTCAACGATCAATATACGCAAGGGGATGCCCATTCGACACCTCATTTATCACGAATGACGAAGGACGACCGCTCTTGAATTACACGATAGATGATGGACGCATTAACGCCTTTTATTCATCTTCCCTCGTCCTTCGTCCTTCATCTCTCGTCCATCGTCATAGCGGTGGCGGCTCATTAAGGATCAGCCAGTAAAGGCCGAGCTGCCGCACTGCCTCAATGAACTGGTTAAAATCAACCGGTTTGCGGATATAGCTGTTGGCGCCGAGTTTATAACCACTCATCCGGTCTTTATCTTCCTTTGAAGAGGTAAGGATGACCACAGGAAGGAATTTTGTCCGTTCCTCTGAACGGATGCGCTGAAGCACCTCAAGGCCGTCAATCCTGGGCAGTTTCAGATCAAGGAGGATCACAGCCGGCATACTGGCCATGTCACGGCCTGCATATGCGCCTTTTCCAAAGAGATAATCCAGCGCCTCAGCCCCATCCCGCGCCACCACAACCTCGTTAAGGATATTGTTTTTCTTCAGCGCCCTGAGGGTCAGCTCCACATCGTCAGGGTTGTCTTCTACCAATAATATTATTTTGTCTTTCATGCTGTCTCCTTTCACGATAAACTGAAATAAAACGTCGCCCCCTTTGCAACCTCCCCTTCCGCCCATACCTTTCCACCGTGGCGGTGAATGACGCGCTGCACAGAGGTGAGGCCAATGCCTGTTCCAGGAAATTCAGCAGGTGTATGAAGACGCTGAAAAGGGACAAATAGCTTATTCACATATGCCATGTCAAAACCTGCGCCGTCGTCACGGACAAAATACATCCTTGTGCCATCCTGCTCTTCTGCGCCAAACTCTATCCTTGCCCGTGGATGTCTGCCCGTAAACTTCCATGCATTGTCCAGCAGGTTTTCCATCATTATCTTAAGGAGCCTCCTGTCTCCGTTTACGACCAGCCCTTCCTCAATAACAAATTCCAGAATCCGCTCTGTTTCCCTTTGTTGAAGCCCTGATGCAATCTCCTTTGCAAGCTCACTCAGATCAACTACCTCATGCTGCATCTCGCTGCGGGTGATCCTTGAAAGCATCAACAGATCATCGATGAGATGTCCCATGCGCTGACTTGCTGAACGCACACGACTGAGATAGTCCCTGCCCTGTTCATCGAGCCTGTCGGCATAGTCTTCCAGCAGCGCCTGGCTGAACCCGTCTATGCTCCTGAGTGGCGCCCTGAGGTCGTGGGAGACGGAGTAGCTGAAGGCCTCAAGCTCCTTGTTTGCAGCCTCCAGTTGCGCGGTCCGATCGAGGACGCGCCGCTCGAGTTCTTCGTTCAGCCTGCGGATCTCCTCTTCCGCCTGCTTACGCTTTCCGATCATCTCATCAAATGCCCGAGAAAGCTGACCGATTTCATCCTTTGCGTCTGTGCCTACCCTGAACTCCAGATTGCCGGCGCCTATTATTTCGGTCCCCTCATGAAGCCTCGTGATGGGCTTTGCAACACTTCTGCTGATCACCAATGATGTCCCTGCCACCACAGCGCCTATGGCTGCAATGAAGAATATGAGGAGCAGATTACTCCTCTGCCGCGCCGCGTCTATCTCCGCGCGGCTCGCTTCAGCCAATTGAAAGGCGCCGGAAACCATTGCCTGCGACTTTACCAGCATCTGGCCCGCCAGTCTGTCTTCAAACTCCTTCGAAATCCCTTCTCTCTTTCCTTTATGGCCGTCATGGGTTGCGACCAGCCGGGCAAAGAGGGTTTTTAAGCCCGCATGTTCCTGATTGATTCTGTCCCATACAACCCGCGTCTCCGGTCCTTTGAATTTCATTTTTGTTAAGATCTCCGACAGGGAGTCGTGTCTTAACTGCCACTGCGCCTGCATCCGCTCTTCCTGATTGAGCAGATATTCATAGGTCAGGATGTCCAGCTCAAACACCCCTTTGACTACCGCGTCGGCTGTTTTGTTTCTCTCGATTGCCTCATTCACAACTTGTGAGATAAGAAAGAGAGCAAACCCTGCCGCAAGGGCGGCGCAGAGAGAGAAGATCGTGCTGATCCGTAATTTGCTTTTAATCTTCATGATCCATCACCTGATGATGCTAACCGCTTCAGGTTTCACCGCCTTCAGGGCGTCCTGATAAATAAAATTAAGATAGTTCGGGACTTTTTTCTTATGGGTTAAATTATTTTTTATCGCCCAGCGGGCTTCAAGTTCCAGTGTCACAAATATTGTTTGGTCTAAGAGTAATTGGTAGCTGAAATCAGGCCAAACTGAAACAACAAAGTCTCTGTCTATTTTAAGACGCTCGGAAACAATAGTCATTGCCTCCTCTTTATTGCCGCCGATAAAGGTTTCCGCTTTTTCCATGGCTTTCAAGAAGCTCTTTAGCGCCTCTGGATGCTTCTTGATAAAATCCTTTTTGGCTACAAAATAAAAATCTTCTCGAAAAATATCCGGCTCAAGAAACTCTCGCGCGTTCCTGCCCAGGAGCTTTTTCGCCTTCCAAACATGCGGCTCCCAGGTACAAATTGCATCCACTTTTCCATCAGCCAGCGCCTCCGGGAGTTCTGTCGCTTTAAGGTCAATAAGTTCAACATCGGAAAGCGTCAGGCCGCGCTTACTTAAAAACAGGCCTATGACGTAATGTCCGGTCGAGCCTTTCGTTACCCCCACTCTTTTGCCTCTTAGATCCGAAGGGGCTTCTATTCCCCGATCCTTGCGGCCAACCACCTTCACATCGTTATTGGAAAAAACCATCACTGCAATCATGGCATAATCATCTCTCTTGAAACTATTGAACACAAAAGGAGTTTGGGCCACGGTTACCATATCAAGCTCAGCACCTTCATCTAACATGGCCCTCAGGGCGCTCCTTCCGGAATCAAACCCTTTTATGTTGACATCCAGCCCCTCCTCTTGAAAATAACCATTGCGCTCAGCAACCCACACCATTGCCGGCAGGAGGCTTAATTCCACACCAAAATTAATTTTCTCAACCGGCACGGTTGATTTCCGGCTGAACCAGTAGTAGCCACCGACTGCTATAACAGCTATCAAGGCCGTTAGAATAAATGCAAGGACAAGTTTTGGTTTAAACTTCATCTTGAAACCCTCCTTTAGCCTCACCTCGTTTACCGGCACTGTCATTCCGTGCTTGACTGAGCCTGCCCCGTACTTGATACGGGGGACGGCTTCTGGATTCCTGCTGGAGTTTACCCCGTACCCTGATACGGGGCAGGAATGACATTTCCATTGTTCTTTGCGAATTCACAATGCATATTTCATAACATCACCTGATAATTGTTACCGCTTCAGGTTTCACCGCCTTCAGCCCGTCTATATAAATAAAATTCAGATAGTTCGGGACCTTTGTTTTACGGGTGAGCCTGTTTTTTATCCTCCATCTTGCCCCGTCCTCCATCTGCAAAAGTAAAGCCTGCGGGAGTTCAACGGTAAAATTGTTCTTTTGCCAGATTGACTGTACAAATGCCATATCGTATTTAAACCGTCTTGCAACAAACTTCCGGGCTTCAGCGGGATATTTCCCCGTAAATTCCTCCGCCTGCATCATGGCTTTCAGAAAACGCTTAATTGCCTCGGGGTGCTTCCGGACCCAGCCTTCCCTGCCCAGAAGCAAATAATAAAACGCCTGGTCGCTCTGGGCGGGCCAGCTTGCTGCATTCGCTCCAAGCGAAGCTCTGATCTTTTGGACAAACGGCCCCCACACGCTCGCGGCATCAATACCGCCGTTTGAAATTGCCTCTACTATTTGAGAAGGCTCAAGATAGGCAACATGGATGTCCCTAAAAGCAACCCCGTTGAAGGTGAGAAACCGCGCCAGAAAATATTCCGCCTTGGTTTTGGCCGGTACGCCGACCCTTTTCCCCTTCAGGTCAATCGGCTTCTCAATGCCTCTGTCCTTCCTGAAAACAATTTCATCAGTTGTAGAGGTTGCAATTGTTCCCAAGGCCCTGAGGTCGCCATGGTCAAAACTGTAGCTGGTCAGCACGAAGTCGGCGGCAGTTGCAATATCGGCGTTGCCGGCCACAAGGGCATCAGCGGCCTTTAAGCCGAAGTCGTATTCATTGACCGTAACCTCGAGGCCGTTCGCCGCAAAATATCCTTGCTCCTGAGCTATAAATGGGAGAAATCCGTAACTACCGGCATAGGCGGCGAGGGCGACCTTTTCAACAGGACCCGTGTATTTTTCGGATTCCTTCCTGCTGCAGCCGGGGCTGCCGACAGACAGGACCATGAGAAATAAAATAATAGCAATGGTGAGCCTGTAAGCTTTTCGTTTTAGAATTGATATATTCATGTCTCTCGCCTCCCTTATCCAGCTCCGCCCGCACCTTCCTTAAAAGCTCACTCGGCAGAATGCCCAGGCGCTATTAATTTCTTTCGTGCTTCTTCTCCCTTTTATTCGAACACATCCTTGCATCAGCTTCTTTCAGGGTTTCAGGCGCATCACGGCCTTCCGGCTTCAGTCATAAGTATTTTTTCACAATCTCCGGCAGTTTTCTCGTGTCGATCGGCTTCGCAATATAATCGTCGAAACCGGCCTGCATGATCTTTTCCCGGTCGCCCCTCATTGCGAATGAAGTCAGTGCGATCATTTTGATGGCCTGTGTGGCCGGGTCGTCTTTCAGCATTACTATTGCCTTGAACCCGTCCATGACCGGCATCTGGATGTCCATGAGAATGAGGTCCGGCAGATGTTGTTTCGCCAGTTCCACCCCGATCTTTCCGTTTTCAGCCTCAATGACCTCATACCCGTGATACAGCAGGATGTCCTTTATCAATATCCTGTTCTTTTCGTTGTCTTCGACGACTAATATTTTCCGGGGCATACAACCTCCACTCATCTTCTCAACTTCTGATCTTCTCACCAAAAGAGGTCAGGCATCCAGCCTGACCAGTCAAGCAAGATGCTTGACCTATAAGGCTGTGTTCATTTGCTCTTTCCCTTTCGCCTGAAAATAGGTCTCATGTTGTGCAATTCAATCAGCCTCTTCGAGGATCCTCGTGCCTTCCTTGTACGCTTTTTTGTCGCTATTGTCGTTCTTTCCCATGAAAGTCTCCTTAACGAGGGTTGTTTAAGCAAGGCCGTGCTTTAGTGCAACATTCGGGTACGGATAAATTCATTGCAGAAATTATGCCAGCGGCGATTGCGCGTGCTATATTCGTAAAAGCAACGGCTTGAGAGGGAGAGGGGGAGAATGCATGTGATGGATGAGCAACGTTTGTTGACGGGGACGAGCAAGAAATGTTGCTATGGATAGGCGAAACTAAAGTACTACACGGAAGGATACGCAATGAAAATTACCGGTGTCAGTCATGGGCGCTGCTTTTCTTCGTGCTTTCGCGTCTTCGTGGCATATTTGGTTCCGGCCTGTCCGGGTCAGGCTTGATAAGACCTTCTCACGGCAGCGTGATCTGGTCCGGCTCGGAGTCGGAAGAGGAAATCGGATCTGAAACGTCTTTCCGCCGCTGCAGTCTGTTGTTCAAGGCCTGGCGCGTGACCCCCAGGAGGGACGCGGCAACGCTCTGGTTGCCCTTTGCGCGCTTGAGGGCCTCGCGCACGAAATACTCCTGTATCTCCGTGAGGGTGGGGAACCGCTTGAATGCGCAGGTTAGGCCGTCTTCGCCGGTTTCCGGGGATTCGGTCCCGCTGTTTTGTTCGATGAGACGGCTGAAACAATCGGTGAAAGGCGCTCCCCCCCGATGCTGCGCCATTGCGTCATGGACCATGGCCCGGAGTTCGCGCACATTGCCGGGGAAGGAATAGCCGGCCAACGCGCCGGGGATCTCGAGCGAAACAATGTCCGACTGCTCAAGGCCCATGGATCTCGCGGCCTCGTCCATGAATTGACGGAACAGGAGGGGGATGTCCTCTGCCCGCTCGCGGAGGGGCGGCAGATGGATCTCATGGCTGCACAGGCGATAGTACAGGTCTTTGCGGAATCCGCCCTCGGAGATCTTTTTCCGCAGGTCCTGGTTCGTGGTTGCGATGACGCGGCAGTCAGTCCGCTTCGAGATGTCGGAACCCACGGGATAATATACCTGCTCCTGAAGGAGCCGCAGGAGCTTGACCTGCGATGATTCGCGGAGGTCGCCGATCTCGTCCAAAAAAAGCGTGCCGCCCGCGGCCCGGCTGACCAGTCCTTCACGGTCGCCCTGGGCGCCGGTGAAGGCGCCGCGCTTGTGGCCGAAGAGCGCGTCGGAAAAGAGACTATCATCGAGCCCGGCTATGTTCACCGCGATGAATTCCCCTTTCCGGCCGGAAAGGTTATGCACTGCCCTGGACATCACCTCCTTGCCCGTGCCGGTCTCTCCGGTGATCAGCACCGGCTGGGCCGATCCGGCCACAGCCTCGGCATAGCGGAACAGGGCGAGCATCTTCGGGCTCTTCGTGATGATGGAGGAGAAGCGCGAGGGGTCCCGGACTTCGCCGGGCAGCACCTGACGCCTGAGGGCCGCGACCTCCCTGCGGAGGGTCTGCATCTCCACGGCTTTTTCCACGCTTGCGATCAGTTTGGCCTGCCGGAAGGGCTTGGTCAAAAAGTCAAAAGCGCCTTTTTTCATGCACTCCACGGCCGTATCCAGGTCATTCATGCCGGTCATGATAATGACGGTGATATCGGGATGTTCCGCCGTGATCTGCGCGAGCAACTCCTGTCCCTTGACATGGGGCATGATGAGGTCGAGGATAATGAGCGATATTTTCCGTTCGGCAAGGAGCGGCATGACGCGGCGGGAATCGTCAACGGTCAGGATGTTTTTCGCGCCCCAGGCCTGAAGGATGTTCTCGACGACGGTCAGCGCCTGGGGATCGTCGTCCACAACAAGCATGCCGAGTTCGTTTGGGTTGTTCATGCGACAATATCTCCTTGAGTACCGTTTAACCCTTTGCTCCGACCCGGACAAGCCCGGAGCACCTGTCTTCTGCTTCAAGATTTACCCGCCAACCGCTTCCCTGACCATTGCGGCGAATTTGTCTTTCCTGATTTTTCCTTTTTCGAGGATGCATTGGACCCTGCCATCCAGTCTCTTCTTGTCATCGGTAGAAAGGTCCATGCCCGTGAGAACGATGATCGGAATTGACGCCGTCTTCGCGTCGGACCTCAGCATATCCACCGCTTCAAAACCGCTCATCCCGGGCATCAGCAGATCAAGCACGATGAAATCCGGCGTCTCTTGTTTCGCGGTCAATACGCCGGTCTTTCCTTCAGCAGCCGTGAACACGCTGTAGCCGTCGGTCATCAAGGCCTCTTTCATGAGACCGAGGGTTCCTGGATCATCATCGATAATGAGCGCGCGCCGCCCGGACATTGGTTTCTTTTCCGCCTGACGATCTTCCCCTGCAACGGGTATCGGCCGCGGGGCCGGCTTCACCGGCAGGGTGAACGTGAACCTGCTGCCTTTCTCGGGCTCGCTTTCGACCCTGATCACGCCGCCGTGAAGCTCAACCAGCCTCCTCGTCAGCGCAAGCCCCAGTCCGGTGCCTTCATGCTTCTTGGTATATGCCGATTCAAGCTGGGTAAATTCGTTAAACAGCTTCGGGATGTCGTCGGGCGCGATGCCGATGCCCGTATCAGCTACGCTGATCTCCAAATGCGGAATGCGGAATTGTTTTTTCGTCTTCATTCCGAATTCCGCATTCCGAATTAATTTCGCGCTCACGCTCACGGCTCCCCCTTCCGGCGTGAACTTCACGGCATTGGAGAGTAGGTTGTACATGATCTGCTTGAACTTTCGTTCGTCCGCCTCGATCTCGATGTCAGCATCCGGCGACAGCTCACAGCCGAGCATGACCCCGTGTTTCATCGCCTTTTCCTTCAGCATCGAGATCGCTGCGTTCAGTTCGTTTCTTACTAAAAACCTGCTCAGTTCCAGCTCCATCTTGCCGGATTCCACCTTCGACAGGTCGAGGATGTCGTTGATGAGATTTAGCAAATGCTTGCCGCTGCCGAGGATGTTCTTTACATACAACTGCTGCTTTTCATTCAGCTTTCCGAACAGCTCGTCCTGCAGGATCTCGGAAAACCCGATGACGGCGTTCAGGGGCGTCCTGAGCTCATGGCTCATGTTGGCGAGAAAATCCGATTTGGTCCGGGACGCCTGCTCAAGCCTTTGGTTCGCCTCGGCAATCTCATGCTGCTGCGAACTAAGCTCCTCGTTCATCGCCTGCTGCTCTTCATTCATTGCCTGAAGTTTTTTCGCAAGCAGTTCTGTTTCGACCAGGAGGTCCACCCCCCGGTAGGCGGCATATCCTCCGAAGAAGAGCATGAGCCCCGTCACCACGACAAGCCAGACAGTCACTTTCCTTACCGGTGCAAGGACCACATCCAGATGCTTGTCCACGACCACGCCCCAGCCCCATGCCTCCATGGGGTGATACGATGAAAGCACCGGAACGTTATCCAACGGGTCTGTGATCTTATCAACACCCTCCATCCCCTTCATAACTTTCTGAACTACCGGTACTTTTGAATAATCAATGATCCTGTCGATGGCAAGCTTCTGGTGATAGACGAGCGCGCCTTTTCTGTCCACTACATAAAGATGCCCGCTGCCGATATCAAGGGCGCTCACGGATTCCTTGATAAAGTCATCCTTGGGCTGCATGACCAAGATGCCTATGACTTGTTCCTCCACTCTTATGGGTATGGCTATGGCGAAAAGGTATTTCTGGGGTTTCGCCGCCCTGAGATAATATTCGGACACGTAAGGCCCCCATTTCCTCGATACGCCCTTATACCAGTCCCTTGCTGAAAAGTCCTTGCCGATGGTATCAGGGGTAAACGGATAATTGGAGAGCTGGACCCCCTGAGGCGTCGTAATAAATGCCCTCTGGATGCTCGGGATATTATCAATCAGGTTCTTGAGATGTATTTGCGTATCCTTATAGGCATAAGCGCGTCTTTTTAAATCTCGCAGCAATAGGGGCCTCGTGGCAAATGCTTTTCCCGCGTAGATAAGGCTCTTCACATTCATTTCCAGAGTATGGGCCGCAAGAAGTGAATAATTTCTGTTTTCATTTATGACCCGTTCCTCAAGCGCGGCGTTCCCCGTAAAATTGACGAACAAGGCAAGGCTGATGAGCGGCATCGCCGTCACAAGGATCCCCGCAAGGATCGCGCGCCATTTTTTTTCGAGCAGCCATTTTTTCACGGCGCTCAGCTTCCTTTCCGGTATATCTTCGTATGAGGCATGAATTCCGCAAAACCCGGTCCAATCATGGCCTCGGCCTCGCCGAGGACCAGATACCCTCCCGGCCGCAATACGCTTGATGCCTGCTTCTGCACTCTCTTCTGCAGGTCGCGGTTGAAGTAGATGAGCAGGTTCCTGCAAAGAACAAGATGGTACTCTGAGAATATCCCTTCTTTTGGCGACGTGCAGGTGGTGACGTCGTGGCAGGCAAACGTCACCATGGACCGGATCTCATGATTTAATGCGTAGTTACCGCTCTCTCGAATGAAGTATTTATCGAGATGCTCATTTTTTACTTCAAGCAGCGATTCGTTTTTGTACACGGCCCGTTCAGCATCAGCGAGCGCTGTCCGGTCGATGTCCGTTGCGATGATAAAGCTTCCGGACGGCAAAGATTCTTTATCGGCAATCTCTTTCAGGAGGATGGCGATCGAATATGCCTCCTCGCCCCGTGCTCATCCGGCGCACCATATGCGCAGCGTGTCGTTTTTGCAGGTCTCGATAAGTTCGGGAAGGACAAGGTTATGGATCACCTCAAAAACAAAGGGGTTTCTAAAAAAGTGACTTACCCTGACGGTAAATGCATCAACGAGGGATTCAAGTTCTGCCGGCTTCTCCTGGAGAAATCGACGGTAGGAGACATAATCCGGCATCCCGAGGGTCTGGAGCCGTAAGGCAAGCCTTCGCTGTATCGTTGATGGCCGATAAGCGCTGAAATCGATACCGCGCAATTCCTGTACATATGCAAGCAATTCCTGGAACTCCCGGCAGTCGGTTCCGCTTCCCTGATTCATTAGTATTACTCCTCATTCTTCTTTGCGCTTCGGGCAACCCCGGAAAAACAAAAGGGGATACCTTCACCTGCCGCCTTGCTGAGCGTCAAGGATGAATGTACCCCCCGAAACCCCATTGGGCAAAGGCGCCCGGCATATTCGCTTAAACATGCCCCAGTCGCCGCGCCGCCTTCTTGTTATGGATTTTAGCATATATTCAGGATGGGCGCAGGAGGCCGTTTTTTGGTTGCTGCAGAAAATTTCAAATAAATGCACACGATTTTAGCGGCTGTTCCGACGGTGTGCTTGATTCTGGATGTATCTTGCCCAGGCCGGCATCGGATCGATTGGTCCGGAATTCGCGCCGGGCAAGCGCGTTCATGAAAAAGTGTTTCTCTGCCGGGGCTGTTGACAATTTCGCCTCTTTATGCGATTATCCCTCCGCAATGAGGATCATCCGGGGAGTAAAAAATTATAACGAAAAGCTTCCGAACCCGGTGCTCACCCTGGGGAATTTCGACGGTGTGCACCTGGGCCATCAGGCGATATTCCGGAAGGTCGTCGAACGGGCGAAGGAGATCTCCGGCACGGCCATGGTCTTCACCTTCGAGCCCCACCCGCTCAAGGTCCTGGCGCCGGAGCGGTCGCCGAAGCTCCTGAACACCTTTCACGGGAAGATGAAGCTCATCGAGGCGGCAGGCATCGAGGTGGCCATCTGTGCCGACTTCACGCGGGCCTTTGCAGACCAGAACCCGGAAGACTTCGCCCGGGAGGTGCTCCACAAGAAAATCGGCGTCCGCGAAGTGTACGTGGGGTACGACTATGCCTTCGGCAAGGGCCGGGAAGGGAGCATCGAGTCGCTCAAGAAGACGGGCCGGACCTACGGCTTCGGGGTGGGCGTTGTGGATGCGGTGCAGGTGGAGGGGGCGGCAGTCAGCAGCTCCCGCATACGCGACCTGATAGCCGCAGGCAGGGTGGACGAAGCCGCGAAATTCCTCGGACGGCACTACGGCATCGAGGGCGAGGTGGTGCACGGCTCTCATCGGGGACATACCCTCGGATTTCCTACCGCCAATATCAGCACGGCGCATGAGCTCCTTCCCTCCTTCGGCGTGTACGCCGTGCTCGCGCGCGTGGGCGGCAGCACCCTGGAAGGGGTGACGTCCATCGGCGTCAGGCCGACCTTCGGCGCAGGTCCTGTTTCCATCGAGGTCTATCTTTTTGATTTTGAGGGGGACCTCTACGGCAAACATATGGAACTTTCATTTGTGAAGCGGCTTCGGGGCGAAGCGAAGTTCCCCGATGCCCAGTCTCTCATCCGTCAGATGCAGCGGGATGTGGAGCAGGCGAAGGAAGCTCTCGGTAACCGATTGAAATAATTAAATTTGATTTATTCCTGCTCCGCAGGTCAGCTATGTTTTCTTCTAAAGTTTTAATCTTGCCCTTGCCATATTGCAAAACCTCGGCTAAACTTTCCTCTGTAACGGGTACGACACCATCTCTATCACCGGTTAAAGCCACAATTTCGCCATCAACCGCAAAAACCAAGGAGGACCTGCAATGGAGGCCTTTTCCGCTCGACGGTCTTACCGACCGCTTCTCTTCATTTACACGGTGGTCATCGTTTTTCTCGGCGCAGCATTGGCCGGGGCCGCGGTTTTCCTGTTTCTCCCCTCTCATCTCGGTGACAGCTATGGCGCCGTAAATTCCGCAATCCGCGACATGGAACAGGTGCTGGCCGCAAAAGTCGCCGGTATTTATGCGATCATGGCGGTTTTCATCGCTTTGGCGGTGGTTGTGCTCCATCTCTTCTATTCCCACCGCATAGCAGGGCCGGCCTATCGCCTGAGCCGCGAGGCAGAAGCCCTGGGGCAGGGAAACTTCAAAGGGAATATCCGCTTTCGGAAAAAAGACAATCTTACGGACATGGCAGAGTCTCTTAATCAGGTGGCCTCCCGCTACCGGGACAGCGTAAGCATCATGAAAGACCGTATCGCAGCCATCGAGAAGCAGACGGGGTCGATTGCTCAGCTCGTTGAAAGGGGGGAAAGCGCGCCGGTGATTGAACGCTCTGTGCAAGATATCAATATGAACCTGAAAAATCTGACCCACGCCGTTTTGGAGATCCGGACGTGAGCAAGCGCTATCTCCTGATTCCGCTCTTCCTGCTGGGATTCGCGGGCTTGGCGTATACGGTCTTCCAGAAAGGGGGGCATGAGTTCCGTGAAGATCAATGTCCCGAGTGTCATGCCGCTCAGCCGGTCAAAGGCAAGCGCGAAACCCTGAAGATGGTTGCGCCCGTCTCCTTCCTGTGCAGGCGATGCCATGGCGAGATGGAGAATGGCGTCTCGCATCCCGTGGAGATCGTGCCGGTAGACGCGGTTCTGCCGGCGGATTTTCCGCTCTCCTGGGAGGGAAAGATGACGTGCAGCACCTGTCATGATATCCATGCGTCCCGTGCGTCTTCGCTTGCCTCTTTTGGCGCCCAAGCAAGGTCACTTCGCCGTCCCGTTGCGGGAGCGGCGCTCTGTTCCGCCTGCCACGGCCTGGAAAGGCAGGGCTCACCGGCAGGCGGCCATGCCCTTACCATGGGCAAGGCGCATATGAGGTTCAAACCCGATAGTGCGCGGGGCACTCTGGACCCGATCTCCCGTGAATGTCTGTCCTGCCATGATGGGAGTCTCGGCTCTGCCGAGAGTGTTGGATCGGGCATGTGGGAGCACGGGGCGCCCCTTTCCCGTTTCGATCCGAGGGGGAGCCACCCCGTGGGCGTTGACTATATGCTGGCAAGGGCCCGCCGCGGCGGGCTCCTTCCGGTCGGGGCGCTGAATCCGGCCATAAAATTAATTGAGGGGAAAGTCAGTTGCAGCTCGTGCCACGATCCCTACTCCAAAGAGCGCAAACAGCTCGTGATGTCGATGCGCGGGAGCATGCTGTGTCTTTCATGCCATGACAAGTAAGGAGGACCGATGCTATTGATGGGCAGAAAAAGCTATTTTATCAAAAAGGATTTCCAGACCAGGTTTATCGTCAGGTTTGTCGTTACGACGACCGTATGGGCGGCTGCGGCAGTTTCCCTTTTTGCCCTGCTTGGCAGCCGCCGGCTTGAAGAGGTGCTCTATTCGCCGCACATCAATATCAGGACCACCACGGAACTGCTCATGCCGTCAGCGCTTCAGGCACACGCAATCTCCCTTGCTCTTTTTGCCGCCATCCTCGTGTACGCAATCCATGCTCTGTGGAAGCGGCTGTCAGTGCCGCTCTATTGCCTCAAGAAGGACCTTGCGAGGGTCTCCTCCGGAGACTTGGGGAGCGGTATTACGTTGCGGGAAGGGGAAGAATTTCGCGATCTGGCATCGGACCTCGACGGGATGAGGAACGGGCTGAGGCAGAAGTTTGTCCGGGTCAAGGACGCGCACGAGACGCTCTCGGCCGCGGCTTCCGATCTTGAGCGGGCGGTATTGAAAGGACGTCCCTCGGCGCAGCATGTCGCTTCGCTCAGCAGTGCCGTGGAGCGCATGAAGGAGGAGTTGAATGGGTTCACCTGGTAGCGTAACAAAGGCGGTCCTCCTTATCTTCCTTACGCTCTGGATCACGGCCCTGCCGGCCCGCCCGCTTGCCCCGGCGCCGTCCGCGCTTGAACCCCACGATTTTCGCGCCTATGGCATGGACTGCAGGAGCTGTCACCTCTCAATAGGGCTGCGACAGCGGGGGGGCATGGTGAAGCCCGTGGGGGAGATATGCAACGGCTGTCACAAGCTTCCCGGTTCCTCTCACCCGGTGGATATCAAGCCATCGATGACGATCCCCCCCGACCTTCCTCTTGATGACCGCCGCATGATGACGTGTACTACGTGCCACGACCCTCATGCGGAATATGTGAACCTTCGTACCGGCGAAAAGACCATGTATCTCCGGAGACCGGAGCCGGGAAAACAATTCTGTATGGCCTGCCATAACAGGTAATCGCCCTCAATGTTTGAGAGAGTTCTCAGCATACGCGCGCCCAGGACAGGGAAAGGGCCGTGCGTCGCCCTTCAGCTTATCTGCGATGGCAACTACTCAGGTCTGCCGCTGAGCACAGGCGCAGCGAAGCGGCTGACCTGGGTAGTTACCTGTAATGTATGACAACACGAGGGGAGGGGGGCTGAGTGCGAAAAAAAATCGGCAGACCTGGACAAGCGTCTGCCGAAAAGGATGGGGTATTACCGATAAAAGCTTGCAGGTGAAGGTGTTACGGTGCGGCTTTTGCCGCAGGAGCCGCGGCTGCCTTCGTCACGGGCTGGGTCTGCGGGGCCTTGGCCACAGGAGAGAGCACTTCTATCCGCGTGGCGGTCTTCCCGCTCTTGTCCGTCCGGTAGTTCACCGCTACCTTGTCACCCGTCTTGGCCGCCTTGCCGTTGACGATGTCTGTTTTGTCCGTGACGGTCATGGTGACGTCTCCCTTGGCCTTGCTTTTCACGACGATGCCGGTCTTGCTGAGCGAAACCACGTTGCCGGTGACTTTCTTGTATTTCGGCTTCGCATCCGTCTTTTCCGCCGCCAGGGCCGCCTGCGTAAGCACGAGCAGGGCCAGGATGAATAGTGCTGCTGCCTTAATCTTCTTCACGTTTTTTCACCTCCTTTCCTCGTGAGATGACTTTCGTTTTCATCTCGTTTTCCATGAGATAGAGGATTTCCTGAATCCTGGTCTGAAGGCGGATCACGGCCCTTTGGACCGCTATATCCTTGTCCCGCTCATTCATGCGCAAATATTCCTCGACGCTCGGACTGTCGTCATCATTATGCTGCTGCCGTTCCTGGTTCATTCGATCACCTCCCCATGGTATCTGGTTCTTTTTCTATCACAGGGGGATTGCTGGGCTATTGCTGGATGCAGCAAAATTTAGTTTATACAGAAAAAATTGTGATGTCGGGGGGCCTTCCGGATATCGGCCGTCCTGCAGAAATTTCGACCTTTGCGGCGCCGGCGCCCTGCATGTTCTTTCTCTTGACCGCAGGGGTGTTTGCTTTTATACTGCTCAACAGGCGCCGGTGCGGCCAATCTTCAGTGAGGGGGTGGATCAGGCATGGTAACTATCGCAGCGCCGCCCGTATCATTGCCGAGGCGGGTATTTTTTCAGCTCAGAACGCGGCCCCTGTCGCCGCCACGTTCCTCTCCCGGAAATTTGAGGTCTCCCCGGCGGCCATCATTTCTCCTGCCGTATTTGTCGCGGCGCTCATGACCGCGGTCAGTGCGTTATCGGGGCAGGTGAAGCGGTTTTCGGCGCGCGAACGTCAAAGGCTCGCGGGGATTCTTGAAAGGAGGTGATGGAAGATGGCATGCGGGAAAAGCCACAAAGGGTCGTGCGGGGCGAAAAAGACGACCAAAAAAAAGACGGTGAAGAAAAAATAGAAGGTCACTCGGGCGGGTACGGTTACCCGCCCGATTTTTTCTTCTCTTCCATGACCCTGACGTAGTGCATTCTCAAATTGAAGAGGACCTGGTCCAGGAGGGTCTGTTCCTCTTCGCTCAGGTTGCCCCTCGTTTTTCCCGCGAGCATGCCGAGGATATCGATCATCTGCTTGGCCGCGGAGAGGTCCCTCGCCGTCTGCCCGGTTTCAGGGTGCGGCATGCTCCCCAGGCTCACCTGGGCCGTCGTTGCCAGGGATAAGACAAACGAAGAAAAGTCAAGATCGGGAGGCGCGCCTGCCGGCCGCTGCTCTTCCCGGGGACGGGTTCCATCGGAGGGGTTCTGCCGGGCCGACTGGGCCTGTTCCTGTGGTTTTTTCTCCCCGCCTTCCGCTGAAAAGCTCCTGTGGTCGCGTACGGTGAAGTCTTTTTCTTCCTTGTGCTCTTTCATGGGCGAAAGCCTCCTTGGATTGGAGTAAATCCTTCGTCGTGATACTATTCGGTTACTTTACTTGCCGCGCCGGCCTCTGTCAATATTAAATTGACTTTTGCTGCGTGCTGTGATAAAAAATCAGTCCTTGCGTACATGGAGAGATCTCGTGAAGACTGCCGTCATAATCCTGGGTCACGGGAGCAGAAGCAATGAGGCTGATCGGTCGATCCGGAGGGTAGTTGAAGAGGTCAAAAAGGCCGGCGCCTACGCTCATGTCGAACACGCTTTTCTCCAATATATCCCGCCCACACCGCAGGACGCCCTGGAGCGCTGCGCCAGGCAGAAGGCGGAGCGGATCGTAGTCGTCCCTTTTTTTTGCAGGCGGGCGCCCATGTGACCAGGGAGATCCCGGAACTGATCGAGAAAGCAAGAAAACAGCATCCCGGGATCGATATTATCGTGACGGAATACGTCGGAGCCCATCCGATGATGGCGAAGATCGTGGAAGAACTGGTCGGGAGGAGTAATGCGGAATGCGGAATAGAAAAGCACCACGACATTGTTCTTCATCCGTGGTTATCCGTGTCCATCCGTGGCAAATAGAGTCTCAAAAAGATCATGCTATCTGCAAAAGAACAATTTGAGATCATAAAGCGCGGGGCTGCCGAGATCATCGTTGAAGAGGACCTCCGCAAAAAGCTGGAGAAGTCCGCGTCGACGGGGAAGCCGCTCCGGATCAAGGCGGGGTTCGACCCGACGGCGCCGGACATTCACCTGGGCCATACGGTGCTCCTGAACAAGATGCGCCAGTTCCAGGAGCTCGGGCACGAGGTCATCTTTCTTATCGGCGATTTTACCGGCATGATCGGCGACCCCACGGGCAAGTCCGAAACCAGGAAACATCTCACGAAAGATGAAGTCCTGGAAAACGCCAGGACCTACCAGGCGCAGATCTTCAAGATCCTCGATCCCCAAAAGACCAGGATAGTCTTCAACAGCGAGTGGATGTCCAAGATGACAGCCGAGGATATTATCCAGCTTGCGGCAAGGCATACGGTCGCCAGGATGCTCGAGCGGGAGGATTTCAAGAAGCGCTACCAGGCGGAACTGCCGATCAGCATCCACGAGTTCCTGTACCCCCTTATCCAGGGATATGACTCCGTCATGCTCAAGGCCGACGTCGAGCTGGGCGGCACGGACCAGAAGTTCAACCTGCTGGTAGGCCGCGAGCTCCAGAAGGAGTACGGCCAGGAGCCGCAATCCATCGTCATGATGCCGCTTTTGGAAGGGCTTGACGGCGTGAACAAGATGAGCAAGAGTCTGGGGAACTATATCGGCATCAATGAGCCGGCAAAAGAGATCTTCGGCAAGGTGATGTCCGTGAGCGACGACCTGATGCTCCGGTACTACGAGCTGGTCAGCGCGATGACCTTTGACGGCCTCCAGAAGATCAAGGCCGATATCAAGTCCGGCGCACTTCATCCCATGGAGGCGAAAAAGCGGCTTGCTGCCGAAATGGTGGGCCGGTTCTGTGGTCCGGGCGAGGGCTCGAAGGCCCGGGAAGAGTTCGAGCAGGTATTCAGCAAGAAGAATCTCCCTGATGATATCGCGGTGGCAGCGGTCGCCTGGGAAGGCGAAAAGATGAAACTGGCGAAGATCATGGCGGCCGCGGGCGTGGCCAAGAGCAATTCCGAGGCCCGGAGGCTGATCCAGCAGGGCGCGGTGGAGGTAAACCAGCAGCCGATGGTCGAAATCGACAGCGAACTCGGAATGGGGGAATATATAGTACGGGTCGGAAAGAAGCGGTTTGTCAAGGTAATCCCAAAAAAGTAAAAAAGTTGCATACTCTGCGAAAAAAGTCTTGACATAGGATGGCCCTTGTGATACTTTACGCGCTCTGTTCGGGGGTAATCTCACAAGAAGTACATATCATCCGGGCATTACAATAATCCAACAATCCGTAGAAACAAAATTCTTGACAAGGCAATCCGATTCTGTTAAGATTCATATTCTGCAAATGAGTTGGAACATGGTCTTTGAAAACTAAATAGGTGCATAAAGTCCGGAATCGCGCAAGCGGTTCGGGACTATCGGCGGGTTTTAAAACAAAGTCAAGTTACTTTGAGTAACATTGCATAAGGATCAGATTTTTTTTGGAGAGTTTGATCCTGGCTCAGAACGAACGCTGGCGGCGTGCTTAACACATGCAAGTCGAACGAGAAGCCCGTAGCAATACGGGTTGTAAAGTGGCGCACGGGTGAGTAACACGTGGGTAACCTGCCCTCGAGATCGGGATAACCCCGCGAAAGCGGAGCTAATACCTAATAAGACCACGGGGACCAACGTCCCTGAGGTAAAAGGATGGCCTCTATTTATAAGCTATCGCTTGAGGATGGGCCCGCGGCCCATTAGCTAGTTGGTAGGGTAACGGCCTACCAAGGCTATGATGGGTAGCTGGTCTGAGAGGACGATCAGCCACACTGGAACTGAGACACGGT
>CAKKPG010000018.1 GCA_919901555.1 Nitrospiria bacterium | reverse complement strand
CCGTGCAACTCCGTGGTAAAGTTTCTTTTATGGTCTGAGGTTCACCTCGTTAAAACCTTGGGTCTATTTCAATGCCAAAGGAAGAATTCTGTTTATGTTTTTCTCTGCGTGCTCTGTGATCTCTGTGGCAAAATGTTTCGGTTTATACTTCGTCCGGCGAACGGAGCACCGTTGCTTTGGTCCGCTCCGCCCGCTTCAGGTCGCGCAGGCACGGCGGCTCAGGCTGTTTGACGTCCTGCGGTCCCGCGACCCAACTCAGGGGGCGCCGCTCCTTGCCCACTTTTTCGCGGAGGAGCAGCAGCCCTTCCATGAACGCATCGGGCCGGGGCGGACAGCCCGGTACGTAAACGTCGACGGGCAGGAACTTGTCCACGCCCTGGACGACGCTGTAGATGTCGTACATGCCTCCGGAATTTGCACAGGAGCCCATGGAGATGACCCATCGCGGCTCCATCATCTGCTCATAGAGCCGCTGGATGACCGGCGCCACCTTGATGAAGACCGTGCCGGCAATGATCATGAGGTCCGCCTCGCGGGGCGTGCCCCGGATCACCTCCGCGCCGAACCGGGCAATGTCGTATTTGCTCGTCAGGCTTGTGGCCATCTCCACGTAGCAGCAGGAGAGGCCGAAGTTGAAGGGCCAGATGGAGTTCTTTCTGCTCCAGGCAAGCATGTCCTGCAGCCGGGTCAGGATGAGGCTTTTTTGTACAGCCTCCTCGACGGAAGTGGTATGGGGTTTGGTGAGAGACCATTTCATGGAAAACCTCAAAGGACGAAGTCAAAATGCAAATTGCAAAATGCAAAACAAAATGGAAAATGGAAAAGTACGGCCCGGCTGTTAATTTTTTGCATTTTGCATTTTTCAATCTGCACTTTGCATTGTTACTGTCTTTTTCCCCAGTCAAGCGCGCCGATGCGCCAGAGGTAGACCAGCGCGGCAAACAGGACGCCGATAAAGACCAGCATCTCCGCGTACCCCGCCCATCCCGTCTCCCGTATTGCAACAGCCCAGGCGTAGACGAATATGGCCTCAAGGTCAAAGATCACGAAAAACATGGCGATGAGGTAAAATTTCACATCGAAGCGCACCCGGGCCGTGCCGGTGGAAACGATGCCCGATTCATAGGGCTCGGCGGTGGCGCGCTCCCGGTGGCGCTGGCCGAGGACAGAGGACAGGGCGAGCATGACCGTCACGATGAGGACCACGGCGGCAAAATACACGGCCAACGGCCAGAGGCTCGTCACTTCTGTTGTCGGAGGATTATTCACGGAAAGCCTGCTCCTGCACCGGTGATCGTTTAAAGAATATCACAGTAACAGGGAAAGTCAAGCAATGTTCAACAGTTATGGGCCGGCGTCGGGAATTCTCGGCTCTCGGACATGCTTCAGGACGCAGTGCCGTCGCACGGCACGAATGTTCAGCGGCGCAGAAATTGTGTTCACACCAGATCAGGCGAAGGCCGTTTGATGTAATAGCCCTGGGCGTACTGAATGCCTGCGGATTCCACTTCCCTCAGGATGTCCTCGGACTCGACGTACTCGGCGATGGTCTCGATGCCGAGCTTTCCCGCCAGATCGGCAATGCTTTTGACGATGGTCTTTTCCACGGCGCCCTTTTCGCCCAGGTGCCGGATGAATTCCCCGTCAACTTTTAGGAAGTCCACGCTGAACATCTTGATGTACTGGAACGACGAGTAGCCGGCGCCGAAATCGTCGATGGCGAACCGGAACCCTTCGAGCTTGAGATCGCGGATGAACTGTTCGATGAGGCTCACGTTCTTTACGGTGTCCCGCTCCGTGATCTCGAACACCATCTTTGAAGGGTCGATGCCGTAGGTCTTCAGGAGGCCGCGCACCGTCGGCATAAATTCGTTGATCACGAGCGCCTTGGGCGACAGGTTCAGGAAGAGCAGGCCGTTGTAATTTTTTTCCTTTACCTTCGCAAAGGCCTGATCGATGAGGATATAGTCGATCTTGCCGATGGCGCCCATACTTTTCGCCGCTTCGATGAATTCCGCCGCGGTAACGACCCCCTCAGGCGTGACGATCCTCGTCAGGACCTCGTAGGCCTCGATCCTCATGTCTTTCAGGCGCATGATAGGCTGGAAGTAGGGCACGAACTTTGTACGCTTCTGGTCCAGCGCTTCCATGATCATCAGGCTCTTTTCGCTCAGGCTCTTGAGGATCTCGACCTTGTCCTGGTCGCTGGGAAAGCTCATGCGGTCCTTTCCCGATGACTTAGCCTGGGCGAGCATGTTATCGGCGAGCATAAAGAGGTCTTTCGCGTTTTCAGCATGGTTGGGAAAGACGGCGATCCCGACGGAGGCCGTCTCTCTCACCCGGGTGCCGTCAGGCAGGGAGATGGAAAAATCCCGCAGGCTTTCGATGATCCGCTTCCCCACCAGGTACGCCTGCTCTTCGTCGCAGACCGGCAGGATGGCCGTGAAGTTGTCGCCGCCGTAGCGCGCAGGGATATCTCCCTTCCGGACCGCTTTCTTCAGAATCGTGGAAAAATCCCTGATGAACGCGTCGCCCACCTCGTGGCCGTGAGTGTCGTTGATGGCCTTGAAGTTGTCTATGTCGATCACGAGAAGCGAGAAGGTGTAGAGCTGTCTCCGTGACCGCTCCGTTTCATATTCCAGCAGGTCCCAGAAGGCGGTCTGGTTGTACAGGCCGGTGAGCGGGTCCCGCGTGGCATAGAGCTCGATTTTTTTCGCATAGTGGTCGAGGGCCCCGAGGAGAAAGCGGGCTGCGGCGAGGGGGAGGGGGGAGAGCACGACCATCGCGCCCGCCAGCCACTTGATCCCCGTCTGTCCTTCGTGGATGAGAACGAGAAGACCTCCGGCGATGAGCGCCATGACGACGAACCAGGCGGATGCGCCGATGAGAATAAGGGGCTTCAGTTTATTCATGGTCTCCTAAACCGGACAAGGCGGAACCAAGTATGCCGCAAGACAGGTCGGCACGAAGCCTTGCGAATGCAAAATGCAGAGTGCAAAATGCAAAAGTCAAAATGAAGGATCTAACCAAAATGAAAACAAAAATCAGCCACGAAGGCTCTAAGACACGAAGAATTACGAAATCTCAAAGCATATATTTTCGTGTGAATTTCTTCGTGCCTTAGTGTCTTTGTGGCATATTTGGTTCCGGCTTGTCCGGGTTAGGGATAAAATCGTCCTTTCATTCTGGCAAGCGCCTATATATGTACGGTGAAAGTGCCGATAACGGGCGTCACCAGCCGCGCAAAATCGTTGTACCGCATGCGTATGGCTTCATAGTGCGTGCCTGCATTGAAGGTGATATATTCATCGGCCTCCAGGCTTCCGTCCGCATAGACGTCCATGTTGTAGAGGTTGCCCAGGGGGGGCATGGCGCCGACCTCGGTTTCAGGGAACAGGGTCTTGAGCTCAGGCTCGGCGACGATGGACAGTTTTTCCGCTTTCAGCAGCGTCTTGAGCGCCGGGAGGTCGATCTTCCGGACCGCCGGCAGCACGGCCATGATGTACCTGTTGTCCGCTTGCACGACAACGACTTTCACGAGTTCCCTGCCCGGCGTGTGCAGCGCCTCGGCGAGCTCCTGCGCCGTGTAGACCTCTGCGTGGAGAATGACCTCATAGGGGATGTTGTTCCGGTCGAGGTAGAGTTTCAGTTTGGCGAGCGTCGTCATGGTGTGTAAAAACCTCTGGCCGAACGAGACTGACGGTCTATAGTAAGAGTATAGCTCGCACTGCTTTTCAGGTCAAGACAGGGAACAAAAAAAGCTTGCAATGCCCACGGGAAAAAGCGAAAATGCGGCCATGAAAGCACGCACACTGAGAGACGACGCGGCCCAGATGGTGATGCCCAGGATCAACGGAAAGGACCTCGCCGACCCCGCGTATCGACTCACCATCGACGACCTGGTCAAAGAAGGCATGGGCGGGTTCATCCTGTTCGGAGGAGATATCGATCAAACGCCGCGGCGCCTCCAGGAGCTTCAGTCCTCTGCGGAGGTCCCCCTCCTGATCACGTCCGACGTGGAGCGGGGCCTCGGACAGCAGCTTGAAGGCGGGACGCGCTTTCCGAGCCAGCGCGCCGTGGCCTCGGCGGTGAACCGCCGCTCAAAAGGGGCCGCGGAACTGCTGGACCGCATGCTCGACGCGGTGCGGACTGAGACGCGCGCCGCCGGTATCCACGGCGTGTTCTCGCCGGTGGTTGATGTGAACAACAACCCCGACAATCCCATCATCTGCACCAGGGCCTTTGGCGACGAGCCCGGGACCGTGGCATGGTTCGGTTCGCGCTATATCAAGCGGCTCCAGAAAGCACGCGCCAACGGACAGCTGGACCTGCTGGCCTGCGCCAAGCACTTCCCCGGCCATGGGGACACGGACCAGGACTCCCATGACCTGCTCCCGGTGATCAAGGCGGACAGGTCCCGGTTGAACCGGCTGGAGCTTCCTCCGTTCCGTGAGGCGGTAAGGGACGGCGTGGGCATGGTCATGGTGGCCCATCTTCTTGTTCCCGCCCTTGATCCCGCCAAACCGACGACCTTTTCGAAAAAGATCGTAACAGCGCTGCTGCGGGAAGGAATGGATTTCAGCGGGCTCATTGTTTCGGACGCCCTGGACATGGGCGCCCTTGCGGGAGAATACTCTCAGGAGGAGATCGCGGTGCGGGCCGTTGAGGCGGGCATGGACATCCTGCTCCATCCCCGGGACGCGCGGGTGACGAGAGACGCCGTGGTCGCGGCTGTGGAACAGGGGAGGCTCACGGAGCAGCGGATCAGAGAGTCCGTGGACCGGATCATGGCGGCGAAGAAAAGGGTGGGGCTCTTTGACAAGGACGGGCAGGCGAGCATTGCCATAGACTACGGGAAACACCGGGATATCGCCCGGGAGCTCGGCACAAAGGCCGTTCGCATCGTCCGGGGGAACAAGAGGTCATTTCCCGCGGAACGCGATGAGGGCGTGGCGTGCTTTGTCCTCGATGACGACAACAACAGGGATTCGGGCGACGTCTTTATCAATGAGGTGAGGGCGAGGTTTAAAAACTCCTCTCTCCTGGTCCTTACGCCGGATTCCGGGCTGCCGGAATCTCTGGCGCGCGACAGCATCCAGGCGGCCTCGTTCGTGGTCCTGGCAATCTATTCGAAGATATCCGCATCAAAGGGCCGCTCGGGGATCGGCGACAAGCTCCGGGACATGGCACGGTATATCCTCAGCGCCGCCAAAAAGGCGAAGGCGAAATCCGCGGTCATCTCCTTTGACAGCCCCTACATCCTTGACCAGTTCAAAGACGCCGATGTCCTCGTTGCCGCCTACGACCGCATGGACGAGATCCAGCAGGCGGCGGCGGAGTTGGTGGGAGGAATGAGCTGATCCTTCAACAGGCTGGCATTGTCGGAAGACAGCAATCCGGTTATCATTGAATATAAGAAAGTAGAATCAATTGTAAGCAACTTTCGGGGCGTTGGTTCTTACGGTGCATAACTTTATTTGAAGTCGCAAGAAACTTAGGTGACGGTCGTTCTCATCATAGTATATGATATGCAGAGAGCCACATGGTCGTATTTCGAACCGCGTTCTCCGTCAGTCGGGATGTTGAAGATCGTTAAATTATTCGGTATAGTTATACAGGATTATAAGAGTTACATTATTGCAGTAGAGATTTCTCGGTTTTCCGGACGTCACCCAAACGCTTCGCTGCAAAGTTGTAAATGGGGCAGCCAATTAATCGCCCCGTATAGGAGCAACATCATGAGCAGTATATCCCAGGTAATCGCAATGATCAATCAATTGGTAGAAGACGGCGTCATCGAGCGCTATGCTATCGGGGGTGCGGTGGGCGCCACGTTCTACCTTGAGCCGGTCGCGACGCTTGATATTGATATCTTCGTGGTGTTCCGACCGGAGGCCGGTAGGAGCCTGCTGAGTCTGCAACCGATCTTCGACTATCTTACAGCCCGAGGAGGCGTCCTCGAAGGCGAATACGTCGTCGTCGCCGGATGGCCGGTGCAATTTCTCCCGGCCACGAGCCCGCTGGTAGATGAAGCGCTCGCTGATGCCGTTACGGTGCAGGTGGAGGGTATGCCTGCGCGGGTGTTCACCGCCGAGCACCTTGCCGCCATCGCGCTTCAGATCGGCAGACCCAGGGACAAGGCGCGCTTGCTTCAGTTTGTCGAGTCCGGCGCGATCGACGACGAGCATTTCCAGGCTATCCTTGCCCGGCACGGCCTCAATAATAGATGGCAAGAGTTTGAACGGACCTTCTTTAGGGGTGCGAAATGACCTTTGATCTCAAACGAATGCTTGAAAGCAAAAAAGTGCTACGACGTAAGCTCGCCGCCCGTCCCTTGGCGGAAAAACTTGCCATGCTCGACGCGTTGCGCGAACGCGCGCTCGCGCTCCGCAAGGCGGCTGGATCTATGCATCATACCGCCGTGCGGGAGACTCCTGGGAAATATCGGACTGGACAAAAGAAAACCCCATAGAGGCGCGTCTTGAATCTTGCAATTGGATAATGATGTACGAAGACATCCAACTTCTGTGATGCTCGTTGCTACGTACGGTACGATTGAGATAACTTAAGTAGGTCCTCTTATGGTTCAAAAACGCGGGCGATATGATGCGACAGATATGGTGGAAGACCAGCCGGAGCCGGGCTCGCGCGGCCGGGTGCTTCGGAACCTGCGAGGGATCACGCGCAAGCGCGAAATGGACATCGCTGAGACGAACGAATATTATCGCGTGTCGGACGAGCTGGTCGATCTCTACGACAAACACCATCGGCTTACGGCAAGCGATATACAGAAAATGCATCGCATGTGGCTCGGTGGGATTTACGCATGGCCGGAAAGTACCGTCAGGTGAATATCGGTAAGGGTGGCTTCCATTTCGCCGCCGCTCAATACATCCCAACGTTAATGAGTGAATTCGAGCGCGGTCCGCTTCGGCATTTAACGCCCTGTACATTCTCTTCGCCGGAAGACATCATTCACGCCCTTGCGGTCGTACATGTGGAATTGGTGCTGATCCACCCGTTTCGTGAAGGGAATGGGAGGCTTGCCCGGCTGGTTGCCGCTGTTATGGCGCTCCAGGCAGGTTTGCCACCGCTCGATTTCGGCGCTATCCATGGAAGCAAGCGGACGGCATATTTTCGCGCGGTACGAGCGGGCATGGTCAGGGACTATGAACTAATGGAAAAAATCTTCAGCGCCGTGGTCCGTAGGACTCTTCGGCTTCATGGCAAACAGCAGCGCGGGTAGGCTTTGAACGCGGCTTCTTTTTCTTCAGGGAAGAGACATGAATCCCCTCGATTGCGGATGACGAATCGACAAACGCAAGAAGCAGCTCTTTTCTCTTTTCCGCGTTGTTGATATAGGGATTGGTCTTGGACAAAGGGGCCTTTCGCATGGATACATTATACAATAATGCTTCAGGAAAGTCATTGACTATCCGAGTCATTTCCAGCGAAAAGCCGGCAATCGGTCGGTTGGTCAAAACGAACTTCATGGGACCAGGTCTATAATGTTTAGGGGTATCTGAACATCTTGGGGCCAGGTCTATAATGTTAGACTTTTTATTTCCCTGATCGCAGTGAGGATGTCTTCATCATCCACTCCGACCACGATGAGGTTGTGTGAATCGTGGGCAACGGTGCTCACAAGGGCGCCGGACCTGAGCCCGAACCCTTTGACCAGACCGTGGCCGATATTGCCCGTGGCCCGGTGCCGTTCGATCACGGTCCTTGCCGACCGGTACTTCCTCTTCGGCATGTTCATCGAAGAACGGCGGTTCCTCCGCATCTTCGGCTGCCAGTACCGGGAGTATTATGAAGAGGGTTCCGCGATTGTTCCCCCGGATCAGCCAACCTGCCGGATAATAAAGCTTTACTTGATAATCAGCACATGTTATCCTTTCTCCAATACTTTTATCATATTTAGCGCTTTGCTATCTCATGAAAAACCGCACGAGCCCGATCATGAAAATCTCCCGGCCGATCATTACCGGGATTTTGCCCAGGAATCGCCTGTTCAAGGCGCTCGATTCATTCCGAACGAGGCCGGTGCTCTGGGTCTCCGGGCCCGGGGGCTCCGGAAAGACCACGCTCATCGCCAGCTGGATCGAGGCGCGGAAGCTGCCGTGCATCTGGTATCAGGCCGACGAGGGCGACGGCGATATAGCGACGTTCTTCTACTATATGGGACTTGCCGCGAAGAAGGCCTCCCCGCGGTTCCGGAGAGCGCTCCCGCTTCTGAAGCCGGAATATCTCCTGGACGTCGCAACCTTCTCGCTCCGGTATTTCGAGGAGCTCTATTCCCGCCTCAAGCCGCCCTTTGTTTTGGTCATCGACAATTACCAGGATGTTTCCGCTGACACAAATTTTCACGAGATCATCAGCACGGGGCTCTCGCTGCTCCCGGAGGGGATCATCACGGTGCTGATCAGCAGGACGGACCCCCTGCCGGCCATGGCGCGCCTGCGTGCGAACGGTCAGATGCACGTCCTTGGCTGGAGCGACCTCATCTTCGACGCGGAAGAGGCGTCGTCGCTCGTCTCGCTCAAGGGTACGAAGGGCTTTGCGCCGGAGGTGAGCCTGCGGATACAGGAGCTGTCGGGAGGCTGGGCCGCGGGCATCGTTCTTCTGACCGAGGACGCGCGGTTCCGGGATGGTCTTCGGGCGGAAGCGCTCGAAACCGCGTCCCGGGAAGGCATCTTCGATTATTTTGCCAGCGAGATCTTTCAACAGACCGATCCGGCGACGCAGGAGTTCCTCTTCAAGACCTCGTTCCTGCGGAAAATAACCGAGCAAACGGCAACGCAACTGAGCGGGTTGTCCGACGCGGGCAGGGTCCTGTCGGATCTTGCCCGGAAGAACTACTTCATCCAGCGGCACCCCGGTCCGGAGCCGGCATATCAATACCATCCCCTGTTTCGTGATTTTCTTCAGGCGCGGGCCCGGAACGTCCTCGGGCCGGAGGGGGTGCGTGCTGTTCAGCGGGAGGCCGCGGGCCTGCTGCTGAAAACCGGTCAGGTGGAGAGCGCGGCAGCGCTGTATGCCGACGCGGCGGACTGGGAGAGCCTTTCGCGCATGCTGTTCTCGCACGCGAACGAACTGATACAACAGGGGCGCAGCACAACATTGCAGGCATGGTTGACGGCGATACCGCGGGAACACCGGGAAGGCGATCCCTGGCTCCTGTATTGGCAGGCCATGGGTACTCTGCCGTATGACCTGCGCGAGAGCAGGGCATGCCTTGAACGGGCCTTTCCCTTATTCAAACGGCGGAAAGATGCGGCCGGCCTATATCTGTCGTGGTGCGGCATTGTCGACACCTTTGTGCTTGAATGGAGCGACTTTACGCCGCTCGATCACTGGATCGCCGAGCTCGAGACGATCATGCGGGCGGATCCCCGGTTTCCCTCTCCGGAGATCGAGGCGCGGGTCGCCTCGGCGATGTTCTGCGCCCTGATGTACCGTCAGTCCCACCACGCGGACCTGCCGCTCTGGGAGGCGCGGGTGAGGGGCATCGTCATGGAGACGGACGATGTCCGACTGAAAATGCTGCTCAGCAGCCATCTGGCCCTCTACTACACCTGGTGGACGGGAGATCAGGCCCAGGCCGAGCTCCTGATCAATGCGCTGCGGTCCTCACTGCATGATCTTCGGGTCGACCCTCTTTCGGTGATCGTGTGGAGGTCCATCGAGGCGGCGTATTCGTGGATGCGCGGCGAGAACAAGGCGTGCATTGAGGCCGTGGAACGCGGCCTGGACGTCGCGAACCAGAACGGCATCCATCTCTGGGACTTCATGTTATTGGCCCAGGCCAGCTTCGGCGCCATGACAGCGGGAGACATCGGGACCGCGTCGGGCTATCTCCGGCGCATGGAGTTCATCTTCAAGACAAACCGGTTCCTCGACCTATCCCATTACCATTATCATCTCGCCTGGGAGGCCCTGTGCCTGAGGGACGTCTCCCGCGCGCAGGCGCACATACAAACGTCCGTCTCGCTGGCTGAAAAATCCGGTGACCCCTTCATCCTGGCATTCGTTGTCATGGGATTCGCGGAAGTGCTCATGGTGCAGGGAAAACATTCCGAGGCCGGAAAGCATCTTGAACGGGCCCGGGCGATCGGGATATCCATGCGGAGCAACACCATTGAGTACCAGTACCAATGGCTGCAGGCCGTGCGCTGCCTGAACCGGGGCGACGAGCAGGGGGCGTTGAAACCGCTGCGCCGGCACCTTGCGATCAGCCGTGAGTGCGGCATCCTGAACCACGCCTTTTGGCGCTCATCGGTAATGATGCCGCTTTATGCAAAGGCGCTCGAGCATGGGATCGAAGAGCAGTTCGTCCGGGACCTGATCAGAAAGCGGGGACTGGTCCCCGATGCTCCGCCGGTCCATCTCGAGAACTGGCCCTGGCGCTACCGCGTTTACACCCTGTCCCGCTTCTTGATCGTGAAGGACGGGAAAACGCTCCGTTTCGCCGGACGGGTGCGCCAGAAGCCGCTCGATATGCTCAAGGCGCTCATTGCCCTGGGCGGCAGCGATGTGTCGGTCTGGTCACTCGTCGAGGCGCTCTGGCCTGACGCGGAAGGCGATGCGGCTCAGCGGTCCTTTGACACGACCCTGCACCGGCTGAGGAGCATGCTCGGCAACGACGATGCCCTGGTGTTAAGAGAAGGTAAGCTGACTCTGGACAACCGGTTCGTCTGGATAGACGCCTGGGCGTTAGAACGCCTTCTCGGGAAGGCCGCGGAGGCGTTGCAGCAGATAGATGCGCGTCAGGAGACCACTGCCGCGTTGTTGGAAAAAGCGCTCGCGCTGTACCACGGGCACTTTCTGCCGGATGTGAGCGAGGCCTGGGCAGTCTCGATGCGGGAGCGGCTCAGGAACAAATGCCTTCGCGCTGTTATGGACCTGGGCCGGTATTGGGAAGGACGGCAGGACGGGGAAAAGGCCATCCGTTGCTATGAACGGGGTCTCGAGGTGGACGATCTTGCCGAGGAACTCTACCGCAGAATCATGGCTATCTACCGCGACCAGGGGCGGTTCGCGGAAGGCATTTCCGTCTATAACCGGTGCCGCGAGGTCCTTCGCGCCCGTCATGGGATCGATCCCTCCGAGGATACCGAGGAGCTTCACCGGAGCCTCCGGTCATCAGCCAAGACCAGCCGTTCCTGAACCGGTTTTCCTTCCAGAGATGTAACTCATTGTTTTTCAAGACATAAAATATTTCCATCCAGTCATATCGAGTTCCATCGACTTGTTCCGGGCTATTGAATTATCCTGAAAAGAGCATTTGACTCGAATAAAACCCGATAACGGCGAGCCTGGAAACGGCGATTGATAAGAATAATCGCGTATAAGATACTGATAAAATGGGATTTATTTCCAATTGGGAACGCACCCATCGGGTGGAGGCTTTGTGAGAGAATAATTTTATTTCTATCCGTCTTGATCATACGTTAATCCTCCGCCTCCGTGTCCATATACTCTTCTTAGGATAAAAAGACGCGTTTGATACAAAAAGGGCTCATCTTTAATGTCACGGTCTGAGATATCTAACTGCTTATTTTTATTTCTAAAATATGGTTACATCCTGTAGTTTTTCGGATCATGCGCTCTTGTTCATGCCAACGTATTGCCGGGTTAGCCTCCCTATTCTCCAGCCCCTCAAATCATAGCTTGAGCCCTCGGTAAGTCATCAGTAAGTTGCACAGATGTATCCTTGCCCCAACATGGAGAAAAACCCGAGGAATATCGTCGAATGCTATATCGTCAGGATATACCGCAGGGATGCAAAGGACGTTTTCCGGGTGGAAGGCAGCGTGGAAGGGCCGGGGGGCGATCTGGTCAAGGTGTTCCATAATGCCGGGGAGTTGCTCGATGGACTTGATTTCCCGGCAGGGAATGCGGCCGGCAGCAGGAATACAACAAAACAAGAGGTGGAAAAATGAAAACGATAACGAACAACGTTCAATCCAAAAAAGGAGCAACTGCCATGAATAATACTCGATCCGTAACCAACGGAGCACCTGCCATGTATACCCGGTCCTACTTCATCGCTCTCGTGCTTTTCATGCTGCTCGGCATCACCGCCTGTAGTGGTGGCGGCGGCACATCACCTGCGAACACCGCCGTCTACCCTCGCTTTGCCTACGTGGCCGACGCGGGAGACAACAGCGTCTTGACCTATGCCGTCGATGCCGCTACCGGGCGGCTCAAGTTTACGGGCAAGGTCGCGGCGGGAACAACCCCGTGGTGCGTCACCATCGATCCGAGCGGGAAGTTCGTTTATGTGGCCAACAAGAACAGCAACAACATTTCGCAGTACACGATAGCTGCGAACGGAAACCTCACGCCGATGGCCACACCTTTGGTCGCAACGGAAAGTAATCCACGCTCCATCACGATCGACTCAACCGGGAAGTATGCTTACGTGACGAACTACGTTTCGGGTAGTGTCTCGCAGTACAGAATCGGGGCGGACGGGATGCTCACTTCGATGACCATTCCCGCAGTTGCTGCCGAGGCTCAACCGATCTCTGTCGCCCTCAATCCAAAAGGGAAATTTGCCTACGTTGCGAACGCAGGAAGCGCCTCCATCTCGCAGTACACGATCGGCGTGGATGGCAGCCTTATTTCGATGGCCAGTCCCACGGTCGCGGCGGGACCATATCCCGCCTCCATTACTGTCGATCCAGGCGGAACATACGTCTACGTGGCGAACAGCGGAAACGGCAGCATTACGCAGTACACGATTGCCGCGGATGGAAGTCTCCCCCTGATGGACACTTTCACCGTTTTCACAGGGTCTCAACCGGAGTCAGTCGCCGTTGATCCGAGCGGAAAGTACGCTTATGTGGCGAACAACCTCGGTAACACCATCTCGCAGTACGCCATCGGCGCGAACGGCAGACTTGCGCCGATGACCAGTCCCACGGTCGCGGCGGGACTGGTTCCTTATCAAGTAACTGTCGATCCGAGCGGAAAGTACGTTTATGTTGTGGGCGACGGCAAGAAAATCCATCAGTTCATGATCGGTGCGGACGGAAGCCTGGCGGCCAACGCACCGGCCACGGTCATGGCGCAGTCTGCGCCGCTTTCTCTGGCGATGAGCCACGGCGCGATCCCAATAGTCGTTGTGCCGAAGTATGCCTACGTGGCAAATGCCAACAGCAACGACATTTCGCAATACACGATCGGAGCGGATGGGAGCCTTGCGTCTATGACCACGCCCACGATCGCAGCGGGAACAAGCCCTCGGTGCGTCGCCGTCGATCCCTCGGGGAAGTACGCCTACGCGGCGAACACGGGCAGCGCCAGCGTTTCGCAGTACACGATCGGCGCGGACGGGAGTCTCACTTCCATGGCAACCGCCACGGTTCCGGCGGGGGCTGAACCGAGCTCTGTCATCGTTGATCCGAGCGGGAAGTACGCCTACGTGGCGAACATGGGCAGCGCCAGCGTCTCGCAGTACACGATCGGCCTGAACGGAAGCCTCGTTCCGATGACCAATACAACGGTAGCGTCGGGAACGGCCCCCTACTCCGTCACCGTTGATCCGAGCGGGAAGTACGCATATGTGGCGACCTGGGGCACCAACTTCAACCCCGGTGTTTCCCAGTACACGATAGGCGCGGACGGCAGCCTCGCGCCGATGGCCGCCGCAACGGTCGCGACGTCAGTCGGCGGCAATGCGAATTCCGTCATTGTCGATCCGAGCGGGAAGTATGCCTACGTTGCGAATGGTTTCAGCGGCAACATCCTGCAGTTCACGATCGGCGCCAATGGGAACCTTACGCCGATGGGCACTCCGTCGGTCCTGGCATCGGGGTCGAATGCCCTGTCCGTTACCGTTGATCCGAGCGGGAAGTACGCTTACGCGACGAATGCCGATGGCAACGTTTCGCAGTACACGATCGGCGCGGATGGCAGTCTCGCTCCCATGGCAACCGCCACGGTTACGGCGGGGGCGGCCCTCCTGTCCATTACCGTCGATCCGAGCGGAAAGTACGCCTACGTGGCGAACAAGAACAGCGGCAGCGTCTCGCAGTACACGATCGGCGCGGACGGGGGCCTTGCGTCGATGACCACTCCCACGGCCGCGGCGGGGACGGGTCCCTCCGCTGTTACTACCATAGGCAGCTATCAATAGTTATTGGTACCGGCCCTGCGCCGCAGGGCGCCGGGGATGGGCAACGGATTTACGAGGAACAAAACAAGAGGTGGAAAAATGAAAACAATGACGAACAATGCGCAATCCAAAAAAGAAGAAACTGCTATGACCATTCGATACCTATCCATCGTGTCAGCCCTCTTCATAATACTGACGGGGCTCGTCGGTTGTGCTGGAAAAGATGAAACACCGCCTCCGGTATTGACAGCCATCGCCATTAACCCGGCCGTCAACACCATTGTACGCGGAACGACGGCCAACCTGACGGCCACCGGCACCTACTCAAATAACTCGACTGCCGACATCACCACCTCGGTCACCTGGGTATCAGCCGACCCTGCCACAGCAAATGTGGGGAGCAACACCGGTGTCGTGAACGGCGTAACAGTCGGAAACACCACCGTCACTGCCTCCATGAGCGGCATCACCTCGCCCGCCGCCGCCATCACGGTCACTGCCGCCACCCTGTCCGGCATCACGATTGCTCCGGCAGCGGCGTCGATCCCGAAAGGCACCACCACCATATTCACCGCCACCGGCACGTATTCGGATGCCACCTCCGGCAATATCTCCGGCTCGGTCATCTGGAATTCCAGCGACATCGGCGTGGCGGTTATCAATGCCAGCGGTATTGCCACAGGCAGGGGCATGGGCAGCAGTACCATCACGGCTTCGTTGAACGGCATGACGTCCAACGCCGCCACGCTGACGGTCACGGCGCCGGCCGTAACATCCATAACCATTACCCCGTCCGCGCCCAGCGTTGCGGTGGGGGCAACCACCAATCTGGCCGCCACCGCCGACTACTCGGACGGGTCAACTGCCGACATCACCGGTATCGCCACGTGGTCTTCCGTCAACACCGCTGTTGCGACCATAGACAGCGCCACGGGTGCGGCCACAGGCGTCGCGGCAGGGAGCAGCGTGATTTTTGCGTCAGCGGACGGGGTGACCTCGCCCGGCGTCACCTTGACTGTTTATCAGAATTACACCGTAGGCGGCACGATCACGGGTCTCGCCGGCAGCGGCCTCGTGCTGCAGAACAACGGGGGAGACAACCTTGCTGTTGCAGCAAACGGCAGTTTTACCTTTGCCACGCCGCTGGATCCCGGGTCGTCCTATTCGGTGACCGTATTCAGCCAGCCTTCCCAGCCGGCGCAGAACTGCCGGGTGGTGCGTAACGGCAGCGGCACTGTTCAATCCGCCATCGTCACCAATGTGGTGGTGGACTGCAATGTCGCGCGCTTTGCCTATGTCGCAAACGTTCTGGACAACAGCGTCTCTACCTACGCCGTAAATGCCGCGACCGGCCGTCTCACATACCGCGGCAAAGTCGCTGCGGGAACGGCGCCACAAATCCTTGTCACAACCCCTTCGGGAAAATACGTCTACGTGGCGAACAGCTTGAGCGCCAGCGTCTCGCAGTACACGATCGGTGGTGATGGGAGCCTCACGCCGATGGCAATTCCCACGGTCGCTGCGGGGACGAATCCCTTCTCCATTACCGTTGAATCGAGCGGAAAATACGCCTACGTGGCGAACTATCGAGATAACAACGTCTCGCAGTACACGATCAGTGCGAAAGGGAGCCTCACGCCGATGGCCATTCCCACGGTCGCGGCGGGGTCGAATCCCTTCTCCATTACCGTTGATCCGAGCGGAAAATACGCCTACGTGGCGAACCAAACCAGCAACAACGTCTCGCAGTACAGAATCGGTGTTGATGGGGGCCTTATTCCGATGACCCCTGCCGTGGTCGGGGCGGGAACGAGCCCCTATTTCATTACCGTGGATCCGAACGGCAAGCATGCCTACGTAGTTAACATCGGGAGCAACAACGTCTCGCAGTACAAGATCGATTCGGATGGAAACCTTCTGCCGATGGCTGCACCCACGGTCGCGACGGAGACGAGTCCCGCATCCATTACCGTCGATCCAAGCGGTAAGTACGCCTACGTGGCGAACGAATTCAGTAACAACGTCTCGCAGTACACGATCGCGGTGGATGGAAGCCTCGTGCCGATGGCCACACCAACGGTCGGGGCGGGGATACAACCCGTACGCGTCGCCGTCGATCCCACGAGTAAGTACGCTTACGTGACGAACTTCGAGAGCATCGACATATCGCAGTATCTGATCAGTGCTGACGGCAGTCTGACCCCGATCGCGCCCGCGACGGTCAAGAGTTATTCAGATCCCACCGGGATCACAATTGTACACGGCGCCACGGCGGCAATCCCCGTGCCGAAGTACGCCTACGCGGCGGACTTCTCCGGCGCCGACGTTTTACAGTACACGATCGGCGCGAACGGGAGCCTCACCCCCATGACGACCGCCACGGTCGCGGCAGGGAACGGACCTATCTCCGTTACCGTTGATCCGTCGGGCAAGTACGCTTATGTCGCGAATTCCACCTCCGGCACCGTCTCACAGTACACGATAGCCGCCGGCGGCAGCCTTACCGCGATGGCCATTCCGACCGTCGCAACGGGGTCAGCACCCCAGTCTGTCACCATCCATCCGGCGGGCAGGTATGCCTATGTGGCGAACCAAGCCGGCAGCGTCTCGCAGTACACGATCGGCGCGAACGGGAGCCTCACCCCCATGACGACCGCCACGGTGGCAGCGGGGTCGACTCCCTTATCCGTCACCGTTGACCCTTCGGGCAAGTACGCATATGTAGCGAACAGCGGCAGCAACAACGTATCGCAGTACACGATGGCCAGGGATGGCAGTCTTACGATGATGGCCGCTCCTACCGTGGCGTCGGGAGCGGGTTCCCGGTCCGTTACCGTCGATCCTTCGGGGAAGTACGCCTATGTTGTGAACTGGAGTGGCCACACCGTTTCGCAATATACGATCGGCAGTAATGGCGCGCTCACTCCGATGACCGTTGCCACCGTGCCGGCGTGGACATATCCAGAATCCATCACTGTCGATCCGAGCGGGAAGTACGCATATGTGGCGACCTGGGGCAGCAACTTCAACCCCGGCGTTGCCCAGTACACGATCGGCGCGGACGGCAGCCTCGCGCCGATGGCCGCCCCCAGTGTTGCGTCGGAGGCTGGTCCCATGTTCGTTACGGTGGACCCATCAGGCAAGTACGTCTACGTGGCGAATTTTTTCGGCAGCGTCTCACAGTACAAGATCGGCGCGGACGGAAGCCTGACGGCCAACGTACCCTCCACGGTCGCGGCAGGGTCGAACCCGCAATCTATTATTACAACCGGTACCTGGCAGTAGACGGCATTGCCCCGTGGATCAGATAACCAGCCGGAAGAGACCGGTGTCGGAGAGAGATGCAATGATACAAGCGGAGTCGATAGAAGAAAAGAAGCAACGGCGACGATTCAAGTCGCGATAACAAGAGCAGGCCGGTCCATGACCGATGGATAACGGCCATGCAGCCAAGTAGATAGAGAAGGAACAAAACAAGAGGTGGAAAAATGAAAACAATGATGAACAATGCGCAATCCAAATCCAAAGGAGAAACTGCAATGAATACCCGGTACCGTTTAATCATTCCCGCGCTTCTCATGCTGTTCGGCATCGCCGCCTGCGGGAGCAGCGGCGGCGGCGGAACACCGCCGGACACCACATCGCCGACAGTCTCATCCACGAGCCCTGTTGATAACGCCACAGGCATCGCAGTGAATGCAACGATTACCGCCACTTTCAGCGAGGCGATGACCGCATCGACGGTCACCGCAGCCGACTTTACCCTGGACCATGGCGTGACCGGCACAGTTGCATACAGCGGCACAACCGCCACCTTTACCCCGACAAACAATTTAGCCTACTCCACCACCTACACCGCCACCATTACCACCGGAGTAAAGGATGCGGCGGGCAATGCAATAGCATCTCCCTACACATGGACATTTACCACGCGGGTTCCTCCGCCTATCAACGACACCGGCATCACCGCCGGCCGGTGCTACCAGGCAGGCAGCGACGTCTTCGTGGCTTGCAACAGTGCCGGGGCGATTGCGCTGAATGATGCGCAAGACGGCATGGCCGGGCGCGATGCGGATGCGGCCACCAACCTGAACACTGACGGCAAACTGGGCTTCAGTTATACCGCTGTTACGGGCGGCTGCGTCCAGGACAACGTCACCGGCCTGATGTGGGAAGTGAAAACCACCGACGGCGGACTGCGCGACTGGACCAAAACCTACACCAACTACAGCGCAACGTACGACCCCTCCGGCCTTTACGGCACGGCCACGGATGCGACCGGTTATGTGGCCGCAGTCAATGCGACCAACTTGTGCGGCTATAGCGACTGGCGTCTGCCCACTGCCGACGAATTGCAAAGCATCGTGGACTACGGCATCGCTAACCCCGGCCCAACCATTGACGCAAACTGGCTTCCCAATACCCAAGGCGGCGCATATTGGTCGGTTACACCTGTTATTGGCGCCCCCATGAACGTTTTTATTGTCGCTTTTAACTTTGGCAGCGTAAACAACACCACTAGCCGCGCCAATATTTTCTATGTGCGGTTAGTGCGTGCCGGTCAGTCGGAAATTGTACCCCGCTACACCGTGTCTGCAGACGGGCAGGAAGTGACAGACAATCAAACCAGCCTGATCTGGCGACGCTGTGCCGAGGGGATGATATTCAGCGGCGGCACCTGTACGGGAACTGCCGGCACGTTTACCCACGAGGCAGCCTTGCAACTTGCCGCAGCCCAAGCCGTCAGCACCGGCATCGCCTGGCGCTTGCCGAATGTCAAAGAGCTTTCCAGCATCGTCGACAACAATAACAGCAGTCCGGCGATTGACCCCACGGCTTTCCCGGCTACGTCAGCAAGTGCGTTTTGGTCGGCTTCGCCCATCGCTAGCGCCGGCAGCAACGCTTGGAACGTCTATTTTGGCAATGGCATTGTAAGCTTCAATGTCCGTATCGCTGGTTACAACGTGCGGCTTGTGCGCGCCGGTCAGTGATTGGGCCGTGAAGCGGATAGAATGGATGGCTGGTTCCTCAACTATGGACATCAGCCATGTTGTAACTTTAATGTAGAGTGACTAAGACAATGGAGGTGGAGAACTGATGATTATGCAAGGGAGAAAATAAATGGACACCGTGTCTGGAAACACAGTCGGAAATGCGAACAGCGATCAAATGACTGCTGCTTGTGTAAGTCATGATACCGGAATGACCACCGCAGTGCAGTGGTTTGCTCGTCGTGGGCGTTGCCTGCTCAATGTCATCGTTTGTATTGCGCTGTCAGCGACCATTGCTGCGGCATCAGCTGCTCCTGCTGCAGACGACGTCGGGAATGCATCCCTTAGCGGCACGGGTGTTGCCGGTGTGTGGATGGGCTTCGTCACGACGGTGATGGGCTTTAACAAGCCCATGAGTACCGGCAAGCCGCAGCCACGCTGGCGGGTATTTCTGAACAATGGCGTGCTGCTTACACAAATGCCCAACGACGGCCTGCTTGCGCTTGACCTTGCGGCGCGCGCTGCAAACAAGAACCAGGACCCGCACTGGCACGAGTACACATTTGCGGGCTCCAGCGGCGCAACGCGGAAGGCGGGCACCACGGTCAGTTGGAGGCTTGACTTGCTCAAGCCCAACGAGCTGCGGATGAACGCCGGCGGCCCCATCCTGCTGCCGGGCGCTTTTTCCAATCAGATGTCCTGGACCTATGAAAACGCCGTGTTCTACCGCTGTCCCCGTGTCGATGGGCTGCGGTTGGACGGCAGTTGGACCACTTGGTACGATCCCAAGGATCCGCAGCTCGAATCGATGGCCCCCGGACAGAGGCCGATAATCCACTTCCGGCGCGATGGTCACTTTGTTGATGATGGCGTGTTCAGCGCGTTCGGCACCGGCCGGCCGGGTGGCGTGGACAATCCCGGCCGCGGCACCTACGAGTTGCGTAATTACACGCTGATCCTGCGCTTTGATGACGGCCGAGTCCGGAACGAGGCATTCACCGGACTGTTAGGTTCCGATCCTGCGACCGCCAACGAAGTGATCTATATTCGCAAGATGGCGATGAAGAAGCGTTAAGGCGCCAAGTCTGAAGTTTCGGTCGGCCGCGGAGTGAACTGAGGTGTCGTAAATGTCGGGGCGGGCAGTTGCTCATCGAAGCAAGCGCCGCCCTGGTTTCAACGCAAGGATTGGGTAGCTAAGGCCACAGGGCGCTTGGAACCTGGCATAACGGGTATGTTGATAGTGGAGGGAGAACGGCGATGAATATTTCAAGAACCATGGTTCAAATTTTGGTCATGTTGTTCACGGCGATGGCGCTTCTGACCGGTCAGGCGCATGCCCAGACAAGCGACAAGGCGCTGCGGGAATATGAAGACACCGTGCGCCAGGCCGATGCACTGGTGGCTGCCGGCAATGCGTTTGAGGCCGTGCGCTTGTATGAGCGCGCCGGACGTATTGCCTACAAGAATAAGCTTGCCACCGATACCGCGGCATTTAACCGGAAGCTGAATGCGGCGCGCGCAGCACGGGATGCGAAGACAGCCGATCAGAAACCGGTAAAGCCCGGGGCCTCACCCGCAGGCGACATGCCTGCCGGCTCAACTGTCCGGGCCCCAGCCAACACCGCTACGAACAGCACAAGTCCGCAGGGTGTGGACGAATGGATACGGTACGGTGACGGCCTGGCAGCTGGTGGAGAATATGGCGATGCCGTACGGGCCTACGAGCGGGCGGGCCGCATCGCCCGCAGCAGTAATCTTCCCTATGACCGTGCTGCGCTCGAAGCGAAGCTCGCCGCCGCGAACAACGCGGCCGCCGCACCGCGCGCATCGAAGGAACTGATACCGCCGCCGCCCCCGCCCCTGCCGCAAGAACCGGGCGCCGATGCAGGGCCTCGATTCCTGCCCCAGCAGCCCGGCAAGCTGCGGCCCTGGTCATTGCCCCACACCTTTGTCGTTGAGGAAAACCGCGTAACCAAAGCTGAGTTCCGGGCACTTGAAGCAAACCTGCGCAAGATCGCCGGCGTGATTTCCCGGGCGCCGGCGCTCAATCCACCAATGGGGTTTGAGCTTTATACCAGCGCTTCGCTGGACGGCATCGAGGCAGTCGAGGAGCGGAAGCGCTTTCTGGCCCAGGGCCTGCCCCTGCGGGCCGACATCGTCTTCAGCGCCGCGGGCTACTACGAAGCGCGGCTGCGCTCCAAGTCGAGCGGCGCAATCACGACCCGTATTGAAACGCTGGAAGACGCGCATTGCGGCCTGCGCCTCTACGTCAACATTCCGCCGGTGATCGGCGTCAAGTACGGCGACGCCGAGGGTGAGTTCTTTCTCGAGCCGGTGAAAAACGGCGAGTTGGGCGGCCTGCCCGTGTATGACGACGTGCTCGTTGTGGCGCGCGCGGCCGATAAGCCATGGATACCCGTCAGCACCGAACGCGTGCTGAAGTATTTGCTGCCCAAGTACAAGCGCGATGCCGATCTCGCCGCCTCGCATATCAAGGAGAAGAAAAAATCCTATGAGGCCTTTATGAGCCCGGCGGCGCAAGACAAGCGCCGTCAGGAAGCGCAGGCGTTGCGCGCCGCCGGCGGCGCAAGCGCCGAGGACAACGCGCGGCGTCTGGAGGTCAAACAGCGCCGCTGGGAAGACGACGCGCGCAAGGAAGCCGACGCGGCCGCGAACGACCCCAAGTGGCGCTCCCCGATCGAAAATTATCAGGGCGCGCAGTCAATGCTCGCCGCGCTTGATGCGCAAGGGCGTGCCGCGCCGGCCTGCGTACTGACAGGCAGGCCGCAAAGCCCCGAGTCGGATTGGAAGGTCGTGACGATCGGCACGCCGGGCTGCCGGCCGGTGGTCCGCAGCAATCCGGCCCTGCTCAACAGCAGGCTGCCTCGCGATGCATTGCAGATCATGTACGCGCGCAACATTACGGATTGCAACAAATACCTGGAAGAGAAGAAGCATTTGCGTAACAACCCGGGAGACTGCGTGGCGATGGCGCAGCTGCTGCGGCAAATCGACTGGCAAGGGCTTGCGGGGCTGCTCGTGCGTTGACCCGGATGATTCGGATGCCGCGCGTACGCGTAATAGTCCGGCCCTTTTTACGCCGCGACCGTCGTTGCCGGGTCATATCCCCACGCAGTCACAGTTGATCCGGGCGGGAAGTACGCCTCTGCGGCGAATTTCGACAGTGACGGTATCTCGCAGTACACGATCGGCGCGGACGGAAGCCTCACGCCCATGCCCACTGCCACGGTTGCTGCGGGGACAAATCCCATTGCCGTCACAACCGTCGGCAGCTATCAGTAGCCGGCCACGCTCACGAGAGCGCCATTGCATGCCGGGGCGCGCGTGTCCGGCAGGGTTCGGTGTCAGAGAGATGTGATGATACAAGCAGAGACGATGGAAGAAAAGAAGCAGCAGCGACAATTCGAGTCGTTACGGCAGCAGAAGGCCGGCCCATGCGATGGGCAACGGCCATGTTGCAACGTTCATTAACAGAGAATAAAACAATGGAGGTGGAGAAATGAAATCGACAATAAGGAAGACACAATTCTGGCCTGAAGGAGCATTTACCATGAATACCCGGTACTACCGTATCTTTATCGTACTTCTCCTGCTGTTTGGCATCGCCGCCTGTGGAGGCGGGGGCGGTGGCGGAGGAACGACACCCGCTGCGCCGGCGCCTGCTGTCACGGCGCTCGGCGTTGCCACCGGCGCCCCTTCGAGCGCCACCATCGGCGCGTCAGGCGGCAGCGTTGCCGCACCGGATGGGAGTATCACGCTGACCATTCCCGCCGGTGCGCTGGCGACGGACACCACGATAACCATCCAGCCGCTGACCAGCACGGCCCTTGGCGGCATCGGCGCGGGTTATCGGCTGATGCCGGAAGCGCAGGCGTTCTCCCAGCCGGTGCACATGACTTTTACGTACACGGACGCGGACCTGATCAACACGGCGGCCGAAGCGCTGGGCGTCGCATTCCAAACGTCCGATGGCCACTGGCAGTGGAACGGCGACCCGATCGTCGACGTCGCGGCGAAGACGGTAACGGTAGATATCACCCATTTCAGCGACTGGTCGCTGGTAAAGGGTTTTCAGATACGGCCGCCGACGGCAACCGTCCAGGTCGGACAGAGCGTGGCGCTGAAAGTGGCTTATTGCTTTACGCCCCAGACCATCGACGGGATGGATATGGGCGATATTGCGCCGCTCGGTTATGAATGCGCCGGCAGTACTCAGGATCTTGCACCGCTGCTGCCTGTCGCGCCGGTGAGTGATTGGTCGGTGAACTCCGTTGCCGGAGGGAACAGTACGGTCGGCACGGTCAGCGGCAGCAAAACCTCGGCAACCTACCATGCGCCGGCGGTCAAACCGTCTTCCAACCCCGTCGCCGTCAGCGCGCGTGTCGATGCCGGAAAAAAAGGCAAGGTGCTGGTGGTGTCGAACATCACCATTACCGACAAGATCGCGTACATCGGGAATGTGAATTTTGATGTCACCACGTATGATGGCACGAGTGTCTACATGCATGTTGTAGGTTCGGCAAATGTCACCTGGAACCAATATGATGATTTAGGAGATGTAAAACACTATTATGCTTCTCCCGGAACCGCAACCGCAGATTTCTACAAGCCGAATTGTGATCCTGTCCATGCCACCTTCCCGATAGTCCAAGGCACGGCACCAAACACAACCGCAAAATTAACAGTTTATACCTCAACCAATGGGGGATTCCCGAACAGTTATAGTTTTAATCTTGGTGGATCCAACACAACCCTTGTGCCGATATCTTGCGGAACCCCCAGGGAGACTACTCTGCTTCCCATCTACGTGTTGGCAAAGTTAGTTGTTGGTCCTATTGGAAGTTGTACCGTGCAGAATTATACCGATGAGACGAAACTCTCCGGTTCCGAGAGTTGTACTGTTGATCCTTCCTTTACGATCAACAACGCATCGTGGGATTTTACCGCGCAATAGTAAAGGGATGAAAATCGAACGTTACTACAAGTACTTCAGCAAGTACTTCAGGGTCTTGCTCCTTGATAACCGGCCAGCATGTGCGGGAAAAGTAAACGCACGGAGAAAGACCTCGACATAAAGGCGTCTCGGCAAAACAAGAGGTGAAAAAATGAAAACAATGATGTACGCTTGTTCATCCGTGGTTTCTACGCTTGTCTAATTGCCGCGATATACGGCAGGGTCCGGTACTTCTCTCCGCAGTCCATGCCGTAGCCTACCACGAACTTGTCGGGAATTTCAAAGCCCTTATACGCGAGCGGCACTTCGACGGTGCGTCGTGACGTCTTGTCGAGCAGGACGACGGTCTTGAGGCCGGCGGGGCCCCGCTCGCCGAATCTTTTCAACAGGCAGTCCATGGTCTCCCCCGTATCGATGATGCAGTCCACGAGCAGGACGTGCTTTCCCCTGATGTCGGCCTCGATGTCCTTTTTGATGAGTATCCGCCGCGAGGAGGAAGTGGAGGCCCCGTAGCTCGACGCGTGCACGAA
Organism: Nitrospiria bacterium; assembly: GCA_919901555.1. GTDB lineage: Bacteria > Nitrospirota > UBA9217 > UBA9217 > UBA9217 > CAKKPG01. The sequence goes on along the minus strand of CAKKPG010000018.1, from coordinate 76,080 downwards.
GTCCAGGGCAGCGGGGAAAGTGATGCGGCGCATGAGATCGGCGGTAAAGGTTATGGCGCCCTTCAGAATGCAGACGAGCAGGAGGTCCTTGCCTGCGTAATCCCGCGAGATCTCCGCCGCCAGTTCCCTGACCTTGTTCTCGATGGCCTGTTCGTCAAATAAGATTTCCTGAATCTCTATCATGTGACCTCGATTAATTGACAGGTCCCGTCAGAAGCAGTTTATACAAATAAATCCACAAATGCAAATGTATTCACATCCACCAGTCCCTTGTCCGTAAGCTTCAGCTCGGGAATGACCGGCAGGGCCAGGAATGAAAGCGTGCTGAAGGGCTGTTCGATCCGGACACCCAGCTGTTGCGCCGCATCGAGTGTTTCCGTCATCCCCTTCACCACGGAGTCAAGATCCCTGTCGGACATCAGCCCTGCCACGGGCAGGGGAAGGGCGGCCATGACCTTCTTGTTGTTCACGACCACCAGCCCGCCGTGAAGTCTTTTGATTTCCCTGATCGCCGTGAGGATGTCCTCATCATCCACTCCGACCACGATGAGGTTGTGCGAATCGTGGGCCACGGTGCCCGCAAGAGCGCCGGACCTGAGCCCGAACCCTTTGACCAGGCCGCGGCCGATGTTGCCCGTGGCCCGGTGCCGCTCGATCACGAAGAGTTTCAGGATGTCCCTTTCCGGATCGGATACTACGTATCCATCTCGCGCCGGCACGGGCAGGATCGCCTGCCGGGTCACGATCTGTCCGGGGACGAGCTCGATGATCCTGGCCTGCGCCGACCGGGCCTTGATCCGGATATCGTCGAGGCCCAACGGGCCTGTCCTGACGGTGTTTTTCGCCGCGGCATGGGAAAGCCTCCTGTCAGGGTAGAGAACGCCGCCATTGTCGGCAACCAGTACGCCGCGTTTGAACACCTTCTCGACAATAAAATCACTGAGGTCCTTCACGACCACCAGGTCCGCGTCGTATCCGGGCAGGACCGCGCCCGATCCCCTGAGTCCGAAGTGCTGCGCGGGGTTGATGGTCGCCATCTGGACGGCCGTAACAGGGGCCAGGCCGAGGCGCACGGCTTTTTGCACCAGCCTGTTGATGCTTCCGGCTTTCAGGTCCTTTGGCTGGAGGTCGTCCGTGGCAAAGCAGAAGAAGCGGGAGTTCGCCGGGGTAAGGGCGGGCAGCAGCGCTTCGAGGTTTTTGGCCGCCGAGCCTTCGCGGATAAAGATGGTCATGCCGAGCCGTACTTTTTCAGCGGCTTCCTCCGCAATCACGCATTCGTGGTCGGAGGTTATTCCGGCGCCTATGTAAGCGGAGAGGTCTTTCCCGGCAAGTCCCGGCGCATGGCCGTCGATCGGCGTGTGGCCGAAGCGTTTCAGCTTGCTCAGCGTGTCGGGCTCGCCTGCCAGGACTCCGGGATAGTTCATCATCTCGGCCAGGCCGAGCACGCGCTTTTCCTTTAAAAAGGGAAGCAGGTCCGGGGCTTTCAGGCGCGCCCCCGATGTTTCGAGGCTCGTCGCGGGCACGCATGAGGGGAGCATAAAGTAAAAGTCGAGGGGCAGGCCTTCGCTTGCCTTCAGGATATACCTGAGGCCCTTCGTCCCCAGGACGTTGGCTATTTCGTGGGGGTCCGCGACGACCGCTGTCGTGCCGTGAGGGAGGGCGGCCTTTGCGAATTCGGCGGGCGTGAGCATGGCGCTCTCAAGGTGCACGTGGCTGTCGATGAACCCCGGGAGGATGAATTTCGAGGACAGGTCGATGACTTTTTCGGCATCATAGTTTCCGAGGCCTGCGATCCTGCCTCGGTAGACGGCCACATCAGTATGATGGATTTCACCGGAAAATACGTTGACGAGCTGCCCGCCCTTTAGTACGAGGTCGGCTTTCTTAAGGCCCCTGGCGACCTCTATCCTGTCTTTGAGATCTTTTGTCATGGCGAGAGAAAAAAGATGACGTGCGACGAAACGCGCCGCAAAGCCCTCTACTTGAAAAAGATAGCGCATATTGTTACAATTGTAAAGAGAGGATAGCGAGGGGAGAGTGGTATGAGAACGGGGTTGTGTCGCCCGACAGCCCCTCCTCGCCGGCGCATAACGCGCCCGATGATGGGCAGTATGCGGAGCGGTGAGGGGTTGACCCGGCAGCACTTTCCCTTCGGTCGTGCTGCTTGGGATCTCTTGGCGAAATAGGCTTTTTCGGGGGCGCGTCCACTGCGCCGGCGATCCGGGGCTGCCGGGCTTGTAGTGGGGAGGGAATGCGGGGCCGGTCGCGGATCAAGTCAGGGGGTGATTTTCCATGAAAAATGAGGCTTTGCTGGTAATAGATATGCTGAATGATTTTGTGCTTCCCGGAGCGCCGCTCGAAGTGCCCGAAACACGCACTGTTGTCAGGAATATCCGGAGGGAGATCGACAGGGCCCACGCCGAAGGAAAGCCGGTCATCTACCTGTGTGACGCCCATGCGCCGAATGACAAGGAGTTCTCGAAATTCGGATGGCCTGCACACGCGGTGAGGGGAACAAAAGGGGCCGAGGTCATTGAGGAGCTTAAACCTGTCCGGAATGACACCGTAATACTAAAGGATACCTACTCCGGCTTTTACGAAACGAAGCTTGATGAAACGCTGAAGCAGTTCGGCGTGGACGCTCTCCGGCTCACGGGCTGCGTCACCCACATATGCGTCCTGTTCACGGCATCGGACGCCGTGCTCCGTGACTACGCGGTCACGGTCGTGGAGGACGGGCTGGCCGGCCTTGCCAGGGACGACCATGACGCCGCGCTGCGCATTATGAAGAACGTGATGGGAGTGAAAATACAGTAGGCAGTATACAGCAGGCAGTAAACGGGAGAATAGAGACAGAAGGCCGATGCAGGGCGTAAGATTTCCCCCTTACCCCTTCCACCTCACCCTCACGTATTTATGGGAGGAAAAATGTTCTTTACCGCAGACCCCAGGGACATCCTTGCGGGCAAGATAACAGACGTCTATTTTGAGCGCACGCTCAGGATACTGAAGGCCAAGGGCATCAATCCTGTGGTGAAAGCCGAGTTCATCGCCAAGGGCCTTCCCGCGGGATGGCCTTGGGCCCTCTTTACCGGGATCGACGAGGCCCTGTATCTCATGAAGGGGCTGAACATCAAGGTCAGGGCCATGGGGGAAGGTACGGTCTTCTATCCCTATGAACCGGTGATGGAGATCGAGGGCAGGTACCAGGATTTCTGCGTTTATGAGACGGCGATCCTGGGCCTTCTCTGCCAGGCCTCGGGCGTTGCCACCAAGGCCGCTCGCGTCAAGAAGCTCGCCGGCGAGCGTCTGGTCATGAGTTTCGGCGCCCGGCGCATGCATCCCATCCTCGCTCCCATGATCGAGCGCAATGCCTTTATCGGCGGGTGCGACGGCGTGTCGGTGGTCAAGTCCGGCGAGCTCATCGGCGAAGACCCCATGGGCACCATGCCCCACTCCCTCATCCTCTGCATGGGCTCCACCGTGGAGGCCGTCAGGGCCTATGATGAAGTGCTTGAGCCGAAGTTCAAGCGCGTGGCGCTCATCGATACATTCCTCGATGAAAAGTTCGAGGTCGTCAACGTAGCCCAGGCGCTGGGCGAGAAACTCTATGCCGTGCGGTTCGATACGCCGGGGTCGAGGCGGGGGAATTTTTACCGCATCCTGGAAGAAGCGCGGTGGGAGCTCGATCTACGGGGGTTCAAGCACGTGAAGTTCTTCGTGAGCGGCGGCATCAATGAAGAGGACATCCCGATCTTGAACCCCGTTGTCCAGGGATACGGCATCGGCACCTCCATCAGCAACGCTCCTGTTATCGATTTTGGCATGGACATCGTCGAGGTGGAAGGAAAACCGCTTGCAAAGCGCGGCAAGTGGTCGGGAAGCAAACGGGTGCTCGCCTGCGCTCGGTGCGGGGAACGGAAGATCGTTCCCAATGAAGCCTACGATCATTCCTGCGCCTGCGGAGGGCAGTTCAACGACCTGATGGTCCCCGTGCTTGAGAGCGGCAGATACCTTATCGAGACTGACCCCCCGGCACGGGTACGCGAGCGGGTGCTCGGCCACGTGCAGGGTTTGAATCTGGCCTGAATCAATGTCAGTGCTTTACTGGTTGCGGGCCTGTTCCGGGAGCCTGTTGCCAAGGCATGGGGTATTGAGCCTGTCCCGGGAATCTCGTCTGGCCGGGCAGGACAGTCTGTCCCTGCTGCGGGGTGAACATGAATTTCCATTCACTGTATTTCTTTTTTCCTTCAAAATCCTTGTACTGGTCGGGAAAGTTCCCCTGCTTGAGAGGTTCCTTGTCGCTCGAACTGTAAACGCCGGTTATCCGGTTCGCCTTTGTCTTGTCACGAAATTCCACAAAATCCTCTCCGGTAATAGGGTCTTTGTATTTCTGACGCAGATGGCGTTTGCCCGCGGTCCTGTCGTCCTTGACCAGGTCGTCGATGCTCTGGGGATATTCGAGCCTCCCCGGGATGGCGCTGTAGTATTTCTCGATGGCCCGCCGGTACTGGTCTCCCCGGAAGAGCAGTTCCGCCTCCTTTTCACGCGATATGACGTTGCTCCAGTATTTGCCGGCGGCGCCGAGGCTGATGCCGATGATCACGATGGCGGCGAGGAGGGCGATGTAGGTAAAACCATGGGAATTGCGGAGTGCGGAGTGCGGAATGCGGAATAAAAAATTTTGAATTTTTAATTTTGAATTTTGAATTTTCATTCGACCTTCCCCTGGCTCAGGTATTTCCCGTTGCATTCGTAGAACACTTCCGTCGCAGGCTTGCCGCTCCCCTGCGGCGTGCGTTGATAGAGAAAGATGATCCGCTGCGGCTCTCTCGTTGCTTTCAGCTCATGGGTGATGGTATTTTCCCGGACGGACCCGTCTCTGTTCATCCAGAGGACCTTCGACCCCTTGGGAAGGGTCGTCACGACCTTTGCCTTTGCCGGCCCGGCAGGCGCCGAGACAGTGAGCTCCGCCGTAGAGGTGTTGCCGGGTCCGTTCTGTTCAGGGGCCGCGGAGATCGCCGCTGTCCGGAGCAGCAGGCTGTACGGTATAGTAGAGCCGGCGTCAATGGCCGAGCGGGTAAGGGAGAAAGGGACCACCAGAATTTTTCCCTTGGCCGAATGATCGAACATGGCCGCCGGCTGCCTGGTCCCGTCAATGAACGCTGCCGTTTTGGCGCCGCTCTTCCGGGGCTGGAGGATCTTTCCGATTATGGGGATGGTTCCCGTGAGTGAGAGTCCCGAACCTTCGGCAACGCGCATCATCCTGCTGCCGGCCGCAAGGGGCTGGACGAAGGTGAACCCCGCAGCCTCGGCAGCTGCCTGGGCGCGGTCGCTTTCTCCCGCGATGACGACCCCATATCCTTGATCCAGTCTCGCGCGCAGCCAGTCCCGCTCTTCGAGCATCTCCGCAGGCTCGTAGAGGACAAGGGTATTGAACTCTTCGCTTGCGGCCTGCGTCGTAAAGTCCTCTGCGGTGAACGCAGTTTTGTAATACACATCCTGTTCATCGAAGGCCTGGGCCACGATCTTTCCCGCAACAGCCCGGTTCACCGGAGGGCCCTCACTGCCCAGCCATACAAGCACCCGGGGAAGGGACGCATCGGACCTCTTCACTTCAACCGGAGAAGAGACCGTGAGCGGCTGCTCCGCGAGGGAGAAGTCCCGCGTTATTCCGTACTGCCGGTTCGCGGCCGCGGCCTTCAGGGAGACCGTGTATGTTCCCGGCTCAAGAGCGGTTGCATCGATGGGGACCGCTTTGCCCCAGTCGCCCATGGTCTGCTGCTTGGAAATGAGAGGACGCTCCACGCCTGCTTTGCCTATTTCGATTGTCGCTGATCCCGACGACAGGGGGACGTTCCCGGCGTTCCTGATGCTGTAACGCACAGTGAAGGGATTGCAGATCACCGCCGCGGCAGGGGTATTCTGAAGGTTTCCCCGAAGCGCCAGGGTGGGCAGGATGGTTATCGGCGACGCGCCCACAGCATGGACGCTCTCACCGGAGATCCGGGCCTCTGCCCTGTACACGCCGTTCTGCGGAAAGGCGAGGGCCACGGCGTGTTCGGTCCTTTTCTCGACTCCCGGAAGAAGCTCGGGGATGATCGTTGTTTCAGAAGCTTCGACCCTGCCGGCGGGACCTGCGAGGGTCAGGTTCATGGCGAGTTTTTTGAAGGCATTGCCTGTCAAGTTCACGGCGAGCACGGTGATCGGTATGTTCTCATCAGAGGCAAAGCCAGTTTTTCGCGGCGTGACAACGAGAATGAGATCAGGGACAATCACCCGGAGCGAGGCAAGGTTATTTTTCTTGTTGGACTCTGTAATGGTGTTGTCCGGGTCCGCCACGGCGTAGAGCGTCCTCGCGCCGGACTTTTTGTGGAGCGGCCAGTCAATGACCGCCCTGTTCTCCTTGCCCGGTCCCAGCAACGGAACGTCCGCCTTGCCGATGAGTTTGCCGCCCTGGGACGGGTCTCCTTCGTAGAGCGCGACCCGGCATGAGCTTGAAGGTTTTTTGCCCCGGTTTTGTACGGCGACGGCCACGGGCATTACGGCGCCGCCGGGCACGATCGACGGCAGCGTTACCGCCAGATCGGGCAATTGGGCGCCGTAGGCGAAGGCCCGCTCACGGACGCTCTCGAACCGTTCCGGCGTTGCCTTCGCGCGAAGGGTGTGCGCCCCCATGGCGAGACCAACAGCCTGGGCAGAGACGGTATGTATGCCGGAAAGATCGGCTTTCTCCTTCATGATTCTTTTCCCGTCCACGAACACTTCTACGCCGGCCCTGCCTTTGCCGAAGACGATGGCCGAAATTTCCACGGGCCCCGCAGGTTCGTAATACAGGGGCTTCGCTGTCGATACATCAAGGACCGCCGCATCGCCCACGTCAAAGGCCCTGCGGCCCGATGCCAGCGCCATCGGCTCAGCGGGGATGCCGGCCCCTTCCGGGAGCGTCTGGTACAGGCCGTAGATCAACTCTCCGATGCCTGCCTGCTCCGGCTTGAAGGAGACCGGGACCGTTGCCTCACGGACGCCTTTTACCATATCCAGGGGCGTCTCACTGAGGGGGAGGAGGCTTCCGCCGGGGTCGCGGAGCCAGAGTTTGAGCTTCACCGGAAGGGGCTGCGTGGAATGGACACGGAACGAGGCGGTGATTTTGTAGGTCCGTCCCGTAAAGTCCTTCACCAGGTCCACACTCTGAAATGTCACTGCATATCCCGTGACGGTTATGGGAAGTTCTCCCTGCCGCAGGCTGTCGTCCATGCCGTGGAACTTCCATTGCAGGGAATAGGTCCCCATGGGAAGGCCGGGCGGGACGGGAAATTCCATGGCGCCGTTGTCCTTGACGATACCGTTGTCCATTTGCCCCAGCCCGATGAGCGTAAGTTCCCCGCTGCCGAGGCCGCTCACCAGCAGCTTTGCGGTCTGGCCGGGAAGATAGGAGGCCATGTCGAGGGAGACGCCCTTTGATCCCCCCTCCATGATGGGGATGCCGCCCCGATGGAGGACCCTGCCGCTGGAGTGGTATAGGAAGTAGGGGATGGGGCCTTTCCTGTCCCGCGGCGCAATGTCGAAGGACAGGGCGCTCTTCTCCCGGCCGAGCTTGAAGAATTTTTCCTGCCCTGCAACGCGGACAAAGAGGTTCTGGCCCGCAATCGCCCCCGGTCCCGGCGTTATAACAAGGCCCGCCGTGGTCCTGCTTCCTGTCTGCTGAAGAGAGGGGAGTACCGTGAGTCCCGCTGAAAAGGCGCTCACGGGCTGCTTTGCCCGCGGGATCAGGGGAGGAACAGCGATCATGCGACGAATGCTGAAACCGCTGCCGGCACTTTCGGCCCTCGATGAAAGGGCTTTGCCCGAGGCCTCAAGCAAGAGATATTCAAGGTGGTACACGCCGGGCTGGAGGCCCGAAGGAACGTTGTAAGAAAAAGGCAGGGAGCGTACCTGCCCCGGCTTCAGAGAGAGTTTGATGACCTGTTCCGAGGCCGGGCGGTCCCTGTCCGGTCCGAACGCCATGACTTTGATTGCCGAAGCTTCCGCTTGTTCCGGCCCATGAATCGTGAGTGTGAAGCTCAGCCGGTCACCCGGTGATGCCGGGGAGATCTTTGCCGAGGCTTTGGCCCAGGACAGAATGTCCCGTACGAGAGCTTTTTCTTCAGCATCGACCCAGCCCTGCCCAAAGGAAAAATCGGAAAACAGGGCGGTGACCACCACCCAGCCGCTGCCGTAAGGATAAAGGATAAGCGTGGGAAAACCGTCCTGCCGGGAAAATAACAGCGTCGAAGCCTTTGGGTAGGAGATGAGGTACCCGTCGGTCTCAACGGCAGGCGTAGGCGTTTTCATGCCTGAGAGTATGGGGTGAAACGCCTGCACCGTGGAGGCGCGGAACAGGGGACCGGAGTCCTCGGCCCAGCCTGATGCCTCGATTTTCCGGCCTTCGGGCGCGGGCAAGGCTGCGAAGTCCGAGCCGTTCTTCTGGGTAAAGCAGATGACGATCCCTCCGGAGCGGGCGTACTCAGCCAGGCCGGCCTTGAAGAATTCCGACTCCCCGAGACCGTAGAGACCGCCTGACGGGATGAGAAGCAACGGCTTGGTCCTGCTCAGTCCCGCGAGCTCCCAGGGTTCCACCAGGACAGAGGGTTCCCTGAACTCCCCAAGGAGCCAGCCCATCTGTTCAAAGAAGCCGCTCCTGAGCACGGCCGCATCAGGACCGGCAAAGACCTCTTCATCGAGCGTCTGGCCGAAGACGCCCTTCTTGGTCCCCGTTCGAATGGCCCATGCGGGATCGGAGCCCGCTTGCTGTCCGGAGACCACGGCTGCCGGGGCCCCGGGATGGTCTCCCCCGGGAAGGAGGGCCATGGTCCTTACGCCTTCATCCTGCGCCGCAGAAGAGACAGAGGAGAAGAAAAGCAGGAGTATTATTGAAATGCACTGTTTCATCTATTCAGGGGTCTCAGTTTTCCGTGTCCTCTGCCGTGAATGATCCTGAAAAAGTCATTTAACCACAGAGAACATCTGCAGCGGGACAGGCTCGGACACGGAGGAAATTAAAAGAGTTGCACTATGAATTTGTGTCGCCGAAATGGTGAGTCCCTATACAATACTTTTCTTCTGCAGTACTAACCGGCTTTTTTGCTGTAACTATGTGTAATTGTTGATTTGCTCTTTGAAAAAACCTCGATTGTCTCGAAAACATGGTGCCAATATCCACAGGCATTTGCCTTGATTCTGGCGAGGGGGGATTCAATCCGCAAGTGAAATTTTTCATTTGACAGGGCGCCTTCAAATGGGTGACTCCGTACGCTCCCCCGTTCACGGGTCTTACTCCAGATTCTTTTTGGAGCGCGGCTCCGATCCTTGAGACCCTCAGCTCCATGTTTTCTATATCGCTTAAGCCATTTGGAGAGCCGGTCTTTGCACCGTTGAACCAATCGGAGTATCTTGTTAAATCCGATTCCTTCGTTGTAAAGTTGTATTGCTCTGTAACGTCTTTCATATTCGTTCTGATAGTTCATCGCCTCTTGCTCCTTCCAAAGGTATTTGGAAAGAGTTTAGGCGATTTGAAACTAAGTTCACGATGTTATGATATAAACCTGCTAATAAAATAGTATAACGTCGTATAGATAACGATTTTCGGGATACAGTGATGTTCCGGTCAATGAAAATAAGGTTTCCCAGTTGGAGCAACTGTTAAATTTTACGACGGATGCCCCCCACGTATCGACTCGAACCCCTATTCTATTTTCACCAATTAAAAACCCCGTACAATCCACAACACCAATCTCAGAGGCATATGATTTTGACGAAGTTGTAAAACTGTATTTTTCTTTTTTTCTTAGCATCGTTTTCTTAATCTTTTGGCCCGCGAATGATATCGGAAGCGTTAAAATGCTTTCATTATTATAACCATATGCATAATCCGATTCATTAAAAACTGCTATGGGCCAATAGTATGGAGGCCGTTCAGCGTCTGTTGGTTCCCCGATGTAACATTCCGGATCCACGCTGTATGAGCCCCGACTGTTGAAAGGCATGCTCTTAACCTCGCTTCCGAAATAAATCCCTGTTGTTACATTGTATTCATACGTAAGACTATATCCCCACCCCATGGGCACAAGCTCAGTACAGGTTGAATTCCACGCGTAATAATCGTCTCCTGCATTTTTAGTCTGTGCATACTTAGTCAATCCAAAGGGCTTTATCAACCCACCTTTCACGAGCAAATCGCCTAGGGAAATAGAATCAATAATATTGGTACAATCGTGAACTTTGGTAAAATAATAACTCCCACCACAAGCTTCTGAATCGAATCCTGTTTCATACGAACATACTTCAGAGCAATTTTGTTGTTTGTTGCTTACTGCGGGTATGCTTGAGACGACGCCTTTATATTCTATGGTTTTCAGAGATTCGTTAATCATAAATTTATGGAATTTGTATACCCCGGATGCCCCGTACGGAAACGCATTGTCGGCCTGCAAAGTCACCACAACAAATTCGTCCGGATTGTCCAGATCAAATCTTACAGCTTGGGGCTGGCCAAAATCTCTTTGCGGCAACTGAAAGTGCAGTGTATTGTTTTTCGTTGCAACTCGAACGTAGTTTGTTGAATCATACCTGCTGACGATTACCATCCTAGCGTCTATTTCTTTTTTTAACGCCACCGCCTTCCCGTCCACTGCTCCCGTCTCATTTCCCATGGCTCCCTGGAAGACGAGAAGGTATTTGCCTTTCTCTTTAGGTTCTGGAGAAGCGGGTTCCGTGAAGGTTACTGGCGCGCTCTGGCTATTGGCATTTATGGAGAGATTTTCCCAGCTTGTGATAAGGATGCGATTATCGTTTTTATCATCATAGTAAAGGCTGAAAGTGCCGGACATATTCTCGTTGGAAAGGTTTTTGATGAGGTATTCGCCAGGATTGCTCGGATCAGCAACCATGTCAATCTGCCCCCGGAAGAAGTAATTCAGCAGCCCGGCGGAGAAGCCCACGGCGCGGGGGATGAGCAGCTTGGCGTAATCTTCATGACATTTTTCATCCAGATACAAGGTTTTCCTGTAAAAATTGTATCCACCCGCACTATAGTCAACATCATTAAAAAAGTACGTCGGCTTTACAAAATGATCGATAACTTCGCCGTCTTTGTCCTTTTTGATCCAGAACGCGACATCTGTTTGACCGTCTTCTGCAAAAATCGTCTCCGGAAGCAGGTTTTGGTCAATATAGCTCTGCAGGTTCGTACTTGTTTTGCGAGGATACGGGAAGTAGTGTTTGTCGTCAATTGATGAACCTTCTGTAAAAATGGTCTCATCACTTAAAAAGTTTGAATTTGTATATTCAGCTAACCCTATGGCAAGGCCCGTAGACGGGTTAATTCCATCGTACTGATCCGTATCGAAAAACTGTGTAATAGGCACAAGGCCTCCCACCGATGTACTGAGAGATACCTGGGGATATGATGGCGCGGGTGCAAAAGCTTTTAATGCCGTTATATTCGGTAATCGCATTTTTGCCCAGGTCTCAAAATACAAACTACCAAACTGAGGATTGCGGCCCAATGCTGAATCCAGTGGATGGGCATCGTTACGCACATGGTATGGAACAGCTTTATCCTGCACAAGGTGCATCTGCTGGCCCAGTCCCCGGAATGTCTTAGCAAAGTTGGTCTGTCGCTCAGAATCCGTTCCCGATGTCAGCGCTAAGTAGTAAAGATTTCTTACTTTCAACCACGACCAGTCACCTTCAATCTTGCCTTGCTGATAGACGCCATCCTGTGCCCACAGCAGCGAGGATTTCCCATCGAGAATATCGCTGAGCCCCGCCGAAGACCACGGTTTCAAGGGATTGTGAAAATGATTGTCAGATCGACCATAGTCAGCTAACATATTCGCTGCATCTCCTGCGTCCTCCAGTCGACTGCCTTCCGCTATCCATTCTTTAATGGGTTTAGTTTCAGTAGTCTGCTCCTCTGGATTCACCCATTTTAACTTTGTGGTCAGACCAGCATCAAAACCAAGCTTTTTAAGATAATTTCCTTTATCTTCGCTCAATGTAGAACTTTCGGAGGCATACTTCGAAATATCTTTGTGAGTAACTTTATTATCCCACGCGTAAACTTGTTCCGTAAAAGCAGAAGTCAGCAACATATTCAAAGCCACCACGATAAATAAGATAATCCTTTTCATTAATCTTCACCTCCTTCACTAAGTGGTTCTAAGCCCTGCTCTCGTCTTGCCCTATCAATTTCTTTCGTCATTAATTTCATTTTTTTCGTAGGCGCGGACGGACGTGAGGGAAGACTGCTATGTTTCCGCCGCTCCTCACTCGTCAGCCTGCGCAACGGGATAGTCGACTTATTCCCTTCCCATTTTATCTTGTCTTTGTAATAGAAACTGGCTTTAAGTGATTCCCAAGGCCCGTCAACGTACTCATAACCTGTCTTGAACATCAAGACATATACAGAGTCCAGCTTATTAATTATATTTAACCTTAATCCCACGCCGGGAAGAGTAAATTCTCCATTCCTGTCGGTTACCGTTTCCTTTGCATCATAATATTCGGATACGCCGCCTGCTACACCAGAAAATACGGTATCCCATGTCCCAAGAATGACCACTCCCTCGATCGGGTCTCCGGTATCTGCGTCTATCACCTTGCCCTTGTATGCACCGTCATATTGAATCGGACGTACACAGCAGGCGGGATAGAAACAGCCGGAGAGAAGAATTGTAAAACTCACGAGCATAAGTATGACCAGTATGATCTTTTTCACGCTACACTTCGCTTTTCGCAATGTAAAAAATAATAGCAATTAATAGTATCTTTATCATTTTTCGCCCCGTTGCCCTCCACAAGACCGTCCTAATAAGTAACAAAATTTAAGTCGCCTCCCGAAGCCCGTGTTCATCAAGAAGCGTTCAAAACCACTCAATTCGATTGAGCAACAAGCCTCCCCATGCCGCTTCACCACTCTGCGCGTTCTTCGCGATACCTTTCATCTTCCTGTATTGCATAGTTTTGTAGTTCATCACACCGTACCCAGCCTGCTTATGCATATCGTGACCATAACCACACGCCACATGGTTGTCCCGTGGTGATGCTGCCTTTGGGACAAACAGTAAATCCGGTGATTGTTTTTCGGTCGCTGTTTGACTTGATATTTGGTATTCAGCAAGACTTTTTACGTGCTCCTTTACCAGAAAGAGGTGATCTGAATCCGCACCAAGGAGAAATGACTTCCCAATGAGCGCACGCGGGGAGTACGGGATGGTGCCTAAATCTTGCATTTTCTGGGCTTGCACATCGTACCGTTTAAGGTTAGCATTTTTAGAAGCACTTTGAGATGATTGCGTATCCTTGTTCGATGATTTCTGGTCGGGGACTATTAGATATAGCACATGACCGTTTCTTGAAGGTTGCACGTCCGCCATGCCTTCATAGATGGTCTGCGTTGATGATGTCTCCGTATCGATTACCTTGACAGCTCCGCCTTTTCTCGACGATATTTCGCGTGTCCACACGCGCCGGTTGTCGGGAAACCACCCGGCATGAATTAGCGGGGCTTCGTTTAGCGAATCTGCTCGTAGGCTCGTGATTTTTCTGAATGTACTGGCGGTCAAGTCGTAAACGATGACATCTACCGGATAGGTATAATCCTTATCGTCACGCAATGCGACGGCCAGAAGCAGCAGAAGTTTGTCTCCCTGTGGCGACCATTCCATTCCCGCAATTGAACGACCCCGTTTTTGTGGCGGTTTAATAAAAGGAAACGCTCTAGTTTTGGTTTGTTGCATGTCGCTGATAAACACGTCCCAGAGCACAGTTTTGGCTTGATCGCTCGGCATCCCGACATAGACAACGGATTGCTGATCCGGCGATACTCTCACCATGATCCCGGGTACGGTAATTTCCTTGATTGCCGCGCCGTCGTCTTTGAAGACGCTGAGCAATGTAGCTGCTTGGAGCTTCTCTGAGCCCTCTATAATTTCAGATATGTAGATAGCAGCTTCTGCCTTCTGCATGCAGATTATACCGAGAAGAATGGCAATCAATGTCAGCAGTAAGTATTTTCTTTTCATCACAGGCCTCCTATAGACAAGATACAGCGCCTTGCAAGCTTCATTATCATTCACGTAGGAACTATTTCCCCTATACATCCGTTCAAAACATTAGAACAGGCCGATGCGCCAAATTCCACTGTTATCAACTTCGAAGTAGATGTAATAGGTTATGGTCAGTGTTTGTCCACCATACAGCTCATTTTTCCTGATGCGATATTTGGCAGCGTTGTTCTTTAGGTAAATAAGCTGTATATCGTGCATATTCTGGACCAGCGCGGGCAGCCCTGTGCTTAGAGCTGTAAAGATATCCCGATATCTCTCTTGCGAGGTGGATACGAAATAACTGACCGCTCCTTCCACATCCTGGTTTGCCAGCTTCGTCTTCATCCCTTCCCACTTGGCCTTTAAGAGAGCATCCATTGCAGCCCTGTCAAGGACGTTGATGATAGCCGTTTCGGTGTAGGTAATGCCCAACGCGTCGGTGACGGTAACCGTGGGGAAATACAAGCCCGGTGTGGTGTATTTCGCCTGGATGGTGGAGAGGGTGGCCCCTGTCTGATCGGCTATGCCGTCTCCTTTCGTGTCCCAGGAGTAGCCGGTGACGGGACTGGGCAGGTATGCCTCTGCCTCTATGGTTGTGCTAAAGCTCGTCGTTCCGTCCGGCCTCAGCGTGGGGATGCCGCTTTCTGGATTGGCTGTCAGTCGTATCTTTTCGTCGAGGGTCTGTGTATTTATCGTTACGGCGTCCGTGGTTTTATATCCGCAGGCATCTGTGGCGGTAGCGGTTATGGTGTTCTGACCTTGTTGGAGAGGAATAATGCCGGCAAAATTGTCGCTTTGCATTTGAGCTGATTCTGAAACACTGCCGCCGGCACCGGAGGATTGAAGGACGACTCCGGTTTCGCCGAAGGCATTGTAAAGGTCGCCTTTGATTAATGTTCTTGCTTTATTTATGGTGCTTGACGGTGCGGGAGAGGTTATCTTTATCTCAAGGCAGTTTGCCACGCAGTAAACACTTACTTTAATGAACCCGCCCGGCCCGCTTGCAATTTTTATATCGAGAGTATTTTCTTGTTGAAGGCTTACAGTCTTTTCAATCTTATCAACTTTCTGAGAAAACTCATTCTGCCTTATGATCTCTTGACCGTTGAGGCTTATGACGGCTGAACTTATTCTGTTTTTGCCTGCTTCGCCGTTCTCTACGAGAAGCTTGTAGATGGCTCCCGTGTTGCAGATCTGAAACGTGTCGCTGTACGTATTCGGCGCGCCTGTGGTTCTTGTGTACTTTGCAGGGCCGAAGACGGATGGAGATTGGGCAAGTACGTATGATTGAAGTCCAATTACCAAGGATACTACTGCCGTGAGAATGCAGAGAGCTCGTTTTGCCATGGATACCTTCGGATGGATAGTGTCAGTTCTACAACTTCCGATTATGTGTCATAAACGGGGATGCGAACAGCGTCAATAATACATTTCAAACAATTTCAAACTGTCAGCAATCTGTAAAGATCAGTAAAACTCATGAGGTAAGACATACAGTATGGCTGGAGATTAAGAAGTTATTCGATGAACGTCACCCTGTTGATCTCCTTCAGGGTCGTGTTCCCGGCCATGACCTTGGCGAGGGCTGATTGGCGCAGGGTGGTCATGCCCTCGGCGAGGGCGGCCTTTCGTAACTCCGAGGACGGCCGCTTCTCGATGATCATCTCTCTGACGCGGTCCGAGAGGTCCAGAAATTCCGTAATGGCCTTCCTGCCGCGGTATCCGGTGTAGTTGCATTCCTTGCACCCCGCGGCCTCGTAAAAAGGATGGTCCTTGTACTTCTCGTACTCTACGGCCGAGTCCTCGAGGTCCTGCTGCGTGAGCTTCACCTGCTTCTTGCACCGGGGGCAGAGCATCCGCACGAGCCGCTGCGCCAGGATGCAGTTGAGGGAGGAGACAAAGTTGTAGGGCTCGATGCCCATGTTCAGGAAGCGGCCGAGCACGTCGAAGGCGTTGTTGGCGTGCACCGTGGTGAAGACCAGGTGGCCGGTGAGGGCGGACTGGACCGCGATCTGCGCCGTCTCGCCGTCGCGGATCTCGCCCACCATGATCTTGTCCGGGTCGTGCCTCAGGATGGACCGCAGGCCCCGGGCGAAGGTGAGGCCCTTTTTCTCGTTCACGGGGATCTGGACCACGCCGCGGAGCTGGTATTCCACGGGGTCCTCGATGGTGATCATTTTGTCCTCGCCGGTGTTGATCTCGGTGATGGCGGCGTAGAGCGTGGTGGTCTTGCCGCTTCCCGTGGGGCCGGTGACGAGGACCATGCCGTAGGGCTCGCGGATGCTTTTGCGGAACCGCTTGAGGTCCATCTCGTCGAACCCGAGGCTGTCGAGCCTGAGGGTGTTCACCCCGGCGGTGATGGACTCCTTGTCGAGGATGCGGATGACGATGTCCTCGCCGAAAGAGCTGGGCATGATGGAAACGCGGAAGTCGATGGTCTTGCCGCCGGTGCGGATCTTGAACCTGCCGTCCTGGGGCACGCGGCGCTCGGCGATGTCGAGGTCGCTCATTACCTTGATGCGCGACACGATGGCGCTGTGAAACTTGATGTCGATGGGCTCCGTGGCGGGATAGAGCACGCCGTCGATGCGGTACTTGAACCAGACGTTCTTGTCCGTGGCCTCGATATGGATGTCGCTCGCCCGGCGCTGGAGGGCGTCGAAGATGGTGGTATGCATGAGCTTGATGATGGGGCTCTCATCCTTCTCGATGGTCTCGAGGGAGAGTATTTCCTCGCCGTCCTCCTGCTCCTTAATGATGTGAAACTTGAAGTCCTCGGAGACCGACTGGAGCACGCGTTCCGACGTGCCGCTCCGTTTGAGCGCCTCCTGGATCCCCGAAAGCGTGCTCACGCGGATTTCGAGCGCCCGCCCGAGGATCATCTCGAGCTCATCGATGGCCGGGATGTTGTTCGGGTCCGTCATGGCGACCACGAGGGCCTCGCCCGCGTCTTCAACCGGCACGAACTGGTAGCGCTGCATGATGTCCACGGTGACCTTTTCGAAGAACTTCGGATTGATGTGGAAGTCCGTGAGGTCGATGTACCGGAGGTCCCGCTGCTCGGCCAGGGTCTTGGCGAGGACGTCCTCGGTGATCATGCCTTCCGACATGAGCAGCTCGCCGATGCGCTTTTGCCTGCCGTCCGTCCTGGCCAGGACGTCGTTGATCTGCGCCTGGGTCACGAGCCCCCTGCCGACAAGGATATCGCCCAGCCGTTTTCTTCTGAACGAGGTCATTTGAGTTTCGCCCCCATCTCGAATATAGGAAGATATAATGCCACGACAATGAATGCGATCATGAGCCCCATGAAGAGCATGAGCACCGGTTCTATCAGGGTGGTGAGCAGGGTAAGCCGGTTCTCCACTTCCTGTTCATAAAAGTCCGATATGTCCTCCAGCATCTGCGGCAGGTCGCCCGACGACTCTCCCACCTCGATCATTCTCACCGTCATGTCCGGTGCGATGCCGGTGCGCTCGAAGGACTCGGCGAGGCTGACGCCTTCGGTCACGTGCTTCCGCGCATCGACGAGCTTCCGGGCGATCACCCGGTTGGCGATCACTCCGGCGGTGGTGTCCAGCGCCTGCACCAGCGGGATGCCGCCCCGGAGGACGGTGGCGAGGGTGCGGGTGAGCTGCGAGAGGAGGTACTGGATGAGGAACGTTCTTACCAGGGGTATCTTCAGTTTCACCCGGTCAAGGACCTCTCTCCCGGTGTCCGTCTTTTGCCACAGGTATGTCCCGATCCCCGCCGCAAGAAGGGAGCTGAAGATGAGCGGCGCGTATGAAGTAATCGTATCGGTAAAGGTAATGAGGAGGGTGGTCAGGAACGGAAGAGACCCGGCCTGATCACCGTACATCTGGGTGAAGTTGGGGATGATGTACAAGAAAAAGAGGACCAGCACGGCTATGAGGGCCATGACGAGGAATGAAGGATAGGCGAGGGCCGTGATGAGCTTGCGCCGTACGGCGAGCATCCTCTTCTGGTATTCGATGAACCGCTTGAGCACGTCCACGAGGGCGCCGCTCTTCTCGCCGGCCCGCACCGTTGCCGTGTAAAGCGGCGGATAAAACGAGGGGTACATGCTCATGGCGTCGGAAAGGGTCGCGCCGCCCTTGATCTCCTGGATGATGCCGGCGAGGGCCGCACGGAAACCCTGCTTCTCGGTCCGTTTATGAAGGATCTCCAGGGACTGGAGGATGGGGAGGCCGGCCTTGATCAGGGTGGTGAACTCCTGGTTGAAGATCAGAAAGTCCTTTGGGCTTCCCTTTCCGCCCCCGATGCCCGCTGTTTTCTTCTGGAGATTCAGGACAAGGTAGCCCTTGGCTTCGAGGGTCAGGCGAAGCTCCGCGGCGTCCGCGGCCATGACCTCATCGGCAACCGATTTGCCGTCCTCTCGTACCGCCTTGTAGGTGAACAGAGGCATAATGGGTATCATAATACATTGAAAATACGGCGAAGTCAATGAAGGGATGAGGGAGGGGAGAACGCCTGAGGGGCGCGGCCAATTGAGCAACAGGTTTGTGAAGTGTCGGATTTCGTTCTGCGCTGCCCGAACAACCGATTGTAAGAACGCGCGGGTGAGACGCGCGTTTTCTGCGCGTCGTTCTCGACCCGCAGGTTGATCGATTTCTATCTTTTGAGAAGTTTTTCTGAGTGCATGTAGCCTATCTTGTTTACCACGTGACCATTTTTCGGATGGCCAGGCGCCCTGGCGATATTCTCTATCTCGTTAATAACCGTTAGAAAAGCCTTCTTTAACTCCCAGTAGTTAATTCGGTATGTCACTTCATTGCTGGCATCAGCCAGCTTTTGTATAAGGGGAGCCGACTTATCATCGGTGACCTCAAAGTCGAATTTAGTTCCTTTTTTGTAACTATCGCTAACCGTGGACAGTCCAACAGAATGAACGAGGGCGCATCTAAACTGGTAAATTACCTCAGAATTGTCATTACTCATATTGCATAGGTTCTCTACCGTTTCAACAAATCTTTTTCTGGAGCTTCCAGCAGAAGAATAAACCTTTGACAAATAGTCGATCCCGGCGAGCATCCCAATCATGGCCAACATCGTATGCATAGAAGGGTCACCGTTGTTGTCTGATTCGTCGCCGTAAAGTTTCTCCAGATCGCGACGAAGGTGAAAAAGTATACCGTCACCTTCAGGAGATGGTTCTGATTTTGGGTTCTTGAAGAAGCTTTCTATAGGGCCTATTATAATCATAATCTGCGATGCTCAACGATTAGCTCACATGCTGCGAATCGGTCGGCTGGCTGAATTGTTGGGAGGCAATCATTTTGCTTTGCCATAATAGGTGACAGATTTTAGGCCCAACAACAGATGCTCAACGTAATCGTACCTTCCTTCGGGATCGTCGGCCATTGCACCTATTTTTCTTACTTCTTCTTTCATTTCGGGTCTAACGACTCGAACATATCCGGAACCGGTGACCGCCCAATAAGTAATGAATGCACCGCTGGTGATAGGGACTAATTCAACATTCTCCCTGGATGTCCAGTAATATTTGTCATCAATTTTTGTGATCGTGCATTTGAATTTGATTGCCTTGTCTTTGGCGAGCAGGTTCTCCGGTACGCGATTTGTGCCAGCTTCACTAATTTTTATCTCTGGAACCCCCGTGAAGATGATCACTTCCTTCGCAAATGAAGGAATCGCGGCTGCCAAGACAAGAAGCGTCAGCAAGGCTTTTTTCATTAATTATCCTCCTTCCAACAAGATATTATCGGTTCGAAATACAGTAGCATAGATTGAAGGCGTGGTCAATAAATTTAAGAAAAAACTTGACGTATCCAACTGAATTCATTATATTTTGACCAAAAGACTAATATTCATTAAACGGAATAGTCGCGAAATTAAATTAATATGCAGATATGGAATAGCTTTTCAAGGAGGGCTACCGATGGAACCTATTCCTGATGACATTCTGAAGCAGTTTAATGCGGTTTTGGAACAGAAAGCGGTTCTATCCTCCTTGCGCGATGATTACCGGAAATGGCTTTGCTACTGCCTCGATTTCCGAGTCAAGTATCCTCCGCCGGATGCAAAGTCCGAGCAGGTGCGATTGTTTATCGAAAAAATGCGCTCGAAAGGCAAGTCCGGGAAAAGCCTGTACCATGCCGCGCATGCCCTGTCCCTATTCTTTTCACTTCAGACGCGAAAAAAGCAGGCTGTGGTTCACGCTGAAAGGGTGAGGGCGGCGCTTTCATTGCCGGTCCCGGTTCCTGTCTCAACCGGAATCCAACAGGCGAAGCAGGCATCTAAGGATGAGGGGGCAGATAAACAGGACGCTCAAGGCCTACGCCGACTGGTGTCGAAAGTTTCAGATCAATTTGAAGAACAAACCGCCGGATGCGCTTTCAACAACGGATGTGAAGTCGTATCTCACGCATCTCGCGGTCACGTGCAAGGTTTCCGCGTCAACGCAGAACCAGGCGTTCAATGCGCTCTTGTTCCTGTACCGGCATATTCTCAAGAAGGATTTCGGCGACCACAAGGACGTCCCGCGCGCGAAACGTTCGAGCTACATTCCCGTGGTCCTGACGCGAATTGAGGTTGATGCGGTCTTGCGCCACCTGACGCAACCGTATGATCTGGTCGTGAAGCTCCTGTACGGCTGCGGGCTTCGGCTGTTCGAGTGTCTGAAGCTGCGGGTCCAGAACTTCAATTTTGACGAAGGAGTGCTGACAATCATGGACGGAAAGGGGAAGAAGGCGCGCACGGTCCCGATCCCTCGGTCGATCATGCAGGAATTACTGGCGCAGCTCGAGCGGGTCAAGGAGGCCCATAACGAGGACCTGAAGACCGGGTATACCGGCGTGCTGCTCGACGATCAGCTGGATAAGAAATACCGGAACGCCGCGAAAGATTTCATCTGGCAGTGGTTTTTCCCGCAGCAGAATTTGGCTTTTATCTCGGAAACGAGGGAACTGCGCCGGTTTCATTTGAGCGACAAGGACGTGCAGGCGCCGCTCTACGAGGCGGTGCGCAAGGCCAAACTCACGAAGCGTGTCACGTCGCACACGTTCAGGCACAGTTTTGCCACTCATCTTTTGCAGGCAAATTATGACATCCGCACCATCCAGACGCTCCTCGGTCATGCGGATGTGCGCACGACGATGATCTATACTCATTGTGTGCTGAGTAAGACCATTAAAGAATTGGCCAGCCCGCTGGATTTCTGAACTTGCTTCTTCAAAAATATCCCCGCTGCTTTTTGCTATCTCAAGCTCTTCCAGTATTTTTTCTGATGGGAGATGATGTTCCGGATGACCCCTTCGGCTGCGGGCGCGCCGGAGGCGCCTATTGGCTCGTGGGGTTTCGTGAAGGCATTCAACACGGCCCTGACGCCGTCCCGCTGACCTTCCGGGTTGTAGCCGCCTTCGAGAGTGAGAAGGACTTTTCCTGAACAGGTGGATTCCGCGATCTGCCGGACCAGGGCGGCGAGGGCGCCGAAGCCGGCCGCGGTCACGTGCATGCCGCCGAGGGGGTCCTTGATGAAGGGGTCGAAGCCGGCGGAGACGAGGACCAGTTCAGGTTTGAATTCCAGGGCAACGGGTTTCAGCACTTTCTCGTATACGGCGAGGTATTCTGCGTCGCCGAACCCGGCAGGAAAGGGTGCGTTCACCGTGAACCCTTCTCCTTTGCCGCTTCCCGCTTCGTCGAAACCGCCCGTTCCGGGGTAGTAGGGGTACTGGTGGGAGGAAAAGAACAGGACGCCGGGGTCTTCATAGAACGCCCGCTGGGTGCCGTTGCCGTGGTGAAGGTCCCAGTCGACGATAAGGACTCTCTTGAGGCCGTGCTTCTTCTTCGCGTATTCCGCTGCAATGGCCACGTTGTTGAAGAGACAGAAGCCCATTCCTTTCTGAGGTTCCGCGTGGTGGCCGGGGGGGCGGACGAAAGCAAAAATAGAGTTTAGAGTTTGGAGTTTAGAGTTTGGAGTTTGAAGCAGTGTGTCCACTGCCTCAAGAAGCCCTCCGGCAGCGAGGCGGGCAATCTCATAGGAACGGGCCGAGAGACCCGTATCGGCATCGAGCTGGGCGTGGGGCCTGCCCTCGGTGTTCGCGATTGTCCGGATGTAAAAGGGGTCGTGGATCAGGGCAAGCTCATCTTCCGTGGCAAGGCGGGGCGGTATGAGGGGCAGATGGGAGAATTCTTTCTCGACGAGGTCGTAGATCACCCGCAGCCGGTTCGGACTCTCCGGGTGGCCTTCGCCGGCGTTGTGCTCCAGGTACCGGTCGTCTTTGATGAGAGCGATTCCCGACATTCAGTGCTCCTATTTTCCTTACGTCCGGCCAAGCGTTTCAAGATACGCTTGGAGCTTCCCGGGATCAGGAAAAAATGCAGGAAGCTTGAGCCCGGGCCTGCAGACCGGGAGCACTCTCTGGAGCAGGCTGGTGACGCTGAACCGCAGCAGCTCCTGAAGAAAACCCTTGGAGACGTTCTCCAGGACCATGCTTTCGCGGTACCAGCCGTCTTCGCGGGGAGAGGTATCGCCGCAGGATTTTTCGCCGCCGCTTCGGGGTGTTACGCCCTTTTCCCGGACGAAGGCCGAAACATCGGCCCTCAGCAGCTGGAGGCCCTTGAATGCGGGGTTGGAGCAGATGCCGAAGCTCTGCCGGGCGAGCGGTACGAACCGTGAAAGGTTGATGCCGGAACAGAAAAAAAACGCATCAGACCCCAGCTCCGGGGCCTGCCGGATGACGATGGCAAGGAAAACATTTTTGTATTCATATGAAGAAACACGCTGACGGCTATCCATGAAAGCCTCCTTTCTTCTCGTTGTCTCAACCTCGATGCAACGCCATCGGGGCATCACTCCTTCGTGCCCGTGCTCTGCTCTGCATCCGATTTATTATCTGTTTTTGACGGTCCTGGAGGTCTTTTTCGAAGAGGTCTTCTTCTTCGCCGGCGTTTTTGCCTTGGCCTGGGGTTTTTTCTGGCCCTGCTTCTTGAGCTTCTCGACTTCGTGGGTCCTCTCCTCGAGCCACTGGGTGAGCTTGGCATTGTCCTGCTTGCACGCCTCGAGCTCCTGGAGCGCGGCGTTTCGCGCGGACCGCGCCTTGCCGGCATAGATGAAACTGGTCAGAAGGAGGACCACCACGAGGGCGGCGAGGGAAAGAAATATGAGCTTGGCCTTCTGCGCCGCGTCATCATCACCACCACCGCCACGATCCATTCTGTCCACGTTCACCCTCCTTACCACGGTCTTCTCGGGATCCTTCTTCCGTTTCTTCATGTATAGCGCCTCACCTCGAACCTAAATAAGCTGACGGGAGCACCTGACGGGATGCCCGCCTTTTGCATGGAGATGCCGATCTGCTCATCCACCGTGTCCACGCCTTCGAGGTCCGGCAGGAGCAGTCCCCGCCGTGCGCCTGACTGAACAAGGACGCCGTAGCGCCGCGGGTCCAGTTCGCCGGCATCCCTGACCGGTTCGGGCGGCGTGAGCACATCCACGGTGTACTCGATGCTGTCCAGCTCCTCGGGCCGGATGCACATGAAGCGGGGGTCGCAGGTGGCGGCGCTGATGGCGTTGCGCACGGTTTCCTGGGCGATGGTCGGTTCTGACGGCTGGAAGGTCCCGATGCAGCCCCTGAGCACCCCCCTGATCTTGAGACAGACGAACACGGCTGCACGCTCACGGAACTCGGGACCCAGCGCATCTTCCCGCACGGCGAGGGCCTTGCCTTCCCGCACGTAGAGTTCCACGGCGTCTTTCGCAAGCTTCACGAGGGCGTGCATTACATCTCCCGCTGGACCACATAATCCGCGAGTGCCGCAAGCGCCTGGCGCGGCAACGAGTCAGGAAAGACGGAAAGGGACGCCTTGGCCTCGTCGGAGAGGGACTGCGCCAGGCGGAGCGCATCGTCCACGGCCCCGTGCCTGGTCATCAGCCCCAGCGTATAGGTGAGGTCCGCCTCGCTGACGGAATCGGCCTGGAGAATGTTCCTGATGTGGTCCTGTTCGCCGGGGTCCGCCCTGCGTATGAGATAGATGAGGGGGAGGGTGACCTTGCCCTCTTCCAGGTCCTTGCCCAGGACCTTACCGAGCCGCTTCTGGTCGGCGGCGTAGTCGAGGGTGTCGTCGGTGATCTGGAACGCGAGGCCCAGCTTCTTGCCGTAGGCGGTTACCGCGTCCTCCTGCGAGAGCGGCGCTTTGCTGATGATGGCGCCGAGCCTGCATGCGGCGGCGATGAGCACGCCGGTCTTGCACTCCACGAGCCGGAAGTAGTCCGCCTCGGTGATGTCCGCGTTCTGGATCTGCATGAGCTGGAGGACCTCTCCTTCGGACATGGTGGTCGTGGTCTCCGAGAGGACGTCCATGATGCGCTGGTTCTGGAGCCGCACGGCGTGGTAGAGGGCCTTGGAGTAGAGGTAGTCGCCGACGAGGATGCTCGCCTGGTTCCCCCAGATGGAGTTCGCCGAGGACCGGCCGCGCCGGAGCTTCGCATCGTCAACCACGTCGTCGTGCAGGAGCGAGGCCGTGTGGATGTATTCCACGACGCTCCCCAGGAGATATTCGGCATTGTGTTCCCGGCACCCGCAGAGCCGCGCGGAAAGCAGATGGAGCATGGGACGGAAGCGCTTGCCGCCTGCGCCGAGGATGTATTTGCTGACCTGCTGAATGAGCGGAACGTCGGTGCCCAGGCTCTCATGGATCCTGCGCTCCATGCGTTCCATATCGGAATGGTACTCTTTTAAGACGTCCTGAAGTGTTGTAATCATGAGGGTCTATCCCGGAGAGCTTGCGGCAGTTCTCCTGGTGAATAATAGGAGAGACGCCCTGTATTGTCAAGGTTTTTTCTTGAAGTAGCGCGACCGCAGAAGGCAGGTAAGCGCGAAAGGGAACAGAGATCCTTGCTACAGCTTCATCGCCTCGTTCACTTCGGCCAGCGTCTTCTGAGCAAGAGCTCGCGCCTTGCGTGAGCCTTCGGCAATGATCCCGGCGATCTTCCCGGGGTCGGCGGAGAGCTCCTTCCTCTTGTCCTGGATGGGCTTGAGATAAGCCAGGAGGCGCTTCAGGAGCTCCTTTTTGTCGTCCACGCATCCGAGGCCTGCGCGGCGGCATTCCACGTCGACGTAATCGCACCACTCTTTCGGCGCGAAGATCCTGTCGAGGGCGAAGAGGGGACAGACATCGGGATTCCCGGGGTCCTGCCGCCGCATCCGTGCCGGGTCGGTGATCATCGCCATGAGCTTTTTGGTGATCTCCCCGGGGCTGTCCGAAAGGTTGATCGTATTATTGTAGCTCTTGCTCATCTTGCGGCCGTCGGTGCCCAGAAGCTTGGGATACTGCGTCAGGAGCGGCTGGGGCTCGGCCAGAATCCCGCCGTACAAGGAGTTGAACCGGCGGCCGATTTCCCGGGTGAGCTCCAGGTGCGGGAGCTGATCGATGCCCACGGGCACGAAATCCGCCTTATAGATGAGAATGTCCGCGGCCTGGAGCACGGGATAGCCCAGGAACCCGTAGGTATGCAGGTCCTTGTCCTGGACCTGCTCCATCTTCTCCTTGTACGTGGGCACCCGTTCAAGCCACGGGAGCGGTGTGATCATCGAAAGGAGAACATGGAGCACGGCATGCTCGGGGAGCCGGGACTGCTGGAAGATGACGGATTTTTCCGGGTCGATGCCGGCCGCGAGCCAGTCGATGATCATCTCCCGGATAAAGGCGCGCATTTTGGACGTGTCGGCGTACTGCGTGGTGAGGGCGTGCCAGTCCGCGATGAAGTAATAGCAGTCGTACTCGTCCTGGAGCTTCTTCCAGTTGTCCAGGGCGCCCATCAAATTCCCGAGGTGCAGGAGGCCGCTCGGCTGCATTCCGCTTAAGACGCGTTTTTTCGGCATGGTAAATCCTTTTTAACCCCGCCCTTACCTTTTCAGAAGATAATTTGCGAGAAACACGAGAAGGTCCTCGCCGAGAAGAAAGTAAAGTATAGAGACTATAATCGGCCAGACAATAGTTCCAAGTATCCTGAGCGCCAATAACGCCATAAGAATGAGAATGCCGTAAGGCTCAAGTCGATAGTAGGCGGCAGCCTGTTTGTCCGGCAAGAGCCAATACACGATTCTGCTGCCGTCAAGAGGCGGTATGGGGATCATGTTGAACACGGCAAGTGCAACATTGATAACGACACCGGTACCGAGCATCAGTGCAACGGGAAGGGCGGCCGGTTCCCAGACTGCGTCTGGAACAATTTCTTTCAAAATGGGCAGGATGCTTCTCAGAAGGAAAGCAAAAGCAACACCCAAGAGCAAATTCACGCCTGGACCAGCCAGGGACGAAAGTGCCATATCCCGCTTAGGATTTTTAAAGTTATAGGGGTTGATCGGCACCGGTTTTGCGCCGCCAACAACGAAGCCTATCGTAAAATAGAGCAGGAGCGGCATTATAATGGTCCAGTACAGGTCTATGTGCCGAATGGGATTGAGCGTGAGTCTCCCGGCATTGCGAGCTGTCGGGTCGCCGAGTTTTTCCGCTATCCAGCCATGAGTTACTTCATGAAGTATAACGGCCAAAACAAAAGGCGGGGCGATGACGACGATCTTTTGTATGGTACTCAGTTCTTCCATGGTTTATGCAGCAAAGAGCAGAGTGCATGGCGCATGGGGCAAAAGATAATAAGCCGGCCCATCAATTCTCTCTGCTCTATGCCCTATGCGGATTGCTTTATCTTACCACCACCAGCGCCTCGTCGGGGTTCACGCTGTCGCCTTCCTTGACGTGGATCTCCTTCACCTCGCCCGTTACCGGGGTGTGGACCTCGTTCTCCATCTTCATGGCCTCGATGATCAGGACCGTGTCGCCGGCCTTGACCTGGTCGCCCACTTTCACCTTGATCTTGACCACCGCCCCCGGCATGGGCGCGGTCACGTCGCCGGGTTCCTTGGCCTTGGGCCGCTTGGACCGGCCGCCCACGTTCGGCGATATTTTACCTTCCTCGGACGGGAGCACCTCGACGAGGGGCTCGACCAGGACCTCGACGAGCTGGTTGTCCACCCAGAGGAAGTAGGGCCGCTTGCCCTCGGACTTGTGGCCCTTGCCGCCGACCTTGATGTGGTACGACTCGCCGTGCACGTTGATCATGAATTCCGAGGGAGCAAGGGTCGGCCCGGCCTCGCCGGGGGCCGCCGCTGCCGCGGGCTTCTTCGGCTCCTCGGGCGGGAAGCCCTTGTCCCTGAGCTCGGCGAACTCAAGGAATATCTTCGGGAACAATGCGTACGAGATCACGTCTTCATCGGTCTTCGCCTTTTCGCCGGCCTCTTTCCTGGCTTTCTCGAGCTCCGGCTCCAGGAGGTCGGCGGGCCGCACTTCCACCACGGCTTCATCGCCGAGGATCTTCTTTCTGATGTCCGCGTTCACCGGCGCAGGCGGCTTGCCGTAGAGCCCCTTGAGGTAGTTCTTGACCTCGCTCGTGACGACCTTGTACCGCTCGCCCGTAACGATGTTGAGGGTCGCCTGGGTGCCGACGATTTGGCTCGACGGGGTGACGAGGGGCGGGAAGCCGAAATCCTCACGCACCCGCGGCACCTCGGCCATCACCTCTTCCATGCGGTTCAGCGCGTTCTGTTCCTTGAGCTGAGTGGCGAGGTTCGAGATCATGCCGCCCGGGACCTGATAGATGATGGCATTGGGGTCGATGCCGGTGTATTCGCTCTCGAAGGCATGGTATTTCCTGCGCACGCTCTTGAAGTGTTCCGTCACCTGGCCGATGAGCTTGAGGTCGAGGCCGGTGTCGTGGGGAGTCCCTTTCAGGATATGGACCATGGTCTCCAAGGGCGGCTGGCTTGTGCCGCCGGCCATGGACGAGGCTGCACAGTCTACAATATCCACTCCCGCCTCAATAGCCTTGAGCGTCGTCGCCACGGCCATGGCGCTCGTGTCGTGCGTATGAAGATGGATGGGCAGGCCGATGGATTTTTTGAGCTTGCTCACAAGATCATAAGCGTCCATGGGCGCCAGGAGCCCCGCCATGTCCTTGATGCAGAGGGTGTCCGTGCCCATGTCCTCCAGCTTTTTGGCCATGTCAACGAACACATCGTTATTATAGATATGCCCCAGGGTGTAGCAGAAAGCGGCCTCCACCTTGCCGCCGGACTTGATCACGGCCTTGACCGAGGACTTGATGTTCCGGAAGTCGTTCAGGGCGTCGAAGATGCGGAACACGTTCATGCCGTTCTCGACGGCCTTTTCGACGAACCGCTCCACGACGTCGTCGGCGTAATGGCGGTAGCCCACCACGTTCTGCCCGCGGAGCAGCATCTGGAGCGGCGTCTTCTTGAAGGCCTTCTTGAGCGCGCGCAGCCGCTCCCAGGGGTCTTCCCGGAGAAAGCGAAGACAGGTGTCGAACGTCGCGCCTCCCCAGACCTCGACGGACCAGAACCCGATGCCGTCCATCACCTCGGCCACGGGAAGAAGGTCTTCCGTCTTCATCCGGGTGGCGAGCAGGCTCTGGTGCGCGTCCCGGAGGGTGGTGTCCATGATCCGGACTTTTTTTGCAGCTGTCTTCTTACTGTTCGGCATTTCAACTCCCAAAACCGCATAGGGCATGGAGCAGAGGGCATAGGGTAATGGCAAAACCGCAGAGAGCAGAGCGCAAGGGGTAAAAGATTTAAGCCCTATGCACCATGCTCCATGCCATTCCGCCATGCTCTCTGCGCTATGCTCTTTGCGTCTTTTAGACCTTCGAAT
Organism: Nitrospiria bacterium; assembly: GCA_919901555.1. GTDB lineage: Bacteria > Nitrospirota > UBA9217 > UBA9217 > UBA9217 > CAKKPG01. Next base: position 47,284 of record CAKKPG010000018.1, on the reverse strand, counting down.
GCGCCACAATCGCCGCGGCGATGGCGATGGCGGCATCAGCGGGGTCCTTCTCGTGCTCGTAGGAGAGTTTTTCCGCCTGTTCCTCTACGTAGCGCGTGCTGAAGTTCCCGGAGATGAACTTCGGGTCCTCCATAACTTTTTTATAGTAGGGGATGGTGGTCTTGACCCCCCGGATCACGTACTCGCTCAGGCAGCGGTGCATGCGCCGCACGGTTTCATCCCAGGTCTCGCCCCGGACTACGAGCTTGGCCAGGAGGGAGTCGTAGTACGGCGGCACGGTATACCCGCGGTACACGTTGCCGTCGATGCGGACGCCGTATCCTCCCGGAGAGTAATAGCCCGTGATCTTGCCAATGGCGGGCAGAAAGTCGTTCAGCGGGTCTTCGGCGTTGATCCGGCACTGGATGGCGTAGCCCCGGAGGGTGACGTCTTCCTGCTTCAGGGGCAGCTTCTCGCCCGCGGCGATGCGGATCATGGTCTGGACCAGGTCTATGCCGGTGATCTCCTCGGTGATCGTATGCTCCACCTGGATGCGGGTGTTCATCTCGAGGAAGTAATAGTTCCTGTTCTTGTCCACGAGGAACTCGACGGTGCCCACGTTGTCGTAGCCCACGGACCTGGCCACCGTGACCGCGGCCTCGCCCATTTCCCGCCTGAGCTTGTCATCGAGGATGAGCGAGGGAGCGATCTCCACGAGCTTCTGGTGCCTGCGCTGGAGCGAGCAGTCGCGTTCGCCGAGGTGAATGACATTGCCGTGTTTGTCCGCGACGATCTGGAACTCGATATGGTGCGGCTCTTCGATGTACTTTTCGATGAACACGGCGTCGTTGCCGAAGGCCTTTTTCGCCTCGCCCACGGCCAGGGGAAGCATGCGGCGCACGTTGTTCGCGTTCCAGCAGACCCGGAGTCCCCGGCCTCCTCCTCCGGCCGAGGCCTTGAGGATCACGGGATAGCCGATCTTCTCGGCCGCTTCGACGGCCTCTTCCTCGGAATGGAGGGCCGTCGACCCGGGGATGACCGGTACGCCGATGGAGGCCATCTTCTGCCGGGCCTCGATCTTGAGACCCATGTCTTTGATGGCCTGCGGATGGGGGCCGATGAAGATGATGCCGGCATCGGCGCAGGCCCGGCCGAATTCGGCATTCTCGGAAAGAAATCCGTAGCCGGGGTGGATGGCGTCGGCGCCCATCTGCTTGGCGAGGTCGATGATGCCGTAGATGTTGAGATAGCCCGCAAGGGGGCCGGGGCCGATGAGGGCGGCCTCGTCCGCCTTTTTCACGTAGAGCGTCGTGGCGTCCGCCTCGGAATGGATGGCCACGGTACGCAGCCCCAGTTCATTGCAGGCGCGGATGATCCTGAGGGCGATCTCGCCGCGGTTGGTTATCAAGACTTTTTTAAACATCGGCCGAAAACTCCATCAAAAGAAAGGGCATCACGAATAAGACGAATGGAAGAATTTCACGAATAAATCCCGAGGGTTACTCGTGTCATTTGCATTATTCGCGGCAGTCGTGTTACGGATTTTTTCCCCGGCGCAGCAGTAAATAGCGGGAATTGTGAACTTGGATACTAAGGGAAAACGCGGGGAGTGTCAAGAAAAAATGCGCAGGAACGGCTGGTTTCAGTCGTTTACGAGCACAAATCTGCCGTCTTCGATCTTGATGAGGAAAAGCTTTTTTTGCGCCTCGCCGCCGCCCAGAAAGGACGTGCTTCCCGATATGCCGGGGAAATTTTGAAGCGCCAGGAGGCCGTCTCTCACCGCGAGAGGGGTCTCCTTTCGCTCTTTCAGGAGCGAGAGTATCATCATGGCAGCGTCATACGCCTGGGCTGCAAGGATATCGGGCTCTTCCTGGTATGCCGAACGATAGGCCGCGATCACGGACTGGATCGCAGGGTCGGCGCTCTCCGGGAAGAAACCGTCGACGAACAGGGCGCCTTCGGCATGGCGTCCGGCGCGCTCTATCAGTTCCTCGGTATGCCAGCTGTTCGATCCCATCAGCGTTTTCCCCGCGATATTGTAGAACGCGAGCTGGGGGATGAGCAGGCCGACCTTGTCGGCATATCCCGGCAGATAGAGGGCGTCGAAGCTCGGCGCATATTCCTGGAAGAGCTTTTTCCGCTCGGCCTCATCTTCGGGGAGAAGGATTTTCCGCGACCGGAAGTCGATCTCCATGATGCTTCTGATATAGGGGCCGAAGTCGTTCGTCTCCGGAGGATATTTTACGGTGGCGAGGAGCTCCGCCTTTTTTGTCAGCTCTTTTGTGAAGAGGCGGGAAAGGTCCTTGCCGTATGCGTCATCGGGGTAGAGGATGACGAATTTTCTGAGTTTGAGCTTGAGGGCGTACTGGGCCGCCGCCGCGGCCTGGGACGCGTTGGTAATGGCGTTTCTGAAGATCCAGGGGCTCAATTCCGTAATGCCGGGGCCCGATGCGGCGGGGGTGATGACGGGGACCTTGAGCTTGTCGAGAGACGGCGCCAGGGCCTCGACCGATTTTGTCAGCAAGGGGCCGATGGCGGCCACGATTCCCTGCGAGGCGAGCTCGGCCATTGCAGCGTTGGTCTTCTCCGGCGACCCTTCGCAGTCCTTCACGATGACCTCGGCCCGATTGTCGGGGTTCTGGAGGTTATGCTCATGGAGCGCAAGTTGAGCGCCCCTGAGCACCTTGTCGCCGAAGGCCGCGAGCGGCCCCGAACGCGGTATCAGCACCCCGATAAGGTAGCGGGGCGCGGAGAGGTTCGCCGTGGCCTGGGCAACGAGCATCTCCGCCCGGGTCTTCTCCGCGTGGGAGGGGAACCGTTCGAGGAAATCCCTGCCGATCTTGACCGCCTCGCGGTACTTGCGCTGTTCCATCATCAGGCCGGCAAAGCGGAGCAGCGCGATATCCGCGGGGTAGGCCGTGCCCGAGGACAGGGATTTCAATTCATCTTCGGACAGATTTTTTTCGATGATCTCCTTGATGCGGTCACGATATCCCGACTTCTGCCGTTCATCCTGGGAAAGGTTGATGAGGGCGATGTTTTCCTTGATCGCCTGGAAGTAGTTCTTTTTCACACCGTATGCCGCCGAGAGCATCTCGGCGGTGCGCCGCAGTTTGGCGGGATCGGTGATCCTGCCCCGGTCAGCAAGGTTGGCGACGGCCAGGTCGTACTCCTTGAGCTCGAAGTAACACAGCCCCAGCTTGTACCGGGCCTCGATAATGAGCGATGAGGACGGAAACTTCTCAATAATTTCCTTATAGTAGCTGAGCGCACGCGGGTAGTCCCGGAGCGTGAGGCGTATTTCTCCCATGAGGAAAAGCGCGCGGTCCGCGTGCTTGCTCTTGGGATACCGGGCGAAAAAGGCGTCCACTGCTTTCGCAGCCTGATCGTACTGGCGTTTCACGAAGAGGCCGTCGGCCTGTTCCAGGAGTGCGCGGGCGTCCTTTTCCCAGGGCGCCTCCGGGGGCAATTTCGGCGGACAGCCCGCGAGCACAAGGGCCGCGAGAAGGAGTATCGGTATCGCCCGGGTAATGGTCAGCCTCAGCGGCACGGGTCATTTTCCTTTCTTTGCAGCAGCTTCGGCTTTGGCGGTCTTATGGCGTTCCCGCAGCCGTTCTTGTCTCCGCTTCCGCTTGCGGCGGAGTTCTCGCTCTTTTTCACGCATGGGAGGGTTCTCCTTTCACCTGATATCTCTATGGACAAACTGGCACACTATATCCGAGACGAAGGGATTTGTCAACAGCTTCCAGGGCACTGAGGATAGACACGGGACTACAGCTCACGATCCGTCAAGAGAGGGCTTTTCTGCGCTTTCTGTCCGTCTGGCAACCACTCAGGTCAGCCGCTCCGTCTGTTACCGGAGGTCGTCTCCAACTTTTCACTTGCATTATTCCATGCGATATATTAGATTGTAGCCCACCAGTGATACTGACAGGGGCGAGTAGCTCAGCTGGGAGAGCACCGCGTTCGCAATGCGGGGGTCGAGGGTTCAAATCCCTTCTCGTCCACCAAATTTATCATCGGCTCTATCAACGCACCTGCCCATTCTTTCAGAAAGCGTCGCCGGCAGGAACACTCCGCAGTAGATCCGCTTCCCGAATCGCTTCATGCTCGCCCTTTCTTTCTTCGCAGGCGCTCACCGAGAATTGATTTATTTGGTATAATTATACCCAAAAAGGCCTTGCCGTTACGGGTCCGGTTTTCCGGGATTGCTGCGAAGAAGAGTGCATGCCATGGAACGAGGAGAAAAAACAACATATACCTTCCTTGTAAGAACCCTCGCGGCACTCCTGTGCCGGGCATTCTTGCTTACAGCATATCCCGGTACGGCTCCGGAGGCTGCGGAGCAGAAAACCTATACCCTCGCGATCGTTCCGCAGTTTACGCCGTCGGTCATCGAGCGTGACTGGATTCCCCTCACAGCACGTCTTTCCGCTGACACGGGGCTGAAGCTGGAACTGAAATTCTACAAATCCATTCCGGACTTTGAACAGGATTTCCTCAGCGGCGCGCCCGATTTCGTTTATCTCAGCCCCTATCATGCGGTGCTGGCAAGAAAGGCGCAAGGATATATCCCCCTCATTCGGGATGCCGAACCTCTGATCGGCATCCTCGTGGTACGAAAGGACAGCCCCGTCAAAACGGTAAAACAGTTAAACGGCGCTGTGCTGGCTTTCCCCTCTGCGCGCGCTTTTGCTGCGTCAATGTACTTACGGGCGCTGCTCTCGGAAAAGGAAAGTATAGCCTTCGTTCCGAAATACGTCACGACCCACGGCAATGTGTACCGCCATGTCATTCTGGGCATGTCGGCCGCTGGGGGCGGGGTGAACAAGACCCTCCACAAGGAGTCCCCGGAATTACAGGATCAGCTGCGCACTGTTTATCAAACCCCTCCCGTGCCGTCCCACGCCCTCTGCGCCCACCCCCGCGTACCCGCCTCGGTCCGGGAGACCGTTGCAGGGGCTATTCTGAAACTTGCAGACAGTGGGGCTTCACAGGCCTTGTTGAAAAACGTGGAACTGTCACGCCCGGTCAGGACAGATTACGAAAAAGACTATACGTCGCTTGAAAGCCTCAATCTCGGAAAGTATGCACCACAAAGCGGAGAGTGACCGGAATGGACACAGCGCGGCTGCGCGGAATTTTCCCAAGACATCTCCAGGTGCAGGTCGGATTTATCGTCTCTCTCCTGTTGATCGCATCCATGGCCCTCTATGCGTGGTACAGCGCCCGCTCGCAGGCCGCAAACGGCAGCGCGGCGATCAAAAACCAGGTGTACATCATTACGAAAAATTCCGCCGAGCTCAGCATCAACTACCTGCTCACGGAAGATGTCGCCTCTCTCGAAACCTTTGTCGTGAAGCTTGCGGAGTTTCCCCATGTATTGTCCATCGAGGTGTGCAACCGGGACGGCCTGGTCCTGAGCAAAGCCGTACACGAGGGCAACGCCCCGCCGAGGGTCCTCTATAACGTCGACCCGCTCCATCCCCCCGCCGACACCCGTCCCGTCATTACCATCGGCAGCGACAGAATCGTCGCATGGAATCCTGTTATTGCCGGATCTCTTCTCGGCTGGGTAAAGATCGAATATAGCATGGAGGAGATCGGGGAGTTGAAAAGGCGCATATGGAGAGACTCCTTTTTTGCGGGCATTCCGGCCGTCACCGCGGGGATCTTCCTGATCCTGTTTTTTCTCGGCCGTCCCATTCGGGCGATCAGGAGAACGACGGCCTTCGCACAAAGGCTCGATGCGCTCACGGGAGAAACGATCCCGCGCGAGCGCAGCTCCCTCGAAATCGAGCAGCTCATCGACACGCTCAACCATACTTCGGTAAAACTCTACGAACAGGACCGTTCATTGAAAGACGCCGCGGAACGTCTTGAACGGCTCAGGCATCAGAACCTGCTCATTCTGCAGTCCGCCGGCGAGGGCATCATCGGGCTTGACACCGAGGGGAACCACACCTTCGTGAATGCCGCAGCCGGGTATTTTCTCGGCTGGCAGGCCGGCGAACTTGTCGGCCGCTCCGGCCATGAGACGTGGCATCCCGGCGGTCCGGACGAGGCCCTTTCTGCGGCGGACGACTGCCGGGCCTGCGCATTGTTCCGGGACGGAAGGGTCCACCATGTGGACGGCGAAGTTTTCCGCAGAAAAGACGGGACATCCTTTCCCGTCGAATACACCATGACGCCCATTCAGCAGGGTGACAGCACAACGGGCGCGGTGGTGACCTTCAGGGACATAACGGAACGAAGGCGCACCGAGGAGGCGCTCCGTCAATCCGAAAAAAAATACCGCACCCTGTTCGAGGAATCAAAGGATGTCGTCTTTATGAACACGCCGGAAGGAAGGGTCGTCGACGTCAATCCCGCAGGCGTCGACCTGTTCGGGTTTTCCTCAAAGGACGAGCTTCTGAAGGCCGATATGGGAAGGGACCTCTGCGTCAACCTTCGCGATTGGGAAGTGTTCTCGGAGCTTATGGAACGAAAAGGGTTTGTCAAGGATCATGAAATGCCGTTGAGGAAAAAAAGCGGCGAATCCCTCATCGTCCTTATTACGGCGACGGCGGTCCGTGACGATGGGGGGGGCGTCATAGCCCACCGGGGAATACTGCGAGACGTCACTTCGGAACGAAAACTTGAGGATCAGCTCCGCCATGCCCAGAAGATGGAGGCCGTCGGCCAGCTGACGGGAGGCATTGCCCACGACTTCAACAACTTTCTTACCGCCATCATAGGGTTTGGGTATCTCCTGCAAATAAAATTAAAAAAAAGCGACCCCTTGCGGCACCACGCGGAGCAGATCCTGGTGGCCGCGGAGCGCGCATCCAACCTGACCCATAACCTCCTCGCTTTCAGCAGCAGACAGGAAACCAATGCGCGGCCGGTGCGGATCAACGATATCGTAAAGAGAGTAAAGAACCTCCTGTCAAAGCTCATCGGAGAGAATATCGAGTTCACGATGAGGCTTGCTGATGAGGAGCTGACGGTCATGGCGGACAGCGGCCAGGTGGAGCAGGTGTTGATGAACCTCGCCGCCAACGCGCGGGATGCCATGCCCGGCGGAGGGGCGCTGACCGTTGAATCCTCTTCCGTGCATTTGGGCGGCGAGTTCGTCAGTATGCACGGGTACGGTCAGCAAGGCGAATACGTGCTCCTCTCTGTTTCGGATACTGGCGCCGGCATGGAGGCCGCGACGATCAAAAGGATTTTCGAGCCCTTTTTTACCACCAAGGAGGAGGGGAAGGGGACCGGTCTCGGACTTTCGATCGTGTATGGCATCGTGAAGCAGCACGGGGGGTATATCAACGTATACAGCGAACCGGGAAAAGGGACGATATTCAAGCTTTACCTGCCGCTCATCAAATCCGCCGTCGAAGAGGCGCAGGCACAGGACCTTGCGCCCCACCGGGGCGGGTCGGAGACGGTCCTGATGGCTGAGGACGATGCAGAAGTGAGAAAACTGACGCAGACCGTGCTCGGTGAATTCGGCTATTCCGTCATTGAGGCTTCGGACGGAGAAGAGGCGCTGGCGAAGTTCCTGCCGAACAAGGACGCCGTCAATCTTCTGCTCCTCGACGTGATCATGCCGAAGAAGAACGGCAGGGAAGTTTATGAGGAAGCGAAGGCGCTCAAGCCGGGCATCAAAGTGCTCTTTACCAGCGGCTATTCGGCGAGTTTTATTCGCCGGAAGGGCATCCTCGAAGAGGGCCTGGACTTCATTTCGAAACCGCTTTCTCCGACAGCGCTGTTACGGAAAGTCCGCGAGGTCCTGGACCGGTGATTTGACCTTGATGCCGCGGTAATGCGTCTGTTCATTAATAGTGATGCACGTGTAAAAAGTCTCAATTTACCGCAGAGAACGCCGAGGTTTGTAAAAAACGAAACGGGGAATCGGCGAATGGGAGAATCGGGGAAATAGATAATAATGAGTAACTACTCAGGTCTGCCGCTGAGCATAGGCGCAAAAAAGCGCGCCGCGACAGTCATGGCAGCGCCGCTTCAGCCAAAACAGCGCGAGGGTTTGCCCTCTTTCTAATTTCTCAGGAGGTGAATAAGGCAATAATCAACAGAAACAAAACAGCCGATGAGGCAGCCGGAGGAACCGACCAATGACCACTCAATCCAATCATTCTTTAATCCCTTCTAAATTCTTTTCGCAACTTTGCGGCCTCATTGCGGCAGGATTAGGGGTGTTTACCATTGTGGGTTGGCTGATGGGATGGAGAATTCTCTCCGGTATACGGGCAGATTACATCCCGATGGCGCCAAATACAGCTCTCTCCTTCATTGTGCTCGGCATATCACTTTGTACACTCATAACGGAGAGAACGTGGGGTCTTAAATTATCAAGAATCGGCGCTACCGTGATTTTCGTTCTATCTCTGGTCCGATTCACAGAGATTAGTGTAAATATCAACCTGAATGTTGATCGATGGATTTTTCAGATTCCATCGGAGAAACTCGGTCTTATTCCCGTGGGCCGGATGGCTTTGCCTACCGCCCTCAATTTCTTGTTTGCAAGCGTTGCGCTTTTTCTTGACTCATCTTTGAAAAGACGCTGGTCTGTGGATGCTCTAACAAGGGTCCTGGCCGGACTGACAACCTTTATTGGTTTAGCTTTCTGTTTAGGTTACATCTATGGTGCGCCATTACTTTATGGCGGGACAACAATACCGATGGCGCTCAATACTGCAATTTCATTTTTTGTTCTGGGCCTGGGACTTGTTATCAACAACGCGAGTCATGACGCAGCGGAACGGAAGCGAGCCGCGGAAGCGCTGAGAAAGGCGCATGACGAGTTAGAAGTGCGAGTTGCAGAGCGGACCGCGGAACTGGCCAAGGCTAATGAAACATTGCGGGCCGAAATCATTGAACGCAGGCAGGCGGAGGAGGGTCTGAGAAAGAGTGAGGAGCGGTTCAAACGATTGGTCGAATCAGTAACAAACTATATCTATACTGTTGAGATACAAGACGGCAAGACGGCATCAACAAAACATGGCCCCGGCTGCGTTACGATGACAGGCTACACATCAGAGGAATACGGGGCTGACCCTCACCTCTGGTATAGGATGGTTCATGAAGAAGACCGGGGGACTGTAATGGAACTGGCCAACAGGGTACTCTCAGGTGAGACCGTGCCTCCCCTTGAACACAGGATTGTCCGCAAAGATGGCCAGATTCGATGGGTAAAGGATGCAATAGTCCCCCGGTATGACGAACAGGGCCGCCTCGTCGCGTATGACGGACTCGTGCAGGACATCACCGAGAAGAAAAAGATCGAGGAGCAACTCCGCCACGCCCAGAAGATGGAGGCCGTCGGCCAGCTCGCCGGGGGGGTGGCGCATGATTTCAATAATATCCTCACCGCCATCGTCGGGTATGGAAACCTGCTCAACATGAAAATCGGGGAGGAAGACCCCCTCAAACATTATGTTGAACAGGTTCTCGCCTCGACGGAGCGGGCCGCGCAGTTGACCCAGGGTCTCCTGGCCTTCAGCAGGAAACAGATCATCAACCCGAAACCCGTGAATCTGAACGATATCGTGAAACGGGTCGAAAAACTGCTCGCGCGGCTCATCGGCGAGGACATCGAACTGAGGGTTTCGCTCGCGCCGGATGATCTCATCGTCATCGCCGATACGATCCATATGGAACAAATCCTGATGAACCTCGCGACGAACGCGCGCGACGCGATGCCGAAAGGCGGTATTCTTACGGTCGAGACCGAGGCGGTGAGGCTGGATACGGAATTCATACGGGCGCATAACTACGGGATGGAGGGCTTGTATGCCCTCGTATCGGTCACCGACACGGGAATCGGCATGGACGAGAAGACGGCACAGAAGGTTTTTGAGCCGTTTTTTACGACGAAAGAGGTCGGGAAAGGGACGGGGCTCGGCCTCGCCATCGTTTACGGCATCGTGAAGCAGCACAACGGTTACATCAATGTTTACAGCGAACCGGGGAAGGGGACGGCGTTCAAGCTGTATCTTCCCCTGGTTTCGGCCAAGGTGGAAGAGTACAAGCCTGCACGGATCGAAACACCGCTGGGCGGCACGGAGACGATCCTGGTGGCCGAAGACGACAACGGCGTTCGCGATCTTACAAAACACATGCTCGAAGAGTTCGGCTACACGGTGATCGAAGCGGCGGACGGCAAGGACGCCGTGGAAAAGTTCGCGGAGAACAGGGAAAAGGTGCACCTTCTCCTTCTGGATGTGGTGATGCCGAAGAAGAACGGAAGAGAGGTGTATGTCGAGGCAGTCAAAATCAAACCGGACGTGAAAGTGATTTTCATGAGCGGGTACACCGCGAACGTGATCCACAAAGACGGGATGCTCGAAGAGGGGCTGAATTTCATTTCGAAGCCTGTCTCACCCTCTGAACTGTTGAAAAAGGTGAGAGAGGCGCTGGACGGATGGCTCCCGTAGACCTTGTTATCATGTTTAGCGGGATATTATTGATGAATCGTAACTACTCAGGTCAAACCAAAAACGAAAAAGGATTTTTTACCGCAAAGGCGCCTGTCTGCGTGCGTACACGCACAGGCAGGCAAAGAACGCGAAGGAAACCAAAATCTTTACGGGGTCTGAAGATAAAAAATCTTCACGACCTTCGCGCCTTCGCGGCTTCAAGTCTTTGGGTTGCAAGTCATTCCTTGGCGACTATGCGGTTGATGTGATTTTACGGGTTTATCAGGAACTCGTCGGCAGTCGTTCTCCCCTCGGTGACGAACACCCGCCTCCCCTCGATCCTGAGCCTGCCCTCGGCATAGAGCTGGATTGCGCGGGAGTAGATTTTGTGCTCCTGCTTCAAAATCCTCTCGGACAGGCTGTCTTCGGTGTCGTTGTCCAGCACGGGCGCCACGGCCTGGATGATGATCGGCCCGGTGTCCATGCCCTCGTCCACGAAGTGCACGGTGCACCCGGAGAACTTTACGCCGCAGTCCAGGGCCTTTTTCTGGACATGGAGCCCGGGGAAGGCGGGGAGCAGGGAAGGGTGGATGTTCAGTATCCGGTTCGGGAAGGCCTTGATGAGCACGGGGGTGATGATGCGCATAAAACCGGCAAGGCAGACGATGTCCACGCTCCGTTTTTGCAGTTCCTTGACCAACAGGGCATCGTATTCCTCCCGCTTGTCCTTAAATCCCTTGGCGCCCGCAGGGACGGCCGGAATGCCGTGCTTCCGGGCCCGTTCCAGCGCAAAGGCATCGGCCTGGTCGCTGATGACCACGGCCAGCTCAGCCGAGAGCCGGCCTTTCTCGATGTTATCGATGATGGCCTGGAGATTGGAACCCCTGCCGGACGCCAGGACGCCGATGCGGACTTTTTTCATAAGACCTCAAATGCAGAATGCAAAGTGCAACATGCAAAATGTAAAATGGTGGTACGTTGTCATCTTTTCATTTTGCATTTTGCATTTTGAAATTATTTCTCTGCGTACTTCACGCTCTGCTTTCCCCTTACGATCTCCCCGATAAGATAAGCCTTTTCGCCGAGCTTTCCTGCTTTCTTCATCACGCTGTCCGCCTGCTTTGCCGGGACCACGAGAATCATGCCGATGCCCATGTTGAAGTCACGGTACATCTCCTCATCATCCACGCCGGCTTTCTGCTGTAACAGCGTGAAGACAGGATGAATATCCCAGCTGCCTTTCCGGACGATGGCCTGCGTGCCTTTCGGGAGCACCCGGGGGAGGTTCTCGGTGATGCCGCCTCCGGTGATATGGGCCATGCCGCGGATAGCGAACCCGGTCATCAGTTTGAGAACGGTCCTCACATAGATCCTCGTAGGGGTGAGGAGGACATCGCCGAGGGGCTTGCCCAGTTCAGGAAGGACATCATTCACCGAGTAGCCTGATGTTTCGAGCAGTACCCTTCGGACGAGGGAGTAACCGTTGCTGTGAAGGCCGGAAGAGGCGAGGCCGATGAGGCAATCGCCGGCTTTTATCTTCGAGCCGTCAACGATCTTTTTTCTCTCAACAACGCCGACGGCAAATCCCGCAAGGTCGTATTCTTCCGCGCCGTAGAACGACGGCATCTCCGCCGTCTCTCCGCCGATGAGGGCGCAGCCTGCCTGTTTGCATCCCGCGGCGATGCCTTTGACGATGTCCGCGTGGGCTTCGGGCTTGAGCCTGCCCGTCGCAAAGTAATCGAGAAAGAAGAGCGGCTCAGCCCCCTGGACAACGATGTCGTTCACGCACATGGCCACAAGGTCGATGCCGACGGTATCGTGGCGGTTCGTGAGAAAGGCGATCTTGAGCTTGGTGCCCACGCCGTCGGTGCCGGAGACGAGCACGGGGTTCTTGTATTTTTTGAGGGCGAAGAGCCCGCCGAACCCGCCGATGTGCGTCAGCACTTCCGGCCTGAAGGTGGATTTGACATAGGGCTTTATTTTTTCGACGAAGAGGTCGCCGGCGTCGATATCAACACCGGCGTCTTTGTACGTGATGGGCATAGGGCATCCTTTGTGCCGATTAATCGGGACTCAAGCAGGTATGATAGTACCGAGAACGCGGAGGGATGTCAACAGGTTTCAGAAATCCGGTCCTGTCGGGAAAAACTATTTTTTTACCTTGTTCTGTATGTCCTGTACCGCCTTGTTGTCCAGCAGCTTCATGAACCCGGGATTGGCCATGAGCGCGGCGATGTCGCCGGAGTTCACGGCTTTCATGACCTCGGGGTCTTCCAGGATTTTCTGGAAGTCCCGGTCGTTTTGCAGGGATTTGATCATGTCCATGATCTCCCCGTCGTTCATCATCTTGTCCTGAAGGGATTTCACCGGGACGTTCGCGCCGCCGGGGTTCCCCGCCGGTCCGCTTTGCGCGCTCCCGGCCGCTCCGTGGCCCTTTTCGCGGATGGCGCGGATCTTCGATTCGCCGATTTTCATCGTCCCAAGAGTCTCGGATTTGACCGAATAAACGCCGTTGCTGAGCGAAAGGACTTCTCCGGTGATGACGCTTCCGTCGGTCAGCTCCACCTCTCTGATACCGCCGGCGCTTGCCGATGCGGCCGCTATGCTCACGAGAAACAGTGACATAATCAAACGCTTCATGAGGCCTCCGCAGTCAACGGGTGATGACTTCTTATGTAAGAATATGATATAATGCTTGACGTGTCAAGGCTGGTGGAGTATCATTTTCAGTCAGTTAAGAATCAACTTCTACCCAAAATGGAAACAAAATTCAGCCACGAAGGCTCTAAGGCACAAAGAAAACACGAAGAATTAAGGAATTACCAAACTTCAAACCTCTTTATGAATTTCTTCGTGCCTTCGCGTCTTCGTGGCATATTTGGTCCCGGCTTGTCCGGGTTACGAAAGAGGAGGGGAACGATGACCACCGGCATCTCACAACCTGAGACATTTGGTCTGCCCGTTAACCAGGATATCGCCTTTACGTCGCACAAGGGAAAGTTCAAGGAACGTCTGAAGAAACAACAACTCAGGACACTCGAGGCATACGCGCCGCTCCTGAAGCAGTTTCTCGAGCCGGGCGAAGAGATCCTGCTTGCCATGCGCGGCTGTTCTCCCATGACGTTCCTGGAGCAGATCACGACGGGCTGGATCATCTATCTTCTCAAGCGATGCACCCTGGTGGTGACGAACAGGAGGATACTCCATTTCCCCTCAAAGACGAACTTCGCGCCAAAAGACTCCATTGCGCAGATCCGTTACGGAGACGTGGAGGATATCAAAGCGCACGTTTTCCTGGGCCGGAAATTTACGGTGAAATACAAGAGCGCCGCCGCGGAGACCTTTTTGTACGTCAGGCAGAGCGCAAAGCTCAAATCAATTCTCCAGACCCTGCCGATGAAGGTCCATCAGCCGACGCTCATCCGGGGAAGGCACCATCTTTGCCCCCGGTGCAACGCACCCCTGGCTCCCGGCGTTTACACCTGCGCCAAATGCAGCCTTGAGTTCAAGAACGAAAAAAAAGCAAAGTGGCTTTCCCTGTTGCTGCCCGGCGGCGGATATTTCTACGCCGGCCACCCGTTCCTGGGGATCGGCGACGCCATCGGTGAGGCCGTCCTCCTCATCATCGTGATACTTTCCATCAAGAATATCCTCTTTGGAACAGCCGACCCGGTGAATAACCTTATGCTGTTGGGGATCTTCGGGGCGCTGCTGGTTATCGAGAAATTATTCACCATCTATCATGCGCGGCACTATGTGCGGGAGTATATTCCCCTGGAAAAAGATTTCCAGGCCCTGAAGAAGGAGTGAGCATCCGAAGGGGCCCGTTCACCGTACAGCTCCTCGGGGAACATCGGGGCGGGACCGGATGCGGATGGACCGAAGGCCGAATTCTTTTTTCAAGATAGTCACGTTTGAGCGTTTCTGTCCGGTCGCGGAAGAGATGTCCGAAGCATTGACGTACAAGGTCGCCATATCATTCCCGGGTTTTCCTTTCATCAAGACCGCCCGCATCTTATCCAGAAAAATTGAAGACTCGACGAGCTGTCCGAAGGCGGGATGATAGGGGCCCGCAATGACGGCGCCGGGCCTTTCCAGTTCCTCAGTGGGCTGGAGCCCTATTCTCATCACCGGAATCCCCGCCTCATCGAACCTCACGAGGGCAGTACGGCAGAGAGCGACTGCCTCATCGAGGGAGAGGGGGGTATATCTGCCGGTGCTGTACATCTGTTCCAGGGGCGTTCCCTGGATTACCAGGGTGGGATAGAGCCGCACGAAGTCCGGCTTGAGTTCAATGACCTTGTTCACGGTCTCCTGAAAAATTCCGGCAGAATCTCCCGGCAGACCGGGCATGAGCTGGAGGCCGATGGAGAATGCATTTTCCTTGAGCAGCATCACGGCATGAACGGTATCTGCAGCCCGATGTCCCCGGCCTGACAGGGTGAGCACGCGGTCGTCCATGGACTGAACGCCCAGTTCCACCGTATGCACATGGTATTCTCCGAGAAGGGAAAGGATCTCTTCCGTTATGCAGTCCGGCCTTGTGGAAAGGCGGACATCGTTCACCTGTCCCGACCGGATGAACGGCCGGGCTGCTTCGAGATAGGCCTTCTGGGTCTCTTGCGGCAGGGCAGTGAAGCTTCCGCCGTAGAAGGCGATGTGGGCCGGTTCGTTTTTTGCGCCCGTCTTGAGATACTTGGTGATAGTATGCGGGATGGACGATAGGTCAGGGGGTCTGCTTTGGCCGGTGATATTCTTCTGGTTGCAGAATACACACTGGTGCGGGCAGCCTGCATGGGGGATGAAGAAGGGGACTATCATAAATTCAGTAGACAGTAAATAGTAGGTAGTAGGCAGGGAAAGAGAAAAAATATACAACCATGTTCATTCCCCTGTATGCTGCCTACTGTCTACTGCATACTGAGCTTCTCCATAGCTTCTTTTGCCGCGCGCTGCTCCGCTTCCTTCTTGCTCCTGCCGATGCCGCGGCCGTAAAACGTTCCCTTGATCGAGAGCTCCACTTCGAACTGCTTCTGATGGTCGGGCCCCGTTTCGGACGACACGCGGTACTCCGGCAGGGTCTTGAGCCGCTCCTGGCAGAGTTCCTGGAGCTCCGTCTTGTAATCGAATATCCCGCCGGCGGCGCAGGTCTTTTTTATCAGGTCCTCGAAAAACCGAAGAATAAACGCGTTTGCCTGCTGCTGCCCGGCGTCAAGATATACGGAGGCAATGACCGCTTCGAGGCAGTCCGCGAGGAGGGAGCCCTTGTCCCTGCCGCCGGTCTGTTCCTCGCCCTTTCCGAGCAGGATATATTCGCCGAGGCCGATCTCCCGTGCGATCGCCGCGAGGGCCGGTTCGCTCACCATGGCGGCCCGGAGCCTCGACAGATCTCCCTCTGTCGAGTCCGGGCAGGTCTTCATAAGATGTTCGCTTACGGCCAGATTGAGGACGGCATCGCCCAGGAACTCCATCCGCTCGTTATGGTAGGGGAGCCTGTTTTCGTTCGCGTATGATTTGTGGGTCAGGGCGCGTTCCAGGAGCTCCGGGTCCCTGTACGTACAGCCGATGCGCTCCTGGATTTCCGAGAGGGAACGCATATTACTTCCGGTATTTCTTGAAAATCAGACAGGCGTTCGTGCCGCCGAACCCGAAGGAGTTCGACATGGCCACCTCGACCTGGGCTTTTCTGGCCTTGTTCGGAATATAATCCAGGTCACATTCCGGATCGGGGTTCTCCAGGTTGATGGTCGGCGGCAGGATGCCGCGGTCCAGGGCCAGGATCGAGACGACCGCCTCCACGCCGCCTGCTGCGCCGAGGAGATGTCCGGTCATGGACTTTGTCGAGCTGACCGGGACCTTGTAGGCGTGGTCGCCGAACACGGTCTTGATCGCAATGGACTCGAGTTCGTCTCCATACTTGGTCGAAGTGCCGTGGGCGTTGATGTAGCCCAGCTCCGTCGGCGCGATCCCCGCGTCCTTGACGGCCATGGCCATGCACCGGGCGGCGCCTTCGCCGCTCGGCGCTGGCGACGTGATATGATAGGCGTCGCCTGAAGCGCCGTAGCCGATCACCTCGGCGTAGATCCGGGCGCCGCGCTTCCTGGCAAACTCCAACTCCTCAAGAATAACGATTCCGGACCCTTCGCCCATGACGAACCCGTCGCGCTCCGCGTCGAAGGGACGGCTCGCGCGCTCGGGCTCGCTGTTCCTGGTGGAGAGGGCTTTCATGGCGTTGAATCCGCCTACGCCGGTCACGCAAATGCACGATTCGGTGCCGCCGGCGATCATGGCGTCGGCATCGCCGCGCTGGATCCACTTGAAAGCGTCGCCGATGGAATGGGTGCCCGTGGCGCAGGCCGTAACCACGCAGATGTTGGGGCCCTTGGCGCCAAAGCGCATCGAAATATTCCCCGCTGCCTCGTTGATGATGAGCATGGGGATGAAGAACGGCGATATTTTACGGTACCCCTTTTCGAGGTACGCTTTGTGGTATCGTTCGATGGCCGGCAGGCCGCCCATGCCGGCGCTGACCACGACGCCCACCCGCTCGGCGTTCTCCGGTGTGATCTTGAGGCCGGAATCGTCCATGGCCATCTGGCCGGCCGCAATCGCCAGGTGGATGAAGCGGTCCATCTTCTTGATCTCTTTGGGCTCGATGTACGCCGCAGGATCAAAGCCCTTCACCTCGCCCGCGATCTGGGTGGGCATCTCCTTGTCGTCGAACTGCGTAATGGGGCCGATGCCTGATTTCCCATTGATCAGCCCTTCCCAGGTTTTTTCCGTATCGAGCCCGACGGGTGTGACCATGCCGACGCCGGTGACAACGACTCTTCTCTTCAAACGAAGATACCTCCTGCATATAAAATCCGAAAAAGCCAAAAGACCCGCTCACGCTGGAGCTCAGCAGGGTCTTCTGGCTTTCGGAATTTCACTGGAACGAAACCGGACGAACTAAACGATGCTGCTTGACCGTGTTGCGTTACTTGGACTTCGCCTTGATGTAATCAATGGCGTTCTGAACCGTGGCGATCTTCTCAGCGTCCTCATCGGGGATTTCTACGCCGAATTCCTCTTCCAGCGCCATGACGAGCTCCACGGTGTCCAGTGAATCCGCGCCGAGATCGTTGACGAACGATGCCTCGGGCTTCACATCGCCCTCGGGTACGCCGAGCTGCTCAGAAATGATTTTTTTTACCTTTCCTTCCACATCTGCCATTGTTTCCCTCCTGTTTTTATGTTCTTCCTGAAGCTGAGTTATACGGTGTTCGATATCCGTGGATCTTACATGTACATGCCGCCGTTCACATGGATCACCTGGCCCGTGATGTACGCGGCCGACGGCGAGGCCAGGAACCGGACGGCGTTCGCCACGTCTTCGGAAGTGCCGAGCCTTCCTAGGGGGATCTGTTTGGTCAATTCCGCACGCACGTTCTCCGACAGTGCCTGGGTCATGGCGGTATCGATGAAGCCCGGCGCCACGGCATTCGCCGTGATGTTGCGGTTCGCGTATTCCCGCGCGATCGTCTTGGTGAGACCGATGAGCCCGGCCTTGGACGCCACGTAGTTCGCCTGGCCCGCGTTGCCCATGGCGCCCACGATGGAGGCGATGTTGATGATGGTGCCGGTCCGCTGTTTGGTCATGTATTTGAGCGCGGCCTTGGTGCAGTTGAAGGCGCCCTTAAGGTTGATGCTGAGCACCAGGTCCCAGTCCTCTTCCTTCATCCGGATGATGAGCCCGTCGCGCGTAATGCCGGCGTTGTTCACCAGAATGTCGATCTTGCCGAATTTTTCCGCTACCTGGTCGATCATGGCCGTTACGTCGGCGGACGAAGCGACGTTGGCCTTGAGCGCCATGGCCTTTTTCCCCTTGGCCTGGATATCGGCGGCGGTTTTCTGGGCGGCTTCGAGGTTCACGTCGCAGATGGCGAGGTCCGCGCCGTCAACGGCGAGCCCGAGGGCGATGTCCCTGCCGATGCCCTGCGCAGCGCCGGTGACCAATGCGATTTTACCGGATAAACTCATCTAAGAACTCCTCTTCAGCAGCCTATGCTGCTGAGCGTGTCGTTCATGCTCTTGACGTCTTCCACGCTCAGCACTTTTGCGTTCTTTGCGATCCGCTTGACGAGGCCCGAAAGCACCTTGCCGGGCCCGATCTCTATGAAGGTGTCGAACCCCTCGGCCGCCATAGCGTTGATCGAGTCTTCCCAGAAGAGGGGGGAACTGATCTGTTTGACGAGAGACGACCTGAGTTCCCCCGGGGACCGCAGGAACTTCGCCTCAGCGTTGTTCACGATGGGGATCCGAAGGTCCCTGATGGTTATCTTTTCCAGTTCTTTTGCCAATCTCTCGCCCGCCTGTCCCATCATAGCACAGTGTGATGGAACGCTCACGGCGAGCGGCACGACTTTCTTTGCGCCTGCGGCCCTGGCGAGCTCCATGGCCTTTTCTACTGCTTTTTTCTCACCGGCGATCACGATCTGGCCGGGGGAGTTGTAATTGGCAGGGGCAACTATACCATTTTTGGCGGCTTCATGGCAAGTTTTTTCTACATCCTGCCGCTCCATGCCGAGGATGGCGGCCATAAGCCCCGCGCCTTCGGGCACGGCTTCCTGCATATACCTGCCGCGCTTCCGCACGAGAGCGATCGCGTCTTTGAGCTCGAACCCGCCCGCCGCGGTGATCGCCGTGTACTCACCGAGACTGTGGCCCGCTGCGGCGCCTGCTGTCAGGCCTCTTCGCTCAAGGGGACGCAGCGCGGCGATGCTTGCCGCCAGGATGGCGGGCTGCGTGTTTTCCGTGAGGTTCAGTTTTTCCGCAGGGCCGTGCAGGCAGAGCTGCGCGAGGTCGTACCCGAGCACGGAGCTCGCGGCAGTGAACACCTCACGGGACTCTTCGAAATTTTCGATGAACTCTTTGGCCATTCCCACGTACTGGGAGCCCTGGCCGGGGAAGATGAAGGCGATTTTCATTGATGAGGTCCTTATCCGTGTATGCTGTCTACTGCATGCTGACTACTGATTTTATCCCCGCATTTCCTTGAACTTCTTGATCATGATCGGAAGGACCTCGTTGACGTCGCCCACGATCCCGTAGGTCGCCACGCTGAAGATGGGCGCGTCGGGATCCTTGTTGATGGCGATGATCACGTCCGAAGACTGCATGCCCGCCAGGTGCTGGATGGCGCCGGAGATGCCGGCAGCGATGTAGAGCTTGGGGCAGACGGTCTTGCCCGTCTGGCCTACCTGGTGCGAGTAGGGGACCCATCCCTCGTCAACGGCGCCCCTCGTCGCGCCCACGGCGCCACCGAGCACCTTCGCCAGTTCCTCCAGCATCTGGAAGTTCTTTTGGCTTGCCATGCCCCGTCCGCCTGCCACGATGATGTCGGCCTCGCTGATGTTCACGGTCTCGCTCACTTCCTCAACGGTCTTGAGCACCTTCGTGCGGACGTCGCCGGAGGCGGTGAACTTCACGTCGATGATGTCGCCTTTGCGGGCGTCATCGCGGTCGGCCTTTTTCATCACCTTATGCCTGACGGTAGCCATCTGGGGCCGGTGGTTGGGTGTGACAATGGTGGCCATGATGTTCCCGCCGAAGGCGGGACGGGTCTGGTGGAGGTGGCCTGTTTCAGGGTCGATGTCGAGCACCGTACAATCCGCGGTGAGGCCGGTGCAGAGATTGGCCGCGACCTTGGGGATGAACGAGCGGCCGATGGCGGTCGCGCCGGCAAGGATGATCTCCGGCTTATGGAGCTTCGCGAGGGTGGTCAGGACGGCCGCGTAGGCGTCGTCGTTGAAATCCCTGAGCGCGGGATCGTCGGCAACGTACACGATGTCGGCGCCATGGGCGATAAGCTCCTTTGCCTTGCCATTGATCCCGTGGCCGATGAAAACGGCCGAGAGCTTTGTTTTTTTCTTGTCCGCGAGCTTCCGGCCTTCGCCCAAAAGCTCAAGGGTCACGCTCGATATGCCGCCCTTGTGCTGTTCGGCGAAGACCCAGACGCCCTTGTATGCCGAGAGGTCCGCCACGGGCGCTGCTGCCTCCTCCGTCCGCTCGATGGCCTTGAACTCGCAGACCTCCACGCAGGCGCCGCACAGGGTGCAGTTCTCGGTGATGAACGCCTTGCCGTCGCGCATCTCGATGGCGCCGAAGGGGCAGGCGGGCACGCATGTCTCACAGCCTGTGCAGGTATCCGATATGACTCGTACGCTCACGGGTTACTCCTTAGAACCAATTGCAAATTGGAAAGTGTAAATTGGAAATTGGAAAATGTCGGTGTTCAGATTTGAAATTTTCAATTTCCAATCTTCAATTTTCAATTCGACATTCGAAGAATGTCGTGATTATATCAGCGACTGCTCTTTCAGCTTCCTCGCCACGGCGCCGACCTGCTCCTCGATGGGCCCCTTGAGCATCTCACGCTGTCCCCGCGGTGCGGGGGGAAAAATCCTCACGACCTTCGTGGGCGATCCCTTGAGGCCGCACTGGTTTTCCTCGGCGCCGATGTCCTTCGCCGTCAAGGACGCGACCTTGAGGCCCTTGGCCTTCATCTTTCCTTTGAGGGACGGCAGGCGCGGCTGGTTGATCTCTTTCACCACGGTAATGAGAGCGGGGAGGGACGTCTCAACAACGTCGTAGCCCTCATCCATCAGCCGTTCGGCCACCATCTTTTTGCCGTCGACGTGCTCGATCTTCCTGATATAAGCGACGAAGGGGATGCCGAGCATGTCCGCCGTCTCGGGCCCCACCTGAGCGGTGTCGCCGTCGATGGCCTGCTTGCCTGCGATGACGAGGTCGAAATCCCCGATCTTTTTGATCCCCTTCGCCAGGACGTACGAGGTCGCCCAGGTGTCAGCTCCGGCGAATGCGCGGTCGGACAGGAGCACCACGTCGTCCACGCCCAGGGAGACGGCTTCCTTGAGCGCATCGGCTGCCTGGGGCGGGCCCATGGTCACGGCGGTGACCTTGCCGCCGTGCTGTTCGCGGAGACGGAGAGCCTCCTCGATGGCATACCTGTCGTAGGGGTTGATGATGCTCGGGACGCCGTCGCGGATGAGCGTGTTCGTCTCCCGGTTGATCTTGACCTCCGACGTGTCCGGGACCTGTTTTACCAGAACAATGATGTTCATGCGATGTTCTCCGAAAATTGTGTCTGATGGATCTTGCGAGTTTAAGGGTCTGAAGAGTTAAAAAAGGTTTGACTCCATAAACTCATCAGACTCTTCGGACTCTTGAGACTCTTCAGGCTCCGGACCAGTCTTACTTCTGCCGCGCCGCTTCCCTGATCATGTCCTGGGCCACGACGTTCCGCTGGATCTGGTTGGTGCCCTCGTAGATCTGGAGGATCTTGGCGTCGCGCATCATCTTCTCTACGGGGTATTCCTTCATGTAGCCCGAGCCGCCCATGACCTGCACCGCGTCGGTGGTCACTTTCATGGCGACATCGGTGGCAAAGAGCTTTGCCATGGCGGAGGCGCGGGAATAGTCCTTTGCGCCGCTGTCGATATACCGGGCCACGGAATAGACCAGCGCCCGCGCGGCCTCGGTCTGGGTCTGCATGTCTGCGAGCATGTGCTGGATGGCCTGGAACGAGGTGATGGGCTGGCCGAACTGGACCCTGGTCTTGGCGAACTTGATCGCCTCGTCAATGGCGCCCTGGGCCACGCCGACGCCCTGCGCGCCCACGCCCGTGCGCGAGCTGTCGAGGGTTTTCATGGCAATGATGAAGCCCATGCCCTGCTTGGCAATCAGGTTTTCCTTGGGAATGCGGCAGTTGTTGAAGATAAGCTCCGTCGTGGATGACGCACGAATACCCATCTTATTTTCCTTCTTGCCGAAGGTGAAGCCCGGCGTGCCCTTTTCCACGACAAAGGCGGAGGCGCCGCGGGGGCCCTTGGACTTGTCGGTGATGGCGATGACGGTGTAGATCTCGGCTTCGCCGCCGTTCGTGATCCACTGCTTGGTGCCGTTCAGCACGTATTCATTCCCTTCGAGCTTTGCCGTGGTCTGAACGCCGCTGGCGTCGCTCCCCGCGTTTGCTTCGGTCAGGCCGAACGCAACGAGCCGCTTGCCCGCGGCGATGTCGGGGAGGTATTTCTTCTTCTGCTCATCGGAACCATAGAGCAGGATGGGGTAGGTGCCGAGGGCGTTCGCCGCAAAGCTCGTGGAGACGCCGAGGCACGCCTTGGAAAGCTCTTCCACCGCGATGCAGAGCTCGAAACCTTTCTTCCCGAGACCGCCGTATTCCTCGGGGATGAACAGGCCGAACAGGTCCGCCTGGGCCATCGCCTTCATGACGTCCCAGGGGAACTTGTTCTGCTCGTCCAACTCGGCCCGTACCGGCACGATCGTTTCAACGGCGATCTGTCTGGCGAGATCGCGTATCATGAGTTGCTCTTCCGTCAGCATGTAAAACATGTGTGTCCCCCCGTGATAAATTTCAAATAAATTCAAAAATGATGGTCTCGTCAGAAGTCCCGAGTGCTGTCATTGCGAGGAGCGGAGCGACGCCGCAATCTCGTTTTTTCAGACAGTTACAAACGACGAGATTGCTTCGCTACGCTCGCAAAGACGGCTTTTAGAACTTTTTACGAATGAATCAACTATCTAAAGTTCAACTTCCGAACGCCGGCCTTTGGAGCTTGTTATTTGATAATTTCCGTTTTCACCACCGCACCAGGGCTGACGCCCAGGTGAGGCCGCCGCCGAAGGCCTCGAACAGAAGGAGCTGGTTTTCCCGGATCCTGCCGTCCCGGACGGCCTCATCCAAGGCCATGGGGATCGTAGCGGCAGAGGTGTTGCCGTATTTGTGGATTGTGACGACCACTCTTTCCATGGGCATTTTGAGTCGCTGCGCCATTGCCTGGATGATGCGCAAATTCGCCTGGTGCGGGACCAGCCAGTCGATCTCTTCCGGTTTTACCTTGTTGTGTTCCAGCGCTTCCTGCACCACATCCTCGAGCGCCCGTACCGCCACCTTGAAGGTTTCGTTCCCTTTCATCCTTATATAGTGCATCCTCTTCTCAACGGTGTCGTGCGTAGGGGGGTGGAGTGCGCCGCCGCCCGGGACCTTCAGCAGCTCGCCGAGCGTCCCGTCGGAGTGGAGGTGCGTGGAAAGCACGCCGCGCTTTCCCGCGTGTCGCTGAAGCACGACCGCGCCCGCGCCGTCGCCGAAGATCACGCAGGTGGCGCGGTCCTCCCAGTCGGTGAACCGGGAAAGGACCTCTGCCCCCACCAGGAGGATGTTTGTATAGGTTTCGGATTTTATGAAGGCATTTGCGATCGATAGTCCGTAGATAAATCCTGAACAGGCGGCATAGACGTCGAAGGCGGCGGCCTTTTTTGCGCCGAGCTTCTCCTGGAGCATGCAGCCGGTGTTCGGCATCACCATATCGGGCGTCGTGGTGGCCACGATGATCAGGTCCAGGTCTTCCGCGCCAAGCCCTGCCGCCTTGAGCGCCTTGCGGCCGGCCTCAAAGGCAAGGTCCGAAGTACACTGGCCCTTGTCCACGATGCGACGCTCCTTGATGCCGGTGCGTTCCATGATCCAGGCATCGCTCGTGTCCACCATTTTTTCCAGGTCGTGGTTCGTAAGCACCTTTTTGGGCACATACGACCCTGTTCCGATTATCCGTGCGCGGATCATTTGGTTCTCGCTAAATCCATATTGTGTTCGATATCTTCCTGGATGTGCCTGTTCACTTCGCCCTTGGCCAGCTCCATGGCCACGCGGATCGCATTCTTGATGGCCCGGTCCGATGAGCGACCATGACTGATGATGCTGACGCCGTTCACGCCCAGGAGCGGCGCGCCGCCGTATTCCGCATAGTCCATCTTGCGCTTGAGCGCCCGGAAGGCCGGCTTCATCATGAAGTACCCGAGTTTGCGGATCAGGTTGTCGCCGATGTTTTCTTTCAGGATCACGCCGATGGCCTCTGCCACGGCCTCGGACAGCTTGAGCACCACGTTGCCGATGAACCCGTCGCAGACGACCACATCGACCTTGCCCATCATCACGTCGCGGCCCTCAACGTTGCCGATGAAGTTGAGCGATGTCTCGGTGAGGAGCTTGAAGGCCTCTTTGGTGAGCTCATTTCCCTTGGTCTCTTCCTCGCCGATGGACAGCAGCCCCACGCGGGGGTTCGGAATCTTGAGCAGGTGCTTCGCGAACACCTCACCCATGATCGCGAACTGGAGGAGATGGTTCGGCTTGCAGTCCACGTTCGCTCCCATGTCGAGGACAATGCACCTGCCTTTGACCGTCGGCATGAACACCCCGATGGCCGGCCGCTCCACGCCCTCGATCGGTCCCAACACGAAGAGCGACGTTGCCATGGCGGCCCCGGTATGACCGGCGCTGATAACGGCCACTGCTTCGCCGCTCTTGACAAGGTCGTTGGCAACGCGGATGGAAGAGTCCTTCTTCCTGCGAAATACGGTGGCCGGTGAATCGAGCATGTCCACTACCTGGGAGGCGTTCCGGACCTCGATGGGCAGCGATTTGGCAAAGGGGTGCTTTTTAAGCTCGGCCTGCACCATCTGCTCGATTCCCACGAGGATGATGCCTACGCCGAACTCCCGCGCCGCATGCACCGCCCCCGCGACGACGGCATGGGGCGCGTTATCTCCACCCATGGCATCAACAGCGATCTTCATGAATGCTCCCTGCAATATAAAAGGCAAAGAGCCATACCGAACCTATACAGTATTATCCCTTTGCCTTTGTATATTAAAAAAACGTTATATCTGCTGGACGGCTACGATCTCCCGGCCGTCATAGATGCCGCATGACGGGCAGGCGTAGTGAGGTTTTTTGACCTCCTGGCACTGGGGGCAGACCGAGAGCATGGGGGCTTTGAGGTGCTTGTGGGTGCGTCTCTTGTCCCTGCGGGACCTGGATGTTCTGTGTTTTGGGTTCGCCATGGTTCTGTAATGCTCCTTAAACTATTTTTTCAATATATTTTTCAGTACGGAAAACACGCTTGTCTCACCCCGCAGATCTTCCCGGCAGCCGCAGTCCGCCGCATTGCGGTTCGCGCCGCAGACCGAACACAGTCCCTTGCAGTCCGGGCTGTGGAGCGGCACCATGGGAAGAGCGAGGAGAAGTTGTTCCTTTATGAATTCCAGGGGCTCGATTTCGTCACCCTGGTAAAATTCCATATCAAGTTCTGCCCGCCCAAGCTCCTGCTCCGGTCCCTTACCCAGAGAACTGACCGGCGCAAGGTCGATGCTCAGTTCCGCATCCACGGGACAGGCAAATTGTTCAAGGCAGCGGCTGCACTCAAGCATTACGTCGGACCGTACCCTGCCGGTCATCCGGAGAAGTCCGCCCCCCGCAGGCTTGATGGTGAGGGCCGCTGCGAAAGCCGTCGTTGCTGCGCCTGTGGTGAAAAGATCGAGCTTTTCTGCAAGTTCCAGCGTGAGCCCCTCAGGCGGTATTTCATGAATGTTAAGAGCCATGGTTCACTGTTTCGGGGCCATGAATTCGAGTATTATAGAGGGAAGCTCTCGTTTTGTCAACGGAAAAATACCTGGGGAGGCTCGACGGCCGGGTAATGTTAACGAGGGGGAAAAACAGCTTGAAATCGGCCGCAAGGTCGCATACAATGATGCAGTGAATCGCAGTTACGTACATCCTGAATATTTATTGACGGTTGTTCCTGAAACTGCTTATGAGTCATGGAACGGAATCTCTCAAGATATTAATCGCCGACGATGAAACGCTCATCGCCATGAGCCTCACCACGATGCTCCAGAACATCGGCCACCGGGTAGTGGCGCGCGCCCGGAGCGGCCAGGAGGCTGTGGAGAAGGCGCGGGAGTTTCCTCCCGACCTTATCCTCATGGACATCAAAATGAACGACATGGACGGACTTGAGGCCTCGAGGCGCATCCTGGCGGAAAAACCGGTTCCCATCGTGATCCTCACGGCATTCAGCCAGAAAGACCTTATAGAGCAGGCTGATGCCATCGGCGTCTCAGGGTACCTGGTGAAACCGGTGTCCGAGAACGACCTCCTGCCCGCCATAACGCTTGCCCGTTCCCGCTTCGTGCAGCTTCGCGCCCTGGAAACCGAAGTGGGAGATCTTAAGGAGGCCCTTCGTTCGAGGAAGCTTGTGGAACAGGCCAAGGGCATCCTCATGGAGAAGGAGGGCCTCACCGAAGCCGAAGCATTCAAGCGCATCCAGCAGCAAAGCCGGAATCAGAACATCTCCATGGCCAAGCTTGCCGAGGCGATCATTACTGCCGGTAACCTCCTGAGCGGTAAAAAGGGCTGAGCGAAAGCCGTCATCGCTGAGCGTATTCACTCATTTCTTTTCACCTTTCCACCAAGCTATCTTACTAAAAAAACAAATGGTTACCGCAAGGCATATTAATTGCAGTTATTAGAAACAATATAAATAGTAGTTCATAATCGTAAATTCATTGCTGCCCGCGACGGCAGTACGCGAAGGTCACGAAGCCTTCCTGTCCCGGTCAACAAACCGTGCAGGAAGGCTTTTCTGTTTTTACTTTACCACCGAAGACCACAGGACTCGAACGGAGAATCGGAAAAGAGACAACGGTCACCATCCATGTTTCATCGGAATCCAGCGCAGGTGAATGGAAGGAGGGCAACATGGCACAGTACGATGACCTCGACCCCGAATCGTCGGACGGACCGGAGGCCTTGACCACCGTCTCTTGCAAGCTCTTCGGCGACATGGTGATAGAGCGCCTCTGCGTGCTCAGGCGGCGTGAACTGAATGCGCGGGGCGGCTTTACCTGCGAAGGCTGCGCCACGGACGTGAAAAAATGTCACGAACACTCGCGTCCCATGGGGTCCTGTGAGCCAAAGCGGTAAAAGGGCCGCAAAATAATCCATCAAAAACTTGACAAGCAAATAATTTTATGAAATAATCACGACTTAAGAGGAGGAATACACGGATGATCAGATTAGACCTGTTTACCATGATAAGCGGCTTGGCCATCGTTACCATGTTCATCGCTCTCTGGAAGGCCATCGATTACAAGAGTTCCGTACCCGGCGGTGTGGTGGGCAAGACGTGGAACCTCATCACCACCCTGGTGGCGTTTTTCTTTATCGGCTATCTGAGCACGCCCTTTTTCGTGCTCCTTACGCAGGAAATGAAGGACCTCATCGTGGCATTTATCTTTTTCTTCGGCGCAATCTATGTGCTCATTACGCTCAGGCTTGTCCACAGAATCATCATAGTCATGAAAGGCGAATAACGGATGGACTCTAAAACAGGGATCATCATTCTCACGGATAAGGGGAAAGAAGAACTCAAAACACCCAAGCACCTGAGAATGGAAGAGCGCTCGCTCCTGGTCATGGTCGACTGCTCGTCCACGGGACTGCAGCTCCTCGACAAGGCGAGAGGATATCCGAACGCCGAACAGATCCTCGAACGGCTCATCAAAGACGACTACCTCTCGGTCACCGCAGAAGTCCCCAAGAAAGAAACGCAGCTCACCCTCCAGGCGGAGCTCAAGCAGGCCTGCATCGACATCCTGGGTCTCCAGGCCGATGACGCCGTGAAGAAGCTTGAGGCCACGCCTGCCGACAAGCCGGCCCTGCTCCTCACCATCAGACAGGCCAAGCAGATGGTCTTTCTGACCATCGACGAAAAAAAGGCGAACATGCTTGAAGACGTTCTCAAGAAGATCGTCGAAAAGCACTTGAAATAGACGGCCCAGCCGTCTTTTTTTATTTCTAAATTCAGTTGTCTGTTTTGGGAGGGGCAAGGGGCATGACGTATTACTTCCGCATTCTGCTGTTGCTGCTTTTCTCTGCAACGTTCTGTTTACTAACCTCGACGACAACCTACGCAACGAACGGCCACCAGCTTTCAGCCGTCGGCGCATACCAGCAGGGCATGGGCGGCGCCACCACCGCTGCGCCCTACGACGCCAGCACGTCCATCACCAACCCCGCAGGCATGGCCATGATCGGCAACCGCACGGACTTCAGCTTCCAGATGTTCTTCCCGCATAGAGAGCTCTCTTTTGCGGGCGGCGGAGAGACTTCCGGAGGATCGAACTATTATCTTGTCCCCGCTGTCGGTTGGACCTCGCCCATGGATGACCGGAATGATTGGTTCTTCGGCGGCGGCATGTACGGGGTGTCGGGAATGGGAGTGGATTATGATACGGTCACTACCCAATTTCCAGCAGCTAACTCTCAAGCACATATTTATTCGCAATATCAGTTCTGGAAGATGGCGCCTACGGTAGCCTATAAATCAGGTGGCTTTGCGATAGGGGTTGCCCTAAATCTCGATTATCAGGCTTTGGGTTTTGAGCAATATTTTACCAATGGAGGAGTGAAGCTATTCGGGTTTGACTTGAGCGAGATGCAGGGGGCAGTGGGTTACGGAGCCAGTATTGGATTTATTTATCAGCCTGTACCAGAGTTCACCGTAGGTGCTGCCTACATTTCTAAACAGAATTTTGGAAAGTTCAAGTGGAGGTTATCTGCAGGGGATGTAGTTACGCAAACAGGGCAGATAAGTCAGGATGGTATTTACACTATGGATCTTGATTTCCCTCAGCAGGCGGCGATTGGTATTGCTGTTAAACCTTTCAGAATAGTGACTTGGACGGCAGATGTGAAATGGATCCACTATTCAGATACTTACGATGTAGTTCAGCTGAAAGGTATTTTTGGTGGGATTGGAGGCACAGAGACAGACTTGACGTTCGGCTGGGATGATGTCTGGGTTTATGCAACGGGCTTGCAGATAGACTTCACGCCCAATTTCGCCGTTCGTGCCGGTTATAATTACAGCACGTCGCCTATTGATCAGGCAGACCCGAACGAAGTCGAATACAACCTGGCCTTTCCCGCGATTGTGAAGCAACGTGTAGCCGGTGGATTTACCTACCGTTTAGGGAGGCATTGGGAACTGACCATGGCATACATGAAGGCATTTAAGGAAGAAATGACCGGTATAAGTGGGACCAAGATCAGCCTCGAAGAACAGGCTGTGGATTTCGAAGTTTCATACAGGTTTTAGTTCGGCTGAAGTGTTGCGCATGAGATTTTCATAAACAGGGGTGGCTTCGGTCACCCCTGTCATATTTTAACGTCCTTTACGTATCATGAGAAAACCCTTTCGCAGTTCTTATCATTTCTTAGCATTTTACCTCGCCATCGTTGTTCAATTATTTTCTCTTGCCTGCTCCCGGAAAGCCGAAAGCCCTTCTCAGCAGCAATCAGTAGCAAGTAAAAAACAGATAGTCATCGCCGCTGTGGGCGATGTGATGATGCCGGGATCAATCCAGGCTGTCGTGAGACGCAATAAGTACAACTATGACCTTTTGTTCGAGAAGGTGGCCCTTGACCTGGGCGCTGCGGACATCACCTTCGCCAATCTCGAGACGCCGGTGGACCACAAAGCGAAGATATCGGGTTATCCCAAATTTAATGCCAGGCCTGAACTGCTTGCGGCGCTGAAACGGTCGGGGGTGGATATCGTCACCATAGCGAACAACCACGTGATGGACGCCGGGGTGGAGGGGCTCAAGAGGACGATTGATAATATAACCACAGCCGGGCTTCTTTACACGGGCGCGGGAAAGACGAAAGCCGAGGCAGGGGAAATAAAATATATCACGGCGAAGGATTTATTCGTCGCCTTTTTGGCCTATACGTACAGCACAAATGAAAGATTGCCGAAGAGAAAAGAAAAGGAACCGGGTGTAAACATCCTGAGAACTGATTCCAAGGCTGACCTCTCCCACGCCGCGGAGAAGGTGCGTGAGGCGAGACAATCTGCGGACGTCGTTATCATGTCTTTACATTGGGGCGATGAGTACAAAACACTTCCCTCACGGTGGCAAAGGCAGGTTGCCGCGGAACTTATCGAGGCGGGGGCGGACATCATCCTCGGCCACCATCCCCACGTGCTCCAGCCCATTGAGTCCTATACGGCAAAGGACGGGAGACAGGGGGTCATCGCTTTCAGTCTCGGGAATTTTATCTCCAGCCAGAATTACGGAGTATCCTTTAAAAACAGGAATCATAAGCGAGCGCGCAGGGGAGACGGCATCATCCTCTCCTTGACTGCAGTGAAGAAATCAGACAGGACATCCGTCACGAAAATAGAATTTCAGCCCATCTGGACGATGCGCGAGAAGGTCGGTGCATCCACGGTGGCCCGGCCCGTAAGCCTTGCACGCGAGATCGCGAGGCTCGAAGCATTGCCCAAGCGAAGCAAAGAAGAAGAGAATGAGATGAAACTCCTGAGTCATCGGCAGAAGCTGATCATCGAGATGTTCAGTCCCCAGCCCGCCGCAAATATGCCTTGATAGTCCGCGCCGTATCGGGTAAAATCCTTCGAAGCGAATCATTTGCCACAGAGCACACAGAGGAAAAAGCTTAAAAATTATTTGGCCACGAATTAACACGAATTTTCACGAATTAATATTTTTTAAAGGTCTAAGTTTTTGATTTACTCTCATTCGTGCCCATTCGTGTTAATTCGTGGCTGAAAATTATCTTGTATGAAAATTATCTTCATTAAACTCTCCGCCATCGGCGACGTGGTGCAGACCTTGCCGGCGCTTGAGGCCATCAAAAAAACCTGTCCCGGCAGTCAGATCACCTGGGTGGCGGAGGAAGCAGCGGCAGGCATCCTCGAAGGCCATCCCCTCATCGACAAATTGCTTATCTCGCGCAGGAAGAACTGGGTCCGCATGCTCAGGCATCCCTCTACGATCAGAGAGGGACTCCGGGGGATTTTCGGGTTTTTCCGCGAGCTGAGAAGTACGCGGTATGATATTGCCATAGACTTCCAGGGACTTCTCAAAAGCGGGATCATCATCGGGCTGGTCAAGGCAACACGGAAGATCGGCTTCGATGGGACGCGAGAACTCTCGTACCTGTTCCTCAACGAGAAGTTGCCTGCTTATGATGTTGAGAAACACGCGCTGGAACGGTATCTTGACGTGGCGCGCTATCTCGGCGCTCACGATCCATCCCCGATATGCACACTTCCTATAGAGAAGGAGCTCATTGCGGCCAGGCAAAGGGCGGAAGAATTGCGGCGTGAGGGCAGGCGTCTTGTGGTCATCAATCCCGTGGCCAGGTGGAAGACCAAGCTCTGGCCTGAGCGGAAATTCGCGGAGCTTGCGGACAGGCTGATCGCGGAACGCAGTGCCGCCGTTGTTTTTACCGGCAGTCTTGATGACCGGCCGGTGGTGGAACGGATCCGGGGGATGATGCAAGGCCGGGCCGAAAACCGGGCAGGGGAGACCACGCTCAAGGAGCTTGCCGCGCTCGCCGCGGTTTCCGATCTGTTCATCACGACCGACACGGGGCCTATGCACCTGGCTGCTGCGGCCGGAGCGAAGGTGCTGGCCCTGTTCGGACCCACGGCCCCGTGGAGGACCGGCCCCTATGGATCATCTCACATCGTAGTCAGGAAAGGACTTGGGTGTTCGCCGTGTTTCAAACGGACCTGTGATGTTGATATTCGCTGTATGGAAGAGATTGCGGTGGAAGAAGTGATGGGGAAGATCCCCAAGGCAAAATGAAGAATGCCGAACTCCAGCAGTCGCTCTGAAAGATTTCTTTTGTCATTTTGCACTTTGCATTTTGCATTCTGCATTTTGACTTTATACCTTCCCCCTCTGCATCTCCACCGTCTTCTCAAGGTACTTCACAATCTGGTCGAGCGGTAGTCTCCGGTCTTCCAGCGCCCAGAAGAAGAAGGCTTCCACCGAAGTGAAGGGCCCTGAGCCTGCGTAATGTGAAGCGAGAACCTCTGCCGCCGTCTGGTCCGTAACCACCTGCCTGTCGGCGGCAATCCCGGCCATGATCGCGGGAAAGGAAACGAGCCAGGAAGAGTACTTTTTGGCGTTGTCTTTATTGATCCTGGTTTTAATCAGGTTCAGGACCAGGTGGTAGAGGTGCGCCTGGTCGTCCAGGGTGTGCTGGGGGTCGATGAGCAGGGAGTGCATGCCGATGGCCTGAGTGATTTCCGCGTACTGCTTTTTTTTGAACAGCTCTTCGATATAGGCTTTCAGTCTCTCGATCTTTTCGAGTTTTGAGACCATTACTACTTCCGGCATGGCGCTTACCTCCGTACAAGAGAAATAATTTGTCCCGCAACGCATCGAATGGTATAACAATTTACCCTGGGAATCAAGCGGTTTTTGCGATTTCCCTCACCGGGCGCACCCTTTCAGTCCATTGTAAGCTTTTCAAAATCCGCGGCAATCCGTGAAAATCCATGGCTAAATGCTCTTTCCAGGATAAAAGAAAAGGCGGGGCAGAGCGCCCCGCCCCATGATGACCTGACTGTTCGTCGGCGCTTCCCGCCTATTTTGCCGCTGTTTTTGAGCCCATGGCATCGCTCAGGAGCTTGATGCCTTTCTGAGATTCATCCACGGACTTTGTAAGAGACTCCCTGGCCATATCGGGGTTATGGAAGCCGTCGGAATTTTCCGCGGTCCACCATTCCCAGAGGATGTGGGCCTTCAGATGCTGGTCCTGGGCCTGCTTAATAATGTCCGAGGCCACGCCGGCTTTCTGGGCCTCACCGATCTTGTCAATGAGGGCAGCAAGCCAGAACTCGGCTTTTCTCATCTTCCCCTTGAAATAGGCCTTCACCGAATCGATGGTGTACCGGGCCTGTTCCTCGGTCCATGAGGTATGACACTTGGACGTGAGACAGGTCTCTTTGAGCTGGAAACGCGGGGTCGTGGCAAAGTGAGAGGTGTAGGTCTTTCCCGTCTTTTTGTCCTTCACCTTGGGCGTATGGCAGTCATCGCATGACGCGCCAGCCTTGGCGTGCTTGGAATTATAGAAGGTCTCGGACTCGGCATGCTGCGCCTTCCAGAGGAGCCCGCCGGTAAGGGCGTGTTTGAAGTCCAGGAACCCCACTTTGTTCACGTAGTGGTCGTAGATGCCGAAGACGTCCTTGTAAGGGAAATGGTTCGTGCGCTTGTCGGCCATGGTGATGCTGTACTTTGACTTGTCGGGGTTCTTGGGATCATAGCCGGGGTTGCAGTTGTACTCAACGTGGCACTGCCCGCACTGGAGCCGCGAGTCGTAATGGTCGAGGAGCGCGATCTTCCGCGGGAAACCCCGGACGCCCATCTCGATGACCTTGATGCCCGTCCGTTTGGGGTCCTTGTGCCAGAGGGTGTCGCCGTCGGGCCGGGTCAGCGCGTCGATCAGCGCGTCCCGCACGATCCTCGGCTTCGCCGCGTGGGGGTCGTGACAGGTGAAGCAGTTGAGGCCGTGCTGGATATCTTTCACGAGTTCCACCACGTTCGATGTCCGCGCCCACTGGGCCCCCTGCGCCGGCTCGCCCAGGTAAGACCACTTAAGGATATGGTCCTGGGACTTGCATTGCAGGCAGACGGGGTTGGCGGCGGCGGCACTCTGCGGAATGAACGCCTTGTGGTCCTTGCTTTCGGGATACTTGTCCACGAGGATGTCCCAGGCCCTGCCTTTTTCGAGGACATACTGCCAGCCCTTCTTGGGCTGGAACCTGCCGCCATATGCACGGTCAACGACCAGATGGTCCGTCAGCATGTTCACGTGGCTCCTCGTGAGGGCGTGCTCCTTGGTAAATCCGTGTCCGGCCATGAGCTTGTCCCAGAAGGGATTGGGCGACCGGTTCGTGAGCTGCGATTTTTCATCCCGTGCAGGCCGATGCAAGGCCTGTTTCATGAAGCTCTCAAACTGTTCCTTGTGGCACTTGCCGCAGGCCTCCCACGACGTGTCCGTCGCCGGCCGGGTATCGGGGCCGGGATTTTTGAGATGCTTTTCGAGCCCCGAGTGGCAGTTCACGCAGTTAACCTTGACATGCTTGCCCATGGTGTGGAGCTGTTTTACCGGGTCATGACACCCATAACAGGTTGCCACTCCCACCGCTTTTTCCGGGACTGCTTTTTGCGCGTCGGCGTAAGGTAAAAAGAGAAGCGCCGCGAGCATAACAACCATGAGGGGTACCAGAACCGTGAGCGCCTTGCGAGTCATTTCAGCCTCCTCCGTTGGTTTAAGATTCAGATTACGCAATATTATGCAGCAAAAAATTCTTTTATCCTTGTCCACCTCCCTTCCTTGAAAGCAACTACTCAGGTCTGCCGCCGAAGCGAAGTGGCTGTGAGTAGTCACTCTTTAAAAATAGAGCGGATGAAACAGAATGGACAATCTATCTCATAGTTTACCACAAACCCCGGCTGCTCCCGGCTGCTTTCGCGATATCGTCAAGTCACGTTCTGCAGACGACTTTTTAAGCATTAAAGCACGGACTGATCCGGCCGTGATATGACGTGCGTCATACTATCCGTCACGGGCCGGAAGAAGAGCCTTATCACGTAATTTTGCCTTGACTTTTAAGCCCTTATCTTCTATAGTATGCCACTATGCCACTACGAGGGGGTGTCTATGACCAAGGCGGAAATCATCTCCGAAGCGTTCGACAAGATCGGCCTGCCGAAGCAGGACGCGGAAGAGCTGGTTGAGATGATTCTGGACACGATCAAGCAGACGCTGAAGCAGGGCGAGACCGTAAAGCTCTCGGGGTTCGGCAACTTCGTGGTACGGAAGAAGAACGCAAGAAAGGGCCGCAACCCGAAGACGGGCCAGGAGATCGAGATCACCCCGAGGAGCGTGGTCAGCTTCAGGCCGAGCATGATATTCAAGGAACATGTCATCGAATCCGCACCAGCCCAGTAAGCTCTTCTACCGGATCGGCGAGGTGAGTCGCCTCTCGGGACTGGAACCGTACGTGCTCCGGTACTGGGAAACTGAGTTCCCGCAGCTCCGGCCGGACAAGGGAAAGTCGGGCCAGCGGTTGTATAAAAAAAAAGACCTCGACCATATCCTCCGCATCAAGCAGCTGCTCTATGAAGAAGGGTATACGATCTCCGGGGCAAAAAAGAAAATGAGCGGCGGTCAGGGCGGGGACGTGGAGGATGTCATCGAGACCGCCAAAAAGGAGCTCAGGGAGATTCTCGAAATACTGAAGTAAGAAGGCAAAGTGCAAAATGCAAAATGGGGGGCTGATGCCTTCTTGGTGCGGTGCGTTAAACTTTGCATTTTTCAATTTACATTTTGACTTTTGGAATAAGCTGTTGGATTTTTCGGGGCGTGGCGCAGCCTGGTAGCGCACTCGTTTGGGGTGCGAGTGGTCGGCCGTTCAAATCGGCTCGCCCCGACCATTTTCAGCAAGGCCCGGATATCCTCCGGGCTTTCTTTATTTTGAAACGACATCCGCAGATTTCGCAGATCGCGCAGATTTTTTAGAACTCAAGGATACAAGAGGGAGCAGTTTTTTCTGCGAAGGTCTGCGAAATCCGCGGATCAGTCCAAGGAGCGGTTTTAGTCATGATCCTCGTAACCAATGACGACGGGGTGTATTCACCGGGCATCCAGATACTGGCAAAGCGGCTCCGGAACCTGGACGAGGTCGTAATCGTTGCGCCGGACCGGGAGCGGAGCGCGGCAGGCCATTCCATGACGCTCCACCGGCCGCTCTTGATCGAAGAGGTCAAGCAGTCCGTCTACAGCGTCAACGGCACGCCTACGGACTGCGTGAACATCGCGGTCAAGGGGCTCCTGAAAGAGGCACCCCGCCTCGTTGTTTCAGGCATCAACAAAGGTCCCAACCTGGGCGATGATATTACCTACTCCGGGACCGTAGCAGGGGCCATTGAAGCGCGGCTGCTGGGCATACCGTCCTTTGCCATATCGCTCGTTGCGAGAGAGGATTTTCGTTTTGCCGAGGCGGCGGAAGTCGCCCTGCGCGCGGCAGGCATGATCTTCGAGCAGGGCCTGAGGGAAGGGACGCTGCTCAATATCAACGTTCCCAACCTGCCGCTCCCGGAGATCCGCGGCACGCAGATCACCCGGCTGGGCAAGCGCATTTACCATCAGATGACGGTTGAACGCGTTGATCCCCGGGGCAAGAAGTACTACTGGATAGGCGGCGGCGAGCCTGACTGGGAGCGGGAGCAGGGCACGGATTTTGATGCCGTGGACCGGGGCATGGTCTCCATTACCCCGCTCCATCTCGACCTTACGGATTATTCCGTGTTCGATAAGCTCAAACCCATGGAAAGGCTGACCTACGAGCAGTCGCTCACGAGCGAGGAGCGCTGAGTGATCAATTACGAGAACGAGCGCGGCCGCATGGTCGATGAACAGATCGCGGGCAGGGGAGTCAAGGACGAACGGGTGCTGGCCGCGATGCGGAAGGTCCCCCGGCATGAATTCCTTCCCGAGGCCCTCAGGACTGTGGCCTACGGAGACCACGCCCTGCCCATCGGCGAGGGCCAGACCATTTCCCAGCCCTACATGGTTGCGCTCATGACGGAACTCCTGGAACTCACGGGCAGGGAGCGCGTCCTCGAGATCGGCACCGGCTCGGGATATCAGTCCGCGGTGCTGGCGCAGTTATGCGAAAAGGTCTATACCGTGGAGCGCGTCAAATCGCTGGCTGCGCTGGCGCGGACGGTGCTCGATAAGCTCGGGTACCGGAATGTGGCGATCAAGACCTTTGACGGCACCTACGGCTGGAGCGAGATGGCGCCCTTCGACGCGATCATGGTGACCGCGGGCGCGCCGGACATCCCGAAACCGCTGGTGGACCAGCTCAAGCCCGGCGGGCGGATGGTCATCCCCGTGGGCGAGCGGTTCTCCCAGACACTCTTGAAGGTCGTCAAGACGCCGGAGGGGACGGTCACGGAGAAAAGCATTCCCTGCGTGTTCGTTCCGCTCGTCGGCGCGCACGGGTGGAAGGAATGATGCGTTTAAGGGCAAAGAGCATGGAGCATGGAGGAGCGCAGCGTTACCCTCTGCTCTCTGCTCTATGCCCCATGCGCTTTCCCTTTTGCAGTCTCTCCGGCGCAGCATTTTATCACGTTCGTGTCGCTGACTTCAATAAGGCCTTTTTCGACAAGGGAGGCGACATCGGGAAGGACGTCGTTGATCATCTCCTCGGAGTCGACCACCTCGATCTTGACGGGCAAGGTGGTGGAGAGTTCCAGGATCTTTGAGGTGTGAAACACGCCGTCGCTGCCGTAGCCTTCGATGCCCCTGAAGACGCTTGCACCCGCTATCTTCCTCTTGTAAAAGATGTCGAGCAGCACCTCATAGACCGGCTTGCCGTGGAATTTGTCCGCTTCGTCTACGTAAATAGTGAGCTTTTTCGCAGGACCGCTTTTGACCATATCTTCTCCTTATCATAAACACAAAGTCACGAAGACACTAAGAAAATATCTTAACCATTTTCTAAAACTTCGTGTCTTGGCGTCTTCGTGGTGAAAATGGTTTATATGCTTTTCGCTATGACTTCCCCGATCTTCAACGCAATAAATCCCGCAACAACGCTTCCCATGACGTTCAAGCCCGCATAGAGCCACTGGCCGTCTTTTAACAGCGCGCCCGTTTCATACTCAAAGGTGGAAAAGGTCGTGTACGCTCCCAGGAATCCGACAACGAGCAGGAGGCGCCACTGCGGATTGACGATAAACCGCTCCGTGAGGAGCGGCATCAGCAGGCCGATGAGAAAGCTTCCGCTTACGTTAATTACGAACGTTCCGAGAGGAAAGCTTCTGCCCCACCGCTGGCCGATCCAGACAGCAACTCCGTACCTGCTGACGGCGCCCAGAAAGCCCCCCATGCCTATCACAAGGATGTTCCGTATCATCAGTGGGCCATTATAACAGAAGTTCGCCATGGGTACAATAACTCTGTCCGCATCGGGTATCGGAATACACTGCGAGATTGTTCATACTTATCTTGACAAAGGAAGAGGGTTTGATTAAACTTTTATCTAATATATGTAAACTATATAGAAAGTGCGCGACTTATTATATTATTATAATCTCAATTAAAGGGGGGTACGCCCATGAAACGGACGGGGGTGGCTTTCGGGGTGATCGTTCTGGCTCTCGTTTTCGCCGTCGCGGCCTTCGCGCAGACGGGGGTGAAGAAAAAGAGGCCGCTGCCGCAGGATTACGGCAAGGTCGTTATCAACAACTACTCTGAAAAGGCCGGCATGTCCGGCGTCGTGTTCGACCACTGGTGGCACCGGTCGAAGTTCACCTGCAGGGTATGCCACGTAGATATCGGGTTCGGCATGAAGGCGGGCGCCACGGGTATCCGGGCGGCGGACAACATGAAGGGATTCTACTGCGGCACCTGCCATAACGGAAAGACGCTCTCCGGGAAGGTCTTTGAATCGTGCTCCAAGAAGTTCAGTCCCGAGGACATGAAACGGTGCGAGCGGTGTCACTCCCTCGGAAGGAACGTGAAGAGAGAACATGATTTTGCCGCGTATACGGAGAAATTCCCCAAGGAGCGCTTTGGCAACGGCATTGACTGGGAAAAAGCCGAGGCTGACGGGATCATTAAGCCGGCTGATTACATCGAAGGAATATCCATAAAAAAACCGTCCCTCGCCATTCAGAAGGACTTCGCCTTGAACCCGAAGGTCGAGGGGATGCCCGATATCATCTTCTCGCACAAGAAACACACTGTCTGGAACGGATGCGCCGTGTGCCATCCAGAAATATTCATCGGCGTTAAAAAGGGCTCCACAAAGTACACCATGGTCGAGATATTCGACGGAAAATTCTGCGGCGCGTGCCACAGCACCGTCGCATTCCCCTTAATGGATTGCCAGCGATGCCATTCAAAACCCGTTCAATAATCCTTGCGCTGCTCCTCCTGTCCGGTCTCGGCATCACTGCCGCGCCCAGGGAGTCCGCAGGCGCGGGGAATTACTGGGACCTGCCGCCCGGGTTGCCGCCGGCCGAGTACGGCAACCTCCTGATAAACAGGCTTTCAGGGAGGAATGGAGAAGAACCCGTCACGTTCTCCCACTGGAGCCACCGCAGGAAATACACCTGCCGTGTCTGCCATTTCGAGCTGGAATTCAATATGAAGGTGAACACCACGGAGATCACGGAAGCGGCGAACAAGGCCGGCAGATACTGCGGCGCGTGCCACGACGGCAAGGAGCATGACGGCAAGGTGGTCTTCGGGCACGACAAGCCCAACTGCGACAAGTGCCATAACGGAAACCGCGCCTATGGCAAGGAAAAGTTCTCCGAGCTTTCCCCGTTCCCGAAGACCCGGTTCGGCAACCGCATCGACTGGGTGAAGGCCCTTGAAACGGGATTGATCAAGCCGGTCTATGAGGGGACGATCAAACCGGCCGAGATCACCTTTGATAAGACCCTCTCCCTGGAGGCGGAATGGTTCAATATCCCCCCGGCGGTCTTTCCGCACAAGGTGCACACGCGCTGGCTCGACTGCAACAACTGCCACCCGGACATCTTCAACATCAAGAAGAAGACGACGAAGCATTTCCTCATGACCAGGATACTGAACGGCGAATTCTGCGGGGTATGCCATCTGAACGTGGCGTTCCCCATGGACGACTGCAAGCGCTGCCATCCGGGGATAAAAGGAAATTAAGGGGCGTTCCCATGGATCCAAAAAGCTCTCATGTAAACGACGGACCGAGCCTCCCGCAACGAGTGTCGCTCCTGCCGGTGATTATCTCGCTTCTTCTCGCCGTGCCGGCGGCCGTTGTCTCCTTCGGCGGCGAAGGACCGTCACGGAGCATGTTCCTTTCTCCGCAGGCGGCATATGCAGAGCAGAGCTGGAAAGCCGAATACGACGAGATATGCGCAAAAAACGATGATGCGATGTCTCTCACGGTTGACGAGTTAAAGAGCCTCATTCAACGCTGCGATAAACTGAAACTCCGCATCGAAGGGCTCGACGAGACGCCCAGAAAAGTCTACCTCAAAAGACTCCGGATGTGCCGCGACCTGTACCTTTTTGTCCTCGAATCCAAGGAGCAGGAAAAGCTCCAACCCTCCGCGGCGTCACCAGGCCAGAAGTAGTTTGCTCGTAAGGAAGGATGTTTCACCGTATGAAGCGTTCTTGCCCTCGGTTCATGAGACCGGAATGAGGCACCGCTGGTGTAACCCCCCGGGAAATCCGCCCCCTCGCCCTGAAAAAATGCTGTGAAACAGGACAGGAATGGTGTATAATTTATCACAATTTCAATTTAGTGCATCCCGATTGCACCGGTTGGAAAAATCCCTGCAATCGGAGATCATCAGACAAGGAGAATTCACCATGAAAGAGAGAGTAGAAGAGGCGCTCAAAAAGGTGCGGCCTGCGCTCCAGGCCGACGGGGGAGACATCGAGCTTGTCAGCGTTGATGAGAACGGCGTGGTAAAGGTAAGGCTCAAAGGGGCCTGCGGATCCTGTCCCATGTCCACCATGACGCTCAAAATGGGCGTGGAAAAAATGCTGAAGCAGCAGGTCCCCGAGGTGAAGGAAGTCGTGGCGGTTGCATAAACCGTCCGGTTGGCGTCATCCCGCTGTCATGGCGGGCGCCCGGAGCTTCCGCTGACTCTGCCGGCGGAGACGGCGCGCTTCGAGGTGTCCGCAATGACAGTGCATCAGCCTGCTTCATGGCAAAACAAAAAACTGCTTGACACATACCTGTCATTCTGTTATAACCTCTCCGGTTTTTGATTTCCTCAAACGGCAGTTTTACAGTTTCTCTTTGCAACAGGAAGCTTATACCCTCTGAATACTATAAGGTGAGTCGATTATGGAAGCAACAACCGTAAAGACCCATGCCACCTTCAGCGGAGGTGTGCATCCCGCGGGAAACAAAGAACTCACCGCTCACAAGCCAACCGTCGCAGCAGCCGTCCCCAAGAGAGTCGTCATCCCCTTAAGCCAGCACATCGGAGCACCCAGCAAACCCCTCGTCGTTATCGGTCAGGAAATCAAAAAAGGAGAGAGGATCGGCGAGAGCGGCGGATTTGTGTCCGCCCCTGTTCATGCCTCTGTCTCGGGCAAGGTTGCGGCCATCGGGAATTTCCCGCACGTTCTCGGCATGGACGTGACGTCCATCGTCATCGAGAGCGACGGCATGGACGAATGGGTCTCAGGCCTCAGGGAGACCCCGGATTACGGCGTGCTCAGCCCTGATGAACTGAAGAAAATGGTGCAGGAGGCGGGCATCGTGGGCATGGGAGGGGCCACGTTCCCCACGCACGTGAAGCTCTCGCCGCCCAAGGAAAAACCGGTTGACGTGGTGATCCTCAACGGCGCGGAATGCGAGCCTTATCTCACCTCGGACCACCGGCTGATGCTTGAAAAGCCGAAGGAGATCATCGAGGGTCTGAAGATCCTCATGAAGATCCTGAACGTGAAGAAGGGCTACGTGGGCATCGAGGCGAACAAGCCCGATGCCGTCGAGTCCATGAAGAAGGCCGTTGCCGGAAGCCCTGAGATCCAGGTGTGGCCGGTGATGGTCAAATATCCCCAGGGTGCGGAAAAGATGCTCATCAAGGCCATTGCCGGCAGAACCGTGCCCGCGGGCGGCCTTCCCATGGATATAGGTGTGGTGGTGCAGAACGTCGGCACGGCGGCGGCAATCTATGACGCCGTGCGCTACGGCCGGCCGCTCATCGAGCGGTACGTGACCGTGACCGGCAGGGGCGTGAAGGACCCCAAGAACTTCCTTGCACGCATCGGCACGCCGTTCTCGCAGCTCATTGAAGAAGCGGGAGGCCTGACGGAGTCCGCAGCCAAGGTGATTTCCGGCGGCCCCATGATGGGTATCAGCCAGTACACCCTGGACGTGCCGGTGATCAAGGGCACCTCGGGCATCCTGGTGCTTCCGGAATCCGAGGTCAGCACGAGACCCTACGGCCCGTGCATCCGCTGCGCCCGCTGCATCGACGCCTGTCCCATGAAGCTCCAGCCGTCCCTCCTGGGCATCTTCATCGAAAAGGGCCACTACGAGGACGCCAGGGAATATAACCTCATGGACTGCTTCGAATGCGGTTCGTGCACCTTTGTCTGTCCCGCGAACCGGCCCATGGTCCAGTGGGTGAAGAAAGCAAAGAAAGAGCTGGCAAAGAAGAAGAACTGAAGGAGCAGAGGGCAGTGCCCCATGCCCTATGCCCCATGCTCCCTGCGTATAGAAGAGAGGTTAACGAGATGGAAGCATCCGCAAAAGAACAGCCAAAGGCCCGGCCGCAGCTTATCGTTTCCGTCGGACCTCACATGCGTTCCGAAGAGAGCACCGCCAAGATCATGTGGACCGTCAGCGGCGCTCTTCTGCCGGCGACGCTCATGTCAGTGTATTACTTCGGTCTGCGCGCAGTGTGGGTGATTGCCGTCAGCATCATCGCCGCCGTGCTGTCCGAGGCGGCGGGGCAGAAGATGCTCAAAAAGCCGGTCACCACCATTACGGACGGGAGCGCGTTCCTCACCGGCCTTCTCATCGCGCTCAACGTTCCGTCGAGCGTGCCGCTGTACATCCCCGCGGTAGGGTCCTTCGTGGCCATCGTCATCACCAAGCAGCTTTTCGGTGGTCTGGGTTTCAACATCTTCAACCCCGCGCTCATCGGCCGGGCGTTCATCCTCATAAGCTTCCCCAAGCTCATGACGACGTACTATGAGCCTGTTGCCAACGTGCTCGGCATGGACGCGAAGACGACGGCCACCCCGCTGGGCATCTTGAAGGAAGAAGGCATGGCCAGACTCCTCGAAGTATTTCATACCCACGGGGAGCTCTATCAGTCACTGCTCATGGGCAACCGGGCCGGCTCCCTGGGAGAGACCGCGACCATCGCGCTGCTGCTGGGGGCGGCGTTCCTGCTCCTGAAGCGCTATATCACCTGGCACATCCCCCTGTCATTCATCGCGACGACCGCTCTTCTCACCTGGATATTCGGGGGAAAAGAGGGCCTCATGACCGGCGACCCCGTCTTTCACATGATCTCGGGCGGCTTGATCCTCGGCGCCTTCTTTATGGCAACCGATTACGTCACCGGCCCGTCGGTGAGGAGCGCGCAGGTCATATTCGGCATCGCCTGCGGCGCGTTGACGGCGCTCATCCGCCTGAAGGGCGGATACCCCGAGGGCGTCATGTTCGCCATCCTCCTTATGAACTGTTTTGCTCCGCTGCTGGACCGGCGCATGAGGAGCCGCGTGTTCGGGAAAGCAGAGGCCAAGGGGGTGAAAAAATGAAGGATATGCTGAAGATAACCCTGAGCCTGGTCGTGATTTTCATTGCCGCCGGCCTGATCATGGGGGTCACGTATAAATACACCTCGCCGGTGCGGTTTGCCGCAGAGAAGAAAGAGAAGGAAGAAGCCCTGAAAGAAATGGCGCCCGATGCCACCGACCCCATTAAACCGGCCGGGAAA
Organism: Nitrospiria bacterium; assembly: GCA_919901555.1. Classification (GTDB taxonomy): domain Bacteria; phylum Nitrospirota; class UBA9217; order UBA9217; family UBA9217; genus CAKKPG01. The sequence continues at coordinate 3,674 of CAKKPG010000018.1, read as the reverse complement.
TGGACGAATCATAGTAAACCCTACGAGTATTACGCGGCGACGTCGTCGGGCAGGCCCGTGGCCTACATCGCGAGCACCGCAGGCAAGGGATATTCCAGCTACATCCAGATGCTCGTCTCCCTGGACATTGACCTGAAGATCAAGGACATCAAGGTCCTGCATCACGCGGAAACCCCGGGTCTCGGAGACCAGGTGGAGGACCGGGCGCTGTTCCTCGACCAGTTCAAAGGCAAGGGCCTCTCGCAGCTGGTGCTCGTCAAGAGCGAGACCAAGGAGAACATCCAGGCCATATCGGGCGCGACGATCTCGAGCCGCGCCGTGACCAACGGCGTGAAGGACGCTGTCCAGACGCTCGTCGATAAATACGGGGCCGGGCTGAGGACGGCGGCCCGCGAGGTGACGAAATGACGAATACGAACTACGGGACGATATTCAAGAACGGCATATTCGGAGAAAACCCGGTCTTCCGGCTGGCGCTGTCACTCTGCCCGGCCGTGGCCGTGACCAGCGGGGTCAAGAACGGTTTTCTCATGGGCGTGGCGGTGCTCTTCGTCATGACGATGGTCAATGCCACCGTTTCCCTCATCAGAAATTTCATCAATCCGAAGGTCCGCATCCCGTCCTATATGTTCATTATCGCCACCTGGGTCACGGTGACCGATCAGGTGATGGCGGCCACTCAAAGAGCGGTTTACAAGGACATGGGGCTCTACATTATGCTCATCGTTGCTTTCGCCATCGTCCTTTCCCGCGCTGAAATGTTCGCCAGCAGGAACAAGCTCCTGCCGTCCATTGTCGACGGCGCGTCCATGGGCCTGGGGTTCCTCCTTGCCCTCGTGCTCCTGGGCATTTTCAGGGAATTTCTGGGCAAGGGGTCCCTCTGGGGACATCAGATATTGGTTGTCGATGGAAAGGCGGTCAAGCCGCTCTTGATCATGATATTGCCCACGGGAGGATTCTTTGCCATGGGATTCATGATGGGCTTTCTCAACTGGATCGACCGGAAATTCTTCGGCGGAACGGGATCGGGCGGCGGAGCGCATTAAGAGTTCAGAGTTTTCTGAGTTGAGGCGTTGAGGAGTTAACTCATAAATTCCAAAACTCAACAACTCTTGAGACTCATTACCGGAGGGTACCATGCATATCAATTGGGAACATGTACTGACCATATTCATAGCATCCGCGCTCATCAATAACTTTGTGTTCTCGCGGTATCTCGGCCTCTGCATCTTCTTCGGCGTGACGAAAAGGATGGAAACGGCCGTGGGCATGAGCTTTACCTTCACTGCCGTGATGCTGGTCGGTGCAGCCCTGAACTGGCTCATCTACACTTACGTCATGGTCCCCTATCAGCTGGGATTCTTAAAGATCGTTATTTTTATCGGCGTGGTTGCCGCCTTCGTGCAGGCGGCGGACACCATGATGAAGAAGATGACCCCGGCGCTCTACTATAAGCTGGGCATCTACCTTGCGCTGATCGTGACGAACTGCATCATCCTTGCGGTGCCGCTCATCAACGCCGATGAGCACTACGGCCTTTTCGAAAGCATGGCGCTTGCCCTGGGTTCGGGTCTTGGTTTCAGCCTCGCGCTCATTATCATGGCGAGTATCCGGGAAAAGCTGGAGCTTGCAGACGTTCCTAAATCCTTTCAGGGACTGCCGATTTCATTCGTGCTGACCGGTCTCATCGCGTTGGCATTTTTAGGGTTCTCAGGGATGATCACCCTGTAGTATTAAATCACGGAACGAAGGTACAAGACTATGGTTGAACAAATCGCGCATATCATGACCCCCCTGTTCCATCGGATGCTGGACATCGTGGTGAATCGCCTCATTCCCCAGGCAGGCGTGGGAGGATCGACAGAGGCCGTCGAGTACGTCGCGCCGAAAACGATCTTGCTTGCGGTCGGCGTGCTGGCGGCGCTCGGCATCTTGTTCGGCGTCGCCCTTGCCATCGTTGCCGCGCGGTTCGTCGTCAAGGTTGATCCCAAGGTCGAACAGGTGCGCGAAACGCTCCCCGGGGCCAACTGCGGCGCCTGCGGGTTCGCCGGGTGCATGGGATACGCGGAAGCGGTCGTCGGGAACCCCGATGTGGCGGTGAACATGTGCGCTCCCGGAAAGAGCGCCGTGGCCGAGAAGATCGCCGAGATCACCGGCAAGCGGGCGGAGAAGATTGAGCCCAAGATCGCCCGCGTGTTCTGCCAGGGGGGCGCGTCGCTCTCCCGGCGGAGGTTCATCTATAGCGGCGTCATGGACTGCACCGCCGCGGTGCTGGCCGCCGGCGGCGACAAGTCCTGTGAGTTCGGCTGCCTCGGATACGGCACCTGCATGCGGGCCTGCCCCTTTGACGCTATTACCATGAGCGCGGACAATCTTCCTCTCATTCATCCCGATAAGTGCACGGCCTGCGGCAAGTGCGTCGCCGCCTGCCCCAAGCAGGTGATCGAGCTGGCCCAGGCCTCGAAGGCCGTTGTCATCAGCTGCCACAGCAGAGACAAGGGGGCCGATACGAAAAAGAAGTGCCAGGTGGGCTGCATCGCCTGCGGCATGTGCGTGCGGACCTGTCCGGTTGAAGCCATAAAAATCGACAACAATCTCGCGCGGATCGATCACGGCAAGTGCATCGTGTGCGGCCTGTGCGTAAAGAAGTGCCCCACGAGCGCCATCAAAGATCATATCCCGCTCAGGCCCAAGGCCTTCATCGACCCGGCACAGTGCGCCGGCATCGACGTCTGCGCCAAGGTCTGTCCGGTGAACGCGATCACGGGAGACCTGAGGTCCGCACATGTGGTGAACCGGGAGAAGTGCATCGGATGCGGGATGTGCGAGGCCCGCTGTCCGAAAAAAGCGATAACCATGGCACGGCCTGCTGCCGCGGTCGCGCCGAAAAAGTCCCGCGAAAAGGAACCGGCGCGGGTGTAACCGGCCGGCAGGGTTCACGACGGACGATGGAGAAGGGGATACGATAACCGTATCCCCTTTTTGCTTTTCCTTCGCCCCTTTCCGCCATCTTTTTGCTTGACAAAATCCCATAGTTAGGCTAAAACCATTTCCACTTGCTGAACCATACGTTACCATTACATACATGCGCCGGAGGTGACACATGAATCCAGAAGATATAAAGTATCACAGAGAACATTCGTGGGTCCGGGTGGAAGGCAAACGCGCAACCCTCGGCATTACCGATTACGCTCAGCAGCAGCTCGGAGATATCGTCTACGTCGATCTGCCCGAGATTGACACGGAAGTGGACGCCGATTCAGAACTGTCCGAGATCGAATCAACCAAGGCCACCTCTCCGTTGATCAGCCCCGTTTCCGGCACGGTGGTGGAGGTGAACGAGGACCTGGCCGATTCTCCGGAGATCATTAACGAGGACCCCTACGGCAACGGCTGGATCCTCGTCATCGAAATGAGCGACCCCTCCGAAGTGAACGAGCTCATGAGCAGGGATGAATACGAAAAGTTTCTCAAGGAGGAAGAGGAGAAATAGCTTTCAGGAGAGTAACTACTCAGGTCAGCCGCTTCGCTTCGGCGCAAGGCGCGCCGGCGTGCTAGGGGACTGCAACGCTGTCGGCGCCCGTACCCGCAGCGCTTTCGCTGCGCACGCGCTGTTTTTGCTGAAGTGGCGCTGCCATGACGGTCGCGGCGCGCTTTTTTGCGCCTGTGCTCAG
>CAKKPG010000017.1 GCA_919901555.1 Nitrospiria bacterium | reverse complement strand
TGCCCGCCGGTCTTGAGAAGGCCGCTCGCGGCGAGCGAAAGCACCAGGATCTCAACGACGGCGATAACGACATAGGCGGTATCTTTCTTCCTGATCAGGATCGGCAGGATCACCAGGTAGCAGAGGATCGTCAGGCCTGAAAGCATCGCGATGCCGACGAAGTTGAGGTAATCCCCCTGACCAACATGCGCGGCCCAGCCCCAGCCTGTGGGCGCGTTGAGAGCGGCATTGAAATCGTGCGCCCTCATGGTCCAGTACTTCGGCAGATCATCGATCGGCACAAAGCTCGGGAGGACCCCCGATATATAAACGAAGAAGGTCATCACCAGGACAGCGAGTCCCAGCCACATCCCGATATTAAGAACACCTGCGTATGCCATCTGTTCTTCAGAGGCCTTGGTTTTTGCGTTACTCATTTTTTTTCTCCTATTTCCAGATTCCGAGTCCCTTGAGCAGGGACCTGAGCCCTGCGAAGAGCAGGAGACCGATGACCATCCACTTGATCGCCTTCGGCTTGGCCTTGGCCAGTATCTTCACGCCCACAATGGAGCCGAGCATGATGCCCACGATGGACGGCACCACGATCATGGGAAGCACCGCGCCCTGGTTCAGATACACCCAGGCCGCCGACGTATCGGTGATGGAGAGCAGGAACTTGCTCGTGGCCACCGATATCTTGAGCGGAGCGCCCATCATGAGGTTCAGCACCGGCACGTTCGCCCATCCCGCGCCCAGGCCGAACATGCCGGCCATGACGCCGATGATGATGAACAGCGCCAGGCCGCCGGGCGTCTTGTGGATGTGCCACTCCACGTCCTTGCCGAGGGACTCTTCTCGGTAGATACCCATGATGTTCAGGCTCTGGGACAGCGCATCGGGTTTCGGCACATTCGGGAAGTCCGACTTCTTCGCCGTGATCATGATGGCCACGATGAACAGGATCGTCCCGCCCAGGAGCGTGTTGACGACGTCGGGCTTGAGGGCGAGGCCGATCATCGCGCCGACGATCGCGGCCGACGAAGCGATAATAGCAACGGGAAACGCCAGCCGAAGGCTCGCGAGGTTCCTTTTCAGGAGGCCCGGGCCGGCAGCGAGCGCGCCTGCGAGAGCGACAAGAAGACCGGCGCCTCTCACGAAATCAATGTTGAACGGAAAAAATCCGCCCACGATCGGCACGAACAGCACCCCGCCGCCCACGCCGCCGAGGACCGCGAGAATGCCCAGGATAAAAGTGACGACGAACAGCGACAGCGGCCAGATCCACCAGGGCGTCGTGGACGCAGGCGCAGCAGGGGCCGCCGCGGCACCATGCGCAGATGCCGCAACATGCTCACCATGGGCTGCCGGCGCGTCCGATGAAGCCAGCACAAACCCCGCTGGAACCAGCGCCGTTACGATGACCAGCATAAAGATTAAAGCCATTGAATAATGCCGTACCATTTCTTGTTCTCCCCTTTCAAAAAATAAAAGGAACACCGACGAGACGAATACAAAAAAACCGTTTATTCAGGCCTTTCGGAACGCTCGTGCCATTCCTGTTCCGCTTTTTTCATGCCTTGGTGGTCAATGGTGTTTCATTTTGCAAAAGCGGGGTTATGTTATTATAATGACAGAGAAGTTGTCAAGAAAAATATTGGCTTTCAGCGAGGACAATCCATAAATTCATTCGAAGATGGTATAAAAATCATTTATGGCGCGGAGAGAATGGGGCGATCGGAAATGTATCGCGGACAAAGCAGACTCGGTCCTGTCCCCTCCCTAGATGGGAGGGGTGCGGGGAGGGTGACATATTTACAAATTCGCTTTCTGCTCCACAGCCTGTTTGATCATTCCGGGGCTATAGCCCCTGATGATTATCCCTTCCACATCAATGACCGGAATCGACCTTGATCCGCTCTTTTTCAACATCTCATCTCCCCTGCTTTTGTCCTCTTCGATGTTGTACTCGGTCAGGTTTGCGCCGAGGGACGTGATGTACTCCCGGGCCTTTTTGCAGTAGCCGCACCAGTTTGTCGAATACATGACGACATTAACATCGCGGATGCTCTTTTTCCGTTTCGCCTCACGCTCCCGGTCCTGGGAAGGAGCGGTGTTTGCAGTCTCATTTCTGATCGCAGGTTCTGCCCTTTCCTCTCGCGGCGGGGCCAAGTAAACTCCGTCCTCCTTCAGCTGCTTTATCTTTGCTTCCTTGCCGGATGGAGGAGTATCAGAGAAGACAACATTCCCGTTCTTGTCCGTCCATTGGTATATTTCGCCCGATGCGGACGGGAGGAAAGGGAACAGAAGAAAAAGCAGGGAGATTGACATGAACATGGCGCACTGTTTTTCTATTCGCATATTTGCTCTCGATTTACGGCCCTTTTTTAAAGGATCGTATTCGGAGATGAAGAATACATTACATGATGAATTACAGCTCTCTCAAGCCTTTAGGGTCACAAGCGTAACAGTTTAGCCGTTTTTCCTGCCGTCATCGCATGATCGCCGAAAGAAGAGCGCGCCGCTCCGTACGTCCTGCGTCACGCAGATCGGAAGCCATCATGCCGTTATTGTATTCTCTATCAACCTTCTTTTCAACTTGAATTATTATACAGCGCCGCCTGGGCCGTTGCGGTATCGGCCGTATGAAGGGTGTGCAGAAACTCCCTTGGATGGACGCCCTGCCTTCTTGCGGTCTGGATGAGCGTGGGAATGATACTGTGGGTCTTTATTCCACTGTCCGATCTCGTTCCGAAGCAGATTTTACGAAAGATCACCATGTGCCTGAGCGACTGTTCGGCATGATTGTTCGTGGGCGGCACGCCGGGTATGCGCAGGAAGGTGAAGAGGTGCTCCTGCTCAGGGCCGATGAGATACGACCGCAAAGTCCCGGCGGGTTTGAACCGGAGCGGTTGTTTACAGATGGCATTCAGTTCTCGCACAAACCGTTTTTCAATCTTCACCGCATGCTTCCAGGGTATCTCTCCGGATTCCAGTTTCCGTCCCGCATCACAGGCCCGTGAGCAGGGCGCGACTCGGGGGACATACTATATCGCTCCTGTCAAGAGCTTCTTATTTTGCATAATTTTCAAT
>CAKKPG010000016.1 GCA_919901555.1 Nitrospiria bacterium | reverse complement strand
ACAGGCAAAATGTTTCAGGAAGCCTACCTTGAGAAGTCGTGGACAAGTCTTTTGGAGCATACCATTCAATTCGTAATAGGCGCGGTACTTGTCATTGGGCGTTCGCGGTTAACGCAAATATGGCAACGCCTGAGGCCGCTGTCTACATCAAGCGAAGAAGATTCAGAGTCAAAGTAATAACCTGCGCGTCCACAGCGACGCGCCATAAGGCGGCGCGTGACGCGCGTGTTCACTTAGCTTGGTCCGACCCAGCGGTAGTTCCGGCAGTGGGTAGGACGGAGGGTAAAAGACATGCGATCATCTTTGATAGTAATTGCATTGATAATAGTTTTCGCGAGTTGTACGAAAAGTACGACGAACGAAAAGACGAAGCCATCCAGCACGCTATCGACTTCAGTTTCGAGTAGTGTGTCAAGTAATATAGATCAGCCCGTGACCGCCGATGGCCTTAAACAAGCCGCTATGTCGGCTAATACAAATACGATATCAAGCACTGCATTTAACTCTGTTTGCCCTTTATCAGTTGACCCAAGTCAAAATAATCCCAAGTGTCTATATTACCGTGACCAGAATAATATTTATCAACTATGCTTTCCTTTAAGAGAGAAGAAGTTGGTTTTCAGTTTTGAGAAAGAGAAGGTTCCATCTGATAAAATCAAGGAGCCTTTTGAAGTCGCAGCCGGTCACGTTATGTGGAAATCAGGAGAGGACTTATATGTTTGGGACGGCACAAAAGCATTTCTTATAGCGGATTCAGGCTTCATAACATCATTTCTCTTTTCGCCGAATGGCCAGTGCCTGGTTTGGAATGCAAACTGGAGAGCCGGCTTTCCAGTAATAGATGAAGGACGTTTCTCAGACTCCGAAAACAAAGAAAATAGCGTATTCATTTCCAAGACAGGCTCTCAGGATAGAATAGAAGTGTATAGGCAAACATATCGCGTTGACCATCTTGGTTCGGACAACAGAGAAGATAAGCAGCTGGTCGCATGGTCAGCAATCATGCCGTCAACTCTGTATCTAACGACTAAAGTTGAAAGACAGCTATATAGCGGACACACAGGCATATATGTAGTGGACTTTGCGTCAGGGACGGAAACAATCCTTAATGGAGAAATTGAAGAATTTCTCGCCATGTCAAGCGATGAAAGGAAAATAGCTTATACGCCGAATGATAAAACATGCTGTGGTGGATCGAACTACACAAACAATACCGTTATTATCTGGAATGCGGTCTCGAAAAAAAGCGCCAGCGTGTACGATGAATGGAAAGAATTTGGAAATCAGGGAAAGGAAGATGAGTATGTTCCTGATACAGCGGTTTTTTCGCCTGATGGCAACCTGATTGCGATTTCTATTGTCGGAAATAAGTATTTTACAACGATAAGAAAAGTTGACGGAGGTGGAAATATTCTTACGGTGGCGGATAGATTCGCAGTCGGATGGCTTGATCAGGATACGCTTATTTTAGGTAAAAGGAGTAAGGCTGATTATCGCCAAAGATATAAGGTTCAGGACATGTACATTTATAAACTGAAAAGCGGAAAAGAAGAGCCTCTGTCACTGAATAATGTAACCTATCTAGCTTTTAAATAGCACCCTTAAGTCGGGGTAAACAGAGCATGTTTCTACCTTTACAACCGTAGTTCTGGATTGAATGAACCGACCAACGGTTCGTGTGGGACGCTGGGAAGCGCACCCCACACCCGCACGTTGCAGACAACATTCGATGATTATTGCGTCTGTCTGAAACTGCAGGTTTGTAGGTGTAAGCAATAAAGTTCAAGCGCCAAATGGATGCAAGCTTTCAGGTTGAAATATGCTATTGATGTTATCCAAATAAAACTATGACCCTTGCCTACTTCGACTGCTTTTCCGGCATATCCGGCGATATGACCCTCGGCGCCCTCGTGGACGCCGGTGTGCCCATCGAGGCGCTGCGTTCGGAGCTCGCCAAGCTTAACCTGCCCGGCTATACCATCACAAGCGAGAAAGTCGCACGCTCAGGCCTGGCTGCGACAAAAGTAAACGTGATGCTCGAGCAGAAAAAGCAGCCCGCCCGGCATCTTTCCGATATCCGGACGATCATTGAGAGTTCGTCCCTCTCTCCGGCGAGACGAACACAGGGTGACGTTGTTGCACTCGTTGCGTTGTGTTCAGTATCAACAAAGCCATAGTCCATGGGGCCAGGTCTATATTGTTGGACTGCGGGCGTTATGGGTTTGTTT
>CAKKPG010000015.1 GCA_919901555.1 Nitrospiria bacterium | reverse complement strand
AGGAGCTGGTGAAAAAGGCGGACGACGCGCTCTATCTTTCGAAAAAGAACGGCAGAAACCGGGTGAGCTACGCTCCGGCGGAAAGCATATGAAGAAAGAAGATGTGCAGATGTCAGATATCATACGCTGTTTTATTCGTTAGTCTGTCATATGACAGCGGTACTCTATTGTCTGATCAGAAAGGCCTCGACAGCTTTACGTAGTAATACTGCTGCTCGGTCCTGAGGGTGTTCTGCGGTATATCCTGTCTCCAGCGGTATTCAACGGTTACAAAAATCTGTCGAATACGATAGTCAAGAAACATGTTCACCTGGCGGCCTTCGGCATCTTCCGTTGCGCTTTTTCGATAGTCCTCTCGCACTTGCGCACGGTAGACTAAATGCCGTGTAAGGGGATAGGTAACATTAGCGGTCCCGTAGTAAAACGTATCATCCGTATTCACCAGGCTCGGGAGCGTCGAAAGCGTGTAATACGTCGAAGCCGTTTGGCCACGGGACGCACCGGCCGTCAGGTTTAGATATGTCGATACCGTGTGTTCTGCTGTCAGGTCGTAGGTCCATGCCCGACGCTGCTGGTTCACCGTGACCTGCTGATTCGAGAATGTCTGGGTAGTCAGGTGGATGTTGCCCGCTTCGCTCTTGTTCTCCTGCGTCGTATAGTATACCGATCCCCTGATGGCGGTCCGGGGGATCCTCTGCGTCGAAACAGTAAAACGGTACGCGTGCTGCCATGCATCGTTTGCAACGGGGGAATGGTCTCTCCTGCCGGTGTAATTGTAAAAAAGGCTCAGGGTCTCATTTTTCCATCCCGAACTCCCTATCCCCAGACCGACGTTGTTCGTATAGTACGCGCCGCCGCCTTCCGTACCTCCCGTTTCAGAGGAAAGCTTGGAAAAGCCCGTCGTGAAATCGTAGTTCGTATCGATCGTGAAGGGTCCCAGAAAGGCGGGAGTATATTTTTTCGTGTACGCTACGCCTCCCAGCAGGCCGCCGGTCTCAAGACGGCTTTTCTCCCCTCCCGGTATCAAGGTATCGGGTTCACGAACGTAATCCGACAGGCTGTAGTCCACTCCTCCCTGGATCCGCCAGTCCTCCCTGATTTTTTGGACGACCCGGGCCATAGCTCGCTGCTGCTTATAGTCAAACGTGGGAGACTTCTGCTCGCTGAAATCGTACATATAGTAATGGCGCATGCCGTTCTTTTCTTTGAAATCGAGCGTCATATTATACGCCCATATTGTCTCGTTCGGATTATAGCCGGCGACGTTGTCGGTTTGACGGTCCGTTACGCGGCCGCTCAGTTTGAGGTCCGCGCCGGGAGATACCCGTACGTTCGATAGAAGACTGGCGGTCTTCGTTTCGTATGATGAGTTGCTGACCTGATTCTCGTACTGCTCTATCGCGCCGTCCAGATGGAGGTCCGCCAGAGAACTGAAACGGTAATTAAGCGATGCTCTCGTGTCGTCGCGCGTTTCACGCAGGGGAACGACGGTGCCGAGAGATTCCGATTCGCTGTGGATGCGGCTCAGTGTTATATCGGGCAACAACGTCCCGCTATTGCCGCTGGCGTTGCTCCAGTTATTATTGGACTTACCCCTGCTCCCCAGCCGGAGATTGAGCGTTGCGCCGTACGTGGTTGTCGTCACGTCGTAGCCCGCTATCAGGGCTGTGCTTTCGAACGTGGTAACACTCTTGCTTCCGAAAAGATTCCACGAGACCTTCATGCCGGGGAAAAATGAGGTGTTGAGATTATAATCGACGATACTGGAATTGCCGGCGTTTTTGTAGGTATAGACGGAATATCCTGCGCCGCCGCTGAATGTCATGAAACGGGGATCGAGGACATCACCCTGGAGGTTGGCGCGGTAGGTCTGGGTCCAGTACGGATTGGAAGAAACGGAATTTCCCGTTTTTGTTTCAAGATTGCGATAAGTAAACTCAACAACGCCCGAAATACGGTATTGAGAGAGAGCGCTTCCGGGCAGGATGAAGATAATCAGAAGAAGTCCGCCTACATAAATTATGGGTAAAAAAAAATTTTTCACAGAAGTCCATTTCTCAGGAAATTTAGGATACTTTTTTCCTTACTACCCATCTTGCAAAAATGTTGCCCGCAAAAATTTAATTATTTTACTCTTTTTTTTCAACATGTTACAAAAAAAAGCGGGACGTTGAAATGGTAACGGATGAGCATAAACGCTCAGGTGTGAGCAAAATGATACAGTTGTGGGATTGGTTCCTATTTTTTTGAAAGGGCCTTTTTGTTTGCTGTCTACTGGTTACTGGTTGCTGCCTACTGTGTGTTTATTACTGCCTCTATTTTCGCTTTTTCCCGCAGGCCGGCAATCCACTTCTCCTTCAACTCAGCTGAGCGCCTTGATTCGATATCTTTTTTCAGCTTCTCCTTGATCTCATCGAAACTCACCAGATGCTCAGGTTTTCTGTCTTCCACCTTGATAATGAACCATTTCCCCTTTGCCTTGAGCAACCCGCTCATCTCACCCGCTTTCAACGAGTTAAACGCCGCCTGCTCTATCTCAGGGAGAATTCTCCCCCGATGGATATACCCGATGTCACCGCCCATGATGCGGTAATCATCTTCCGACATCCTTGCGGCTGTATCGCCGAAATCTCTGCCTGCCTTAAGCCCGGCCAGAATTTCCTTGGCCTTTTTCTCATCCTTCGTAGAAATTATCCTCAGCTTTACGCTTTCCGGCTGCTTGAACTTTTCACTGTTACGGTCATAGTATTCCTTAACATCCCCGTCCTTCATCTGTGACGGCTCGTCTACGACTTTTCCGGTTACGGCCTGGATGAGGACAATTCTCGCAACGCGCGCCTTCAGTGCGTCTTCCGTAACTCCCTGCTGCGCCAGAGCCTGTTCATAGCTCAGCTCCGAAGGGAACTTTTCGCGGATCTCTTTCATCCGTACCTTTACGAGCTTCTTGTCAGGCTTCATGCCCCGCGCCAGGGCGTCCTGATACTGGAGCTCCTGATTGATCAGGTCCTCGAGCGCTTTGTCCCGGTACTGATTCCGTTTCTCCTCAGACACAGTGCCATGGAACGCGGCAGCGGGGATCAACCGGTCAACAGCCTCCCTGAGGTCTCGTGCAGTTATCGCGGTGCCGTTCACCCTGGCGACCACGACATCGTCGGCAAATGACGGCGCGGCCACAAGTGGAATCAGAACAATGGTGAGAGTGAGAATAATCCTGTACATGATGGCTCCTTTCCTCGCGGACGAGAAGCAAAAGCAATGAATGGTTCACGCCGCATAAACGGCGACCGCCTCATTTTACCCAAGCGCGCTCCAGAATTCAACCGAGATCTACGCTTTAATCAGGCAGCCCGGACGGGGCACGGTCCCATCACCTACTCCATGCCCTTCAGCAGCTCCTTGGCCTTCCGCGAATAATATCCTGCGGGCTCGAGCCGCAGATATTCCCGTAAATGCCGCTGGGCCAGCCGGGACTCTCCCCGCTTCATATAGATGAGCGCCAAGCCGTAATGAGAATTGGCGTGCCCGGGATCTATCTCGACCGTCCTTTTATGGTATTGCAACGCCAAACTCATTTCGCCCATATCATAATAGATATAGCCGAGATTGCTGTAGGGGGCCGGATTGGAAGGATTGGCGGCAATGGATTCCTTGAACTCATCCGCGGCCGTCTCGTATTTCCTGCTGAAATATGCTTTAACGCCCTTCTCAAAATGTTCCTTTCCCGCATCGACGAGCGATTGTTGCTGGTACATTTTCTGAAGTTTCGCCTCCTTATCGCCCATGTCGAGGTCGCGGTATAAGCCGATGAGCAGCGGATAGATGGGACGAATATTTTTATGCAAGCGCAGCCCTTTTTCAAAAAAAGATAACGCCTTCTTTTTCTCGTCCCTCTTGAGGTATACCGTCCCTATCTCATAATACAACGCGTCATTCTCGGCCAGGGCGAGGGATTTCTTGTAATACGCAAGGGCCGTATCAAGCTGGTCAAGCTTTAAATACGCATATCCCATGCCCGAATATGCCTGGGCCCGGTGGTCCTCCGGAAAGGTCAGTTGAACGCGGGAAAATGCCTCGATGGCATCCCTATACCGGCCTACTTTGTTATACAGCAGCCCAAGAAGGGCGTATGCCTTCGAAGACCCGGTCTCTGCGATATTCCTTTTCAGTTCCTCGATGAGGTGAGCGCGGTACCCCTCGTCGGAAAAAATTCCCTCCGTATAGGCGGTATTGGCCGGCTTGATAAACCGGTACTCGTCCTGCTTGATCACGGAAGCATATCGTCCGTTCCTCTTTACATAGACGAGCGACTTGTCGTCCCAGTATACCAGGGCCCAGTCAGGGCTCGACACGACCGCGTCTTCCTCGGAAAATGCCCCGGGAACATCGGTTTTCATAATTGGATACGTTACGAGGAGAACTTCGAAGCCATAGGTCCGGTACAACTCCTCCAGGATCGAAGGACTTTGCAATGCCACTTCCATTTTCTTGATCAGGTCTTCGGACAGAAAACCCCTGCCGTCAATAAACGCGGAGCGCTTTGGAAAGTCCCTCCAGGTAATATACTGGCCCCACTGAAAAAGATTGAAGATCCTGCCGGAAATGTTCCTTTTGTCCATATACCTGAGGGCCTCTTCAGGAACATTCACATAGCTTACGCCGAAACCGAAGTCCTTTTCATCGTTATCAAAGGGCTTCGTCTTGGTAAGAATGAGTACGGTAGAGAGGACAATCCAGGACGCAAGTAAAACGGCAATGGCTGTTTTGGCGTATTCTTTAGTCCTGACTCCGGCCAGAAGCGCCGGGAGCTGCGAATCATGAATAAATTCCGCAAAGTTCCTGGCCGCCACAGGCCCGCCTACGATGCCCAAAAGGAAGACGAACCGAAGCGCGGTAAAGGAAAGCACGATAAACGGCATGACCAGGAGCAGATGGATGAGCGTGAACCGCTTCCTGTTGAGAACAAAGGATATAACAAGAAATCCTGTAAATAGATAGGGCCATTTGAACGATTCCCAGGTCGGCGCCTGAAGTTCATTTATTTCCTGTTTAAACCAGTCTGAGGCAAGAAACCGGGCCCCGAACGTATATTGTTCCGTGAAATAAGGGCTTATAAGCGATGCGGCAAAGGACGCTGCGCCGATAAAGAGAACAGTACGGAGCTGTGCAGATGACGGGGTGGCGGGGAATTTCCTGATTTTTTCGCCGAAATACCGCTGTATGACGCCGCCCACGATAAATGCAAAAAACGGCACGAACATCAGGTTGATGCTCGAATGGCTGTTGGCCCAGAGCATATGGATCAGGGGAAGGGCATAGATATATTTCTTATTATCGTACACATAGGCATTCAGGCTGAAAATGCTGAACGACAGGAAAACCATCATGAACGTATCGGGTCTCTCTACGAAACGGTAACGGGCCATGATGGCAATCAGGGAAAGAACGGCAACAACGACAATGACGTTTTGCCGGGGCCTCAGTGAGTCCTTCAGAAGGATGGCGAAGGCAAACGTGACCGTGATGGCCTTGAGCAGGATGACGCCATATACATTGAAAGCATGGTAGGCCGCGTAATAGAGAAGACCAAAGAGCCACGAACTGTACGTAAACGGCTTGTCGAGCATGGTATAAAGGAACGGCTCGGTGCCGGGCATACCCTTAACATTCCAAATCAGCCTGCCGAAGGTAAGGTGAATCCAGGCATCGACATCGCTCATCTTCGTGAGAGCAAGAAGAAAGACCGATGCAAGGAACAACGGGACCAGTATGCGTTGATACGGCGCTCTCTCTGAAACCACGGAATAATCCTCCTTATTCATCGGGCATCGCTCCATTACGAATTCAACTCTTTACTCGTTATCTCTCTCCTTCTGAGCGATAACGACGAGAGAGAGGCCGAAAGGCGGCCTGATAAAGCTCTCCATACGCCTCAGGACGGGAACGACAATGGTGTCATAAAACTTGATCTGCCGGGGTGATTCTTCACGCTGTTTGAGAATGCGGCCGGTCAAGAGCCAGCCGGGAACGGCGATTGAGTTCATAAAGTAGATGCCGGGTACGCTGAATCCGGCCCGGGCAAGTTTCTCCGCCAACTCTCTCTTCCGGTACCGCCGTTGATGCCCTACGAGACGATCAATACTGCCGTAGAGGAACGGCAAAGCCGGAACCAGGAGAGCAAGCGTGCCTCCCCGGGTCAGTATTTTGAACATATTGGAAAGGGCCGCACCATCATCCTGAACGTGCTCGAGCACATTTATACAAACGATGGTATCGGGGGCATACCTGTCCAGATCGGTGATCGCAGGATCGGAAATATCCATCTGCACGGGAACAACATTGTGGTTGTGGATGAACTTCTGCTTCAGATACTCTATACAGGGAAGATAGCTGTCAAGGGCGACAACAAGCTCACGGTCAAGAAACAGTTCTGTAAAATTACCGGTCCCCGCGCCCACCTCGATGATTCTTTGACCAAGATAGGGCGAGAACTGACTGTAAATCCACTTTCGGTAGTGGACGGCCCCGGCCATTATCTCCAAATCCCGGATTACGACATCTGCGCTAGGCATGGCCCTTCGTTTTCCTGGCAGTCAAAAGCGAAAGTATCCCGAAAAAAACTTTTACGTACGTCAGCATTTCACCCCACGTCCGCAGGGAAAGCAACCGTTTCAGCATATAGAATGGCCGGAGATAAAATTCACGATACGACCGGAAATAGAATTGCCGGACCGTTTCCGACGGGACCGTCGGGAGCTCCAGCACGACATGTGCCAGGTCGTAGTGGTCCCAGTCGCGATGTTTCAGGAACCCGTTCTCCACGGCCCAGTCGAAAAGGGCCGTCCCCGGAAACGGGGTCGTTATATTGAACATGGCGAACTGGATCCCCAGTTGTTTTGCATACTCCACGGTCCGGCGCAAACTCCCCGCCGTTTCGCCGGGGTTTCCCAGCATAAAGGCGCCGCGTATGTCGATGCCGGCCTTTCTGGTCCAGTGAACGGCATTGGCGACCTTTACGGCGTTGATTTTTTTGTTCACCGCCTTTAGAATGGACTCGTCTGCGGACTCGAAGCCGTAGCAGATCTGATGGCACCCCGCCTTTTTCATCAATGCGAGGATACCGGGCTCCACGGTGTCCACCCGCGCGAAACAGGACCAGGCAATATCGACCTTCCGGGAGATCAGCAGGCGGCATAATTCCTCTACTCGTTTCCGGTTCGCCGTAAAGGTATCGTCGTAGAAGGATATCTCCCTGATGCCGTAACGGGACTGCACGGCGAGGACCTGTTCGAGAATTTTTCCCGGAGACATGAAGCGTACTTTCGATCCGAACATGCCGGAAAAGCAGAACGTACAGGCGCCCGGGCATCCCCGCGAGGTAATCATGCCGAGGGAAGGGCTCCTTATTGCCGCCCCCAGCGCGGAATGATATTTCTCCATGGACAGCTTGTGATAGGCGGGGAGAGGAAGCCCATCGAGGTCCACGTACTGATCGCTTTGCGGGTTGATCTTCACCTCGCCGGTTTCCGTCCTCCAGGTAAGGTTGGCAATGGAGCCCGGCGGATGCTGCTGCGCAAGGGCAAGGACAGGGCGCTCTCCCTCGCCCCGCACGACGATATCGCACACGCCGTCCCGGACCATCTCTCGATGAAAAACAGTCGGGTGAACTCCTCCGAAGATGATTTTGAGTTTGGGAAACCGTTCGCGGATTGCCCCGGCGATGCGCGTTGCGCCGGTGATTTCGGGCGTTGTTGCGGTCAAACCGGCGAAATCAACATCGGGACTGATCCGCGAGAGGATATCGGGAATGTCCAGGTCGAGGGCCGCGGCATCGACAATATCGGTTTGATGGCCTTCCTGTTCCAGCACCGCTGATAATACGGCGAGTCCCAGCGGCGGGGTCCGGGAATTGATCACGCTCCAGATGTTCTTTTTTTCTATTTCCCGTTTCGGATTTATAAAAAGGAATTTCATCCTGCTCATCGCCTGGAAGGCATTTACTCCTGGACTTTATCGGAAATATTCTGCAATTGACAGCCGATCTCCTGAAAATGACGGGATATGGTGTGCAGGACCATGCCGATAAACGCGACCAGGACGCCGGAAAGGACCAGCCCCACGGCAAGGATGGCGGAGGGAACGCGGTAGACGGCGCCGGTCATCATATATTCCCTGATGACCACGATGCCCGGGACCAGGCCGCAGCCGGCGAGAAACAACCCAATGAGCCCGAAAGCAGTCAACGGTTTATAGTCCCTGAACAGTCCGAAAAGCGTGTTCAGGATCAGAAAGCCGTCCCGTACGATTTTAATCTTGGATGTGCTGCCCTCGGGCCTCGGAGAGAGGTTGATGGGGACCTCGACGATCCGGTGCCGGCGTTCGAGACACTTCACCGTCAACTCCGTTTCTATCTCGAACCCGCGGCTGAGCAGGGGCAGGCCTTTTACCACGCGCCGGTTGAATGCCCGGTACCCTGACAGCAAATCGGTTATGCGTTCCCCAAATATTGCGTTGAGGAGAACCAGGAACAAACGGTTCCCCAAGCGGTTCGGCAGTTTAAAGTGGCTCTCGGACACGGTGTGGAGCCGCGAGCCTATCACCATGTCCGCCTCGTCCTCAACAACGGGCTGAATGAGCTCCTTGACCTTTTCAGCAGGGTAGGTCCCGTCCCCGTCCACCATCACGTACACATCGGCGTCCACCTGTCTGAACATGGACCGCACCACGTTGCCCTTTCCCTGCCTCTTTTCGGAGCGGACAATGGCGCCGGCCTTCTTTGCCTCTTCCACGGTCTCATCTGTGGAATTGTTGTCGAAGACATAGACATCGGCGTCAGGGAGCTGGGCCTTGAAGTCCCGCACCACGGCGCCGACCGTGACGGCTTCGTTATAACAGGGAATGAGCACTGCGATTTTGCCCATAGATAATCTTCCTGGAAACGCTGCGGAATAGAGAAAACGGAATGGGAAAAGAGGCCCCCGACGGTCTTTTGTCGTGCATTATTTTGCCGCCGGTTGAGTCAGGAGATATTTGTTATATTCCTCCGGGTGCTCCTTTTTCCAGCGGTCGCTCAGGTATTGAAAAACCTGCACCCTGAAGTTAAAGCTGTCCACCACGTATATCCGGTCTTTTTCATCCACGTACATCCCTGCCGGGAGCTGGAATTGTCCGGGCGCATTCCCCTCGCCGCCGATGAATAAAAGGAGCTGGCCTGTTTCGTCGAAGATCTGGAAGTTGTTAAAGGCCGCGTCCACGACGTACACGTGGCCATCACTGTCGATCCCGATCCCCTTCGGCCTGGAAAAAGTCCCGGGCACGTCGCCGATCTTTCCGAAGGTCCGTAAAAACTTGCCGTCTTTATCAAAGACCTGCACTTTGAAGTTCTGGGTGTCAACGACGTACACATTGCCGTTGCGCTTGTCAACGGCCACGTTCGAAGGATAGAGGAAGCCGCCCTCGCCGCCCAGGAACTGGAACAAGGGCGTTCCCTTCGTGGAATACACGTGCACGGCATTGCCGTGGCTGTCCACGACGTAGAGCCTGCCCAGTTCATTATTGACCGCCACGCCCGCAGGGTTTTTGAACTCGTCTTTCAGTCCGATGGCCAGCTTAACTTTTCCCGTCTGGTCATAACCGAACACCCGCTTTAGCTTGGCGTCGGCAACAAAAATGGTCCCGTCTGCGGCAATGGCAAGGCCGATGGGGACCGATAGTTTCCCTGCCCCCCCGTCTCCGATGCGCCGGACTTTTCGCTCTTTCAAGTCAATAACGAGGACCTCTCCGCTGCCCGTATCGGTTACGTATATTTTGTCCCCGAACGAGGCAACACCGTATGGTTTTATCAGGTCAGGCCTGTCTCCGGAACCGAAGAAAAAGCCCAGAAAGCCGTCCAGAGCGCTCTTTTTCTTCACATCCACCTCTCCCCGGTAGCTCCCGAGAAAGGCCAGTTTCGGCTCTTCCGGCGGCAGGGGGTAGACGAGATTAATGTCCTGGCGCGGGGCGGCAGCGCACGCAAAAAAGAAGGCCGTCAAAAAAAACACCGGGACATAAAATGTATTTTTTATCATTGCAGGAGCGCCGTCCTCATGAGTTTCTGTTTATGAAAGATATTCACGGTTCTTGAACAATTTCATCTTAACACCGAGGCAGGGCGATGTCAAAACTAAATTATTGATTCCACGACAAAACGTCAGGGTACAAAAAGAGGGGGGAGTCGCCTCCCCCCTCTTGACGAAATGTCTGGAAAAATATTTTTTCTCTTACTTGTTGTGGCAGGCAATGCAGAGGGCGCTGCTCGCGTTGCTCACTCTCAGGAATGACGGGTTTGTGTCAAGATGCGGGTCATGGCAGCTTGAGCACTCCACCTGAGAAACTGCGTTCTGTCCCGAAAGCGTGCTGGCAGTCAGGACCCTGACGGTGGTCTGGCCGGTCGCGATATTTGTAATAGTCTTCAGGCTTGCCCTGCCTTCATTATAGACAATACCCACCGGATGGTCGTTCCTCAAATCCTTGCCGAGTACGGCAAAGCCGGTCAGCAGGGTCTGATTATTGTTCATCGTGACGGACGTTGAGCTGCCGGGATAGTTCGACAGGGTGTTGAGCGCGGTGACGCCGTCATGGCAGGAGAAGCAGAGCAGCGTCCCGGAACTCACCGTTGCGCTTGCCGTGGTGCCGGCCAGCGTGGTGCCGTAGACGGTGAACCCGAGATTGTTCACTGTCCTGTTCCAAAGCGGCTGCGTCCCTGACGCGTTATGCGGCGTATGGCAGAACACGCAGATTTCGCTCGTGCCCGTTGCCGTTGCCGTTGAATAAAACGTCCGCGTCGGTGTGGCCGAGTTGCTCAGGTTGTGCTTCGTGTTCGAGATGCCTGCCATGGCGATGCCGGCGCCGATGAGGGCCGCTGCCGCCAGCACTGCCATTACTACGAATATCCTTTTCATTTTACGTTCCTCCTTATGATATTTTGAATTCCTGAACTTTTTTGGATGATCATTCCCCGCTTTTGTCCATGTCCCCTTGTTTTCTTTATTAGGTAGCGGTCACTGCTGCTTTCAGGCAGCCACTGCCTCCTTCCCCCCCGGTGTCTGCTTGTTTCACTTGTTCATAACTTGTAGAATATCATGATGATTCCTCTTCCATCTCAAGCCTAAATAATGCAACGGGCGTGCCATGGGTTCAAGTAGTTGATATTTTTGACTTATTGTATTTTAGTCAAAGCAAAAGCGCGTTAAATTGAGCGATTACGCGCAAAAAAGCTGTTGGTTTTAGCGCAGGGAGAACCTAATCATAATGGTTTACAAATAAAAAAATAACAGAAAAATGCCGGATGGAAAAATAATTTTTGCAATTGCCGCAAACGTCCGTCGTCAGGCGAGGTCAGTCACCACGTGCTCAAGAGGGACACTATCCTGTTCTGTGGGACAGTGCACCCTGCTACAACTCACCCATCCGCACAAGCTCCGTCCCGGGGTAGTACCGGCCGAGAATGGCCTTGTAATCAAATCCCTTCTGCGCCATCTCTTTTGCCCCCCACTGACACAGCCCCACGCCGTGGCCGAGGCCCCTGCCCGAGAAAACGACTTCTGCGCCGGAAGCCATGGGCTCGAAGAAGACGCTCGGGACCTGTGAATACCCAAGGGCCTGCCGCAGGGTCTCGGCAGGCAGGTTCGTCGTTCCCCCCGCGTGTTTGAGGGCGACCTCACGCACTCTCCCTGCCGCTGTAATGCTCCCTATGTCCAGGCCTGAAATGTCTTTCAGCCGGTACCCGAGTTTGCCCAGGGACAGTGCAATGGACTTCATCGTGAAGCGCTTCTCCCATACCCCGTACTTTGATATCTCCTGACAGCCGCAGTCAACGCCTTTGAGATAGGGCGCGTCAATCCCCCATATCTCGAAGGCATCTTCCGTATGCCCGCCGCAGCTCGAATGATAGAAGGCCGAAATCACCTTCCCGTTGTAGACGAGAACAAGCCCCCCTGTTTCCCTCACCGCCCGCACCGTACTCGCCCGTTCTCCGCGCCTGCCCGAGTAGACCTGGCCCTTGACCGTGGCAAGGACGTGGTAGGGTCTCTTGCCGGAATTCTTCTTCCGGTACAGCGCGTATGTCCGCGACGCCACGGCCTGTGCCTTGAGCGCATCGAATTCCCAGTCGCAGGGTATCTCCTCGGCCACAACTCCCATGAGGTAGTCTTCCATGTCGAGGTCATTCACAACGAGAAAGAGGCCGTTCTTTTTCTTTCTGATCTCGATCCAGCCCCGGTAGTCCGCTCCGTTCAGCCGGGTGAATTCACCTTCTGACCTGACCCGCGCCGGCCTGGTGCCCCCATAGGAAGCGCTGAAGATCATCGTTTTCTCCCTGCGGCCGGGGCGCATGCCTTCCAGCACCAGTCCCCGCTCCGACTGCACGGTAATGCTCTTCTGGTTGTCAAGGACGGCAACGCGAATGTTTTCTGATGCAGATACGGGAAAAGGGTGAGCGTAAAATACGATGAGGATTGCGGGCAATAAAAAAAATTTTAAGGACATGGTTTTCTCTTCTAACGCAGGCTGCAAGTCAGGCGAGACGCCTGTCATTCCGCATTCAGAAATCTGCATTCCGCAATGAGGGCAACCACATAGGGTTGCCCCTACGCGTCCCTCTTCCGTCTTTATTTCCGATACCTCTCCCACTCGCTGTAAATGCACCCGCAGTACTGCTGGCGGTAGAGGCCCATGGCCTTTGATTCCACGATCCCTTCCCGCCAGCCGTGGCGGAAGTCTTCGTAGTAGAACTCAACGCGGTGCTCCGCTGCCATTTCTTGCGCCACTCCCCGGATAAGGTCATGCTTCTGCCGTTTGCTGTACAGGAGCGTCGTGGTAAAGGCGCTGAAACGGCCCCTGGCGGCCGCTTCACCTGCCGCGTTCAGCCGCATCCGGTAACACTGCTCGCAGCGCATGGCGCCCTTGCCTGCTACGCGCAGGAGGAACCCGTCAAGGTCGTAATCGTCCCGGTAGAGCACGTCAAGGCCGACGCGGACCGAAAAGTCCTTGAGCGTGTCCAGGCGCTTCTTGTATTCCTGGTAGGGGTGGATGTTGGGGTTGTAGAAAAACCCTACCGGCTCAAGGCCGTCTTCCCGCATCCGGGAATAGGGATAAATGGCGCAGGGTGCGCAGCATATGTGGAAGAGGATTTTCGTCATACCGAAAAATGGCTACGGTTGCGACGCCCGTTTCGTCCGGCGGTTACGTGGTGCGTGCATGGACGTTACCGTTACCGAACAACGATACGGGCCTCGTTACCGTTTTCCGAATCCCGAGACCACGCCTTTGGCGTGGCTCCCCCATACCTATAACAGCCGTTCTTGGCTCGTGGAGGGCTTTCGTTTCCCGAAATATTCGTAGGCCAGCTTTGTGGCCTGTCTTCCGCGCGGGGTGCGGTCGAGAAACCCTTCCTGAATGAGGTAGGGCTCATAGACCTCCTCAAGAGTGTCCTTCTCCTCGTTGAGCGCGGCGGCCAGGGTATCGAGCCCCACCGGCCCGCCTTCGAACTTTTCGATGATCGAAAGGAGGAGCCTGCGGTCCATCTCATCAAAGCCCTTTTCGTCGACTTCGAGCCTGCTCATGGCGCCTGCCACGATCGGCCGGGTGATCACGCCGTCGCCCTGCACCTGGGCGAAGTCCCTCACCCGTCTGAGGAGCCGGTTGGCGATCCTCGGGGTGCCCCGGGAACGACGCGCGATCTCGCCTGCTGCGGCCGGCTCGACCTTCACCCGCAGGAGATCGGCCGATCGCTGCACGATCCGCTGCAGCTCCGCGGGGGCGTAAAAATTGAGCCGCTCGATCACTCCAAAGCGGTCCCTGAGCGGAGAGGTGAGCAGGCCTGTCCTCGTCGTCGCACCCACGAGCGTGAAGTGCGGAAGGTCGAGCTTGATGGACCGCGCGCCCGGTCCCTGGCCGATGATGATGTCGAGCTGAAAGTCCTCCATGGCCGGATAGAGCACTTCCTCCACCACGCGGTTCAACCGGTGGATCTCGTCGATAAAGAGGACGTCGCGGTGTTCCAGGTTGGTCAGGATGGCGGCGAGGTCGCCGGCCCGCTCCAGCACCGGACCCGATGTTGATTTGATCTCGACGCCGAGTTCATGGGAGATGATGTTCGCCAGCGTGGTCTTGCCCAGTCCCGGAGGTCCGCAGAACAGCACGTGGTCGAGGGCCTCGCCGCGCTCCTTCGCCGCCCGGATGAAAACGCGCAGGTTCTCCTTCAGCCTGTCCTGTCCCACGAACTCCTCGAACCGTACAGGCCGCAGGCTCCAGTCAAGCCGGCATTCGTCGTCGTTCTGTTCCGGTGCTATGATCCTCTCGGGCATCTGTCTTCTGGACCCAGGCAACCGTGTTGCCGTGTCCCCCCTCATCGTAATCCTCTCCCTTCAAGGAAAAGGGATTACGCCGACGCGGTCGGCTCGCTCCAAATCTATCTCTTCATCAAAACACCCAGGGCTTCCCTGATCAGACCTTGGACGGTCAGGCCGGTACGGGTGCGGGCGACTGTTTTGAGCGCTTCCTCGGCAAAAGGTTTTTTGTATCCCAGGTTTACGAGCGCCGACAAAGCGTCTTCCCTGTCGTTCCGGAGTGACTCTGTTCCGGGCTGGGCAAGCGCTTCCTCGGAAACCGCGAATTGCTTCATCTTGTCCCTGAGCTCGAGCACCATGCGCGCAGCGGTCTTCTTTCCGATCCCCGGAATGCTGCAGAGCCGGGAATCGTCCGAGGCCTGAATGGCACAGACAATGTTTTCCACGGAGAGGCTCGACAGGACCGCGAGGGCAAGTTTGGGCCCGATGCCGGAGACGCCCATCAAGAGGAGGAACAGGTCCTTCTCCGCCTGGGTAAGAAAACCGAAAAGACTGAGTGAGTCCTCGCGCAGGTGGGTATGGATGTGGAGGCTGACCTCATCGCCGTCTCCGGGAATGGAACAGTACGTCGAAAGCGGGACCTGTACCTGGTAACCGACTCCGGAGACATCAACAACCAGATAATCCGTTCCCTTGCGTCTCAGCCTGCCTGTAATGGAAGCGATCACAGCGTTCTCCTGCCGCGCCCGGGCGCCGGCTACTGCCTGCGGCCGCCCACGCCCTTCCCGGATTGGCGGAGAGACGAGGAATTTTTCAGGATCTCCCTGAGCCGGGAGGAATGGATGTGGCAAATCGCCGCGGCCAGGGCGTCCGCCGCGTCCGCGGGATGGGGAACTTTCTGGAGGTCGAGGAGAAATTTTACCATGAGCTGCACCTGTTTTTTTTCGGCCTTCCCGTTCCCTACCACGGCCTGTTTGACCTCGGAGGGGGAATATTCGAACACCGGGAGGCCGGCGTTCATGGCCGCCAGGATTGCCACGCCCCGCGAGTGTCCCAGCTTGAGCGCGGACTTGATGTTCTTTGAAACGAACAGGTCCTCTACCACCACCACGTTCGGCCGGTACTTGTCGATGATCTTTTCGAGCTCCTCGTAAATTTTCTTGAGCCGTTTCGGAAAGGGATTCTTGGCCGAGGGACTTATCCCTCCCGACACGACATGGAACAGCTTATGGTCTTCTTCAGATACGATCCCGAATCCGCTCGTAAGAGTGCCCGGATCAACCCCCAAAACCTTCATGCGCCCTCCCGCACATCGTCACACAGATACAGATCACGGTCCACACAGCACATGCCGCCCATCTGCAGCACAACGCGCACCGCCTGCCGTGCGACCGATCAGGCGCCGATCGCGCTCAGGATTTCCTCAGGAATGTCGAAGTTCGCGTACACGTTCTGCACATCGTCATTGTCTTCAAGCGTTTCAACGAGGCGGAGCATCTGCTGCGCCTCCTTGCCCTCCAGCTTCACGTAGGTCTGGGGCACCATGGTCACTTCGTTGACTTCCAGGGGAACGGCCGCGTCTTCGAGGGCCTTCTTCACCTTTTCAAAATCATGGGGGGCCGTGGTGATGACGAAGTTATCGTCCTCCGCCTGCATGTCCTCGGCGCCCGCGTCGAGGGCCAGCGTCATGAGCTTCTCCTCATCAACCTTGGCGCGGTTGGCCACGAGATACCCTTTCTTGTGGAACATCCAGGCGACACAGCCCGCCTCGCCCATGTTGCCGCCGGCCTTGCTGAAAATATTGCGAATCTCGGAAACGGTCCTGTTGCGGTTGTCCGTCATGACCTCGATAATGACCGCTACGCCGCCCGGTCCGTATCCCTCATAGATTATTTCCTCGTACGAGACCCCCGGCAGTTCGCCGGTGCCCTTCTGGATCGCGCGCTTGATATTGTCGGCGGGCATGCTCACACTTTTTGCCTTGGCTACCGCCGTTCTGAGCCGGGGGTTGCCGTCCGGGTCGCCGCCGCCGAGTCTGGCCGCGACCGTTATCTCCTTGGTGATCTTCGTAAAGATCTTTCCGCGCTTGGCATCAGTGGCGGCTTTCTTGTGTTTCGTCGTTGCCCATTTTGAATGACCTGACATTGATCCTCCCACGAGAAAAAATTGCAAAAGTCAAATTGCAAATTGAAAATTTCAAATTTGCTTCCTTAAAGTACTTTACAGACTGACATCTTGAATTTTGAGTCAAGTTTTTACCACGGAAAATGCCACGGAGTCTCACTGAAATGATGAGAAACATATTATAAAGATTGTTTTTTGCTCTTTCCGTGCGCCTCCTCCGTGCAACTCCGTGGTAAAGTTTCTTTTATGGTCTGAGGTTCACCTCGTTAATTTTGCATTTTTCAATTTACAATTTCCAATTTACAATACGGCATTCTCCGAATGCCGTCATTTTCCCCCCGCCTGGTACTCGGTCTCCATGTCCTCTTTGAGCTTCGTGAAGATCATCCGGCCTGCCGCGGTCTGGAGCACGCTCGTGACCACGACTTCCACGTTCTTGTTGATGTACCGGCGGCCGTTCTCCACGACGATCATGGTGCCGTCGTCGAGGTAGGCGACCCCCTGGCCGGCCTCCTTGCCTTCCTTGAGCACGAAGACGCGCATGCCCTCACCCGGCAGGGCCACGGGCTTGAGAGCGTTGGACAGGTCGTTGATGTTCAGCACCTTTACGCCCTGGAGCTCGGCGACCTTGTTCAGGTTGAAATCGTTGGTGATCACTTTCGCCCCGAGTTTCCTGGCAAGGGCCACAAGCTTGCTGTCCACTTCGCGGATCTTGGGAAAATCGTCCTCGGTGATCCGGACATCCATGTGCCCCATCTTCTGGATGCGGTGGAGGATATCGAGCCCCCGCCTGCCCCGGGCGCGCTTCAGAGAATCCGACGAATCGGCGATGTGCTGGAGCTCCTGTAGGATGAATTGCGGTATGAGGATGGTGCCGTCGAGAAATTCGGTCTCGCACACGTCGGCGATCCTCCCGTCTATGATGACGCTCGTGTCCATGATCTTGATGTTCTCGTCGGAGCCTCCCTTGAAGAGCTTCCTGATGTCCGCGGGGTTGAACCGTTCACCCTCGCGGATGCCGATGGTGACGCCCATGTATCCGAAAAACGCGTTCATGAGGAGGACGATGAAATTCACGATGCTCTTTTCGAGGGGCACAAGTTTGAGCGGGGCGGCGATGATGTTCGCGGAGAAGAGCCCCACGATGAAACCGATGATGCCTCCCAGGATAATTTTTAACGATACCCGCCTGAACAGGAATTCCGTAAGTATGATGAGGACCGCCACGCCGAACCCGATCGCCATGCCTTCCGTCTTGCTCACCTGGTCGCCGAGCTGCGTGGATACATAGTATCCGAGCAGGGTGCCGATAAATACAAATAACAACCGGATAAGAATAAGTCCCATATCTGTTCACCTCCTTTTCCCTCGAGAATGGAAAAACTCCGGTATGAAATACGATACGCCCTCTCCGGGAGGGCCGCCTCCGGGAAAAAAACGCCTACTCCGGTTTGATGGTCACGAAGAGGTCTTCGCTTTTCCTCCGGATCAAGAGCAGGATCCGGTCCTTCGCCTTGATCCTGGCAACGGCTTTCCGGTAGTCTTCGATGGTCGTAATGTCCTTCTGGTCGATCTGGAGGATCAGATCGCCGGGCCTCATCCCAGCCTCGAAGGCCCTGCTGTTCTGCTCTATCCGCACGATCACGACGCCCTTCTCGCCCTGGGCTATGCCGAACCGCCGCGCGAGGTCCGGCGTAAGCTCACGGACCGTGAGGCCGGCCAGGGCGGCATTCTCATCATCGGCTGCCTGCTCTTCCCCCTGCGCCGCTTCGGCAAGCTTCTTCGGCTGTTCCGCGACCACCGCCTCCACCTCGATCTCCTTCTTCTTGCGAAGCAGCCTTATCTTGACAACAGAGCCGATGTGGGTCTGGGACACCATGTTCCTGAGGTGC
Organism: Nitrospiria bacterium; assembly: GCA_919901555.1. Taxonomy (GTDB): domain Bacteria; phylum Nitrospirota; class UBA9217; order UBA9217; family UBA9217; genus CAKKPG01. The sequence continues at coordinate 32,286 of CAKKPG010000015.1, read as the reverse complement.
CCTGTGTCCTCCACGGCCTTGCCGTTGTACTGGAGGATAACGTCGCCTTGCCTGATCCCCGCCTTTTCCGCCGGGCTCCCTTTCATCACTCCGCTTACCAGGGCCCCCTTCAGGTCCTTCACGCCGAATTCTTCGGCCAGGTCCGACGTCACCTCCTGGATGCTCACCCCGAGCCACCCGCGCACGACCTTCTTGTGCTTGACCAGGTCATCCATCACCTGCCGGGCCATGCTGCTCGGCACCGCGAATCCGATGCCCTGATACCCGCCGGTCCTCGACAGGATGGCGGTATTGATCCCGACAAGCTCGCCGCGGGCGTTCAGGAGCGCACCGCCCGAGTTGCCCGGGTTGATGGCGGCGTCAGTCTGGATGAAGTCCTCGTAATCGGCGATGCCCACGTTGGCCCGGCCGACGGCGCCGATCACCCCCATGGTCACGGTCTGGTTCAGGCCGAAGGGATTGCCGATGGCGAAAACGATCTCGCCTACCTTTAGTTTGTTGGAATCGCCCCAGGGGAGCGCCGTGAGGCCCTTGGCGTCGATCTTGATGACGGCAATGTCCGTCTTGGGATCGGCCCCGATGAGCTTGGCTTTATAGTCCCGCTTGTTCGAAAGCAGGACCTTGATTTCCTGGGACTTTTCTATGACATGGTTGTTCGTAACGATATAGCCGTCCTCGGACACGATCACGCCCGAGCCCAGACTCTGCTCTTTCCGCTCCTTCGGGACGTTCGGATGGGGCAGCTGGTCCCCGAAGAACCTTCTGAAGAACGGATCGTCAAAAAGATCAAAGGGCGTCTCGTCCCTGGATTTTATCACTCTCGTGGTGGATATATTGACGACCGACGGCGTGGCTACCGTCGCGACTTCCGACAGGGCGTCACTGAGCTGCGTCAGGACCTCAACGGACCGGGACGACACCTGGCTCTTGGCCGGAAGAGTGCTCATAATGTCGAGGTGGGAGGAAAGCACCAGGCCCACAAAGACGCCCAGAACGAGCATAAGCGCGCCTGCTATATACCATCTCTTCTTATTCGTCATGGTGCAAAGGACCTCCCGGTGCGGCTGCTGCTGTTGTCACCAGCGTATTCTACCAAAAAGAAATCAGTCTTTTCAAGCACTTTTTCTCATTGACAAAGTAGAACGATACCATATAATACCACTTTGCGCAAGACAAGAAAAGAAAGCGGGAAGTCGCTCGTGACAAGGGGATCTGGCCCGGCAAAACAAAAGCTCCGCAGCGCGGCGCAGGTGGAGAAACTGGACAAGCGGTACCTCTGGCACCCCTTCACCCAGATGCGGGACTGGGAGCAGGAACCCCAGATCATCATCGAGCGCGGCAAAGGCAGTGTCCTGACCGACATCCACGGGAAAAACTACCTCGACGGGGTGTCGTCGCTGTGGGTGACGGTCCACGGCCACCGGAAACGGGAGATCGACGCGGCAGTCTTCGCCCAGCTCAAGAAGATCGCCCACTCCACCCTGCTCGGCCTGTCCAACGTCCCTGCGGTGCTGCTGGCGGAAAAGCTGGTGCAGATCGCTCCCAAGGGGCTTACGAAGGTCTTCTATTCAGACAGCGGTTCGACGGCAATCGAGATCGCCCTCAAGATCGCCTTCCAGTATTGGCAGCAGAAAGGCCCGGCCTATCAATCGAAAACAGGCTTCATCTCCCTCAGGGAAGCCTATCACGGCGATACCCTCGGGTCGGTGAGCGTCGGCGGCATCGAACTCTTTCATCAGCTTTACAAACCCCTGCTCTTTCATACCGTCAAGATCGACTCCCCCTCCTGCTACCGCTGTGGCCTGGGCAAAACCTGTCCCGGCTGCGCCCTGGCCTGCGCAGAAAAGGCGGAAGAGGTCATCTCCGCGCACAGCCATGAAACAGCGGCCCTCATCATCGAGCCCCTGGTCCAGGGCGCCGCGGGCATGCTCACCCACCCGCCGGGATACCTCAAAAGGATCAGGGAGCTCTGCACAAAATACGATATTCTTATGATAGCCGATGAAGTCGCCACAGGGTTCGGGAGGACGGGAACGATGTTCGCCTGCGAGCAGGAGAAGGTGGTCCCGGACATCATGGCCGTGGCCAAGGGCATCACCGGCGGCTACCTTCCCCTGGCAGCGACGCTGACGACGGAAGATATCTACCAGGGGTTCCTCGGCGAGTACCGGGAACTGAGGACCTTCTTTCACGGCCACACCTATACGGGCAATCCCCTGGCCTGCGCGGCGGCAATCGCGAACATCGACCTCTTCAAAAAAGAAAAGACCATCGCCCGGCTCCGGCCGAAGATCGCGCTTCTCACGGAACAGCTCCGGCGGTTCAAGGCACTCGATCACGTGGGAGAGGTACGGCAGAAAGGGTTCATGGTCGGCATCGAGCTTGTCAAGGACAGGGCCGCGAAGGAGCCCTACCCGCTGGAAGACAAGGTGGGCATCCGGGTGGTCCTGGAGTGCCGGAAGCACGGACTGATCATCCGGCCCCTGGGAAACGTGATCGTGCTCATGCCGCCGCTGGCGATCACGGCGAAGGAACTGAAGCGCATGGCGGACATCGTGTACGCGGCCGTGAGAATGATTACGGAAAACAATCTTCCCCTGAAAACCTCATGAACAGAAAGCAGATCATCAGCTGGTGTCTCTTCGATTTCGCGAACTCGAGCTACTCCGCGGTGATCGCGGCGGTGATCTTCCCTGTCTACTACGCCAACGTCATCGTCGGCAACAGCACCGGCGCCGGGGATCTCTGGTGGGGACGGGCTATCTCCCTGAGCATGTTCTTCGTGGCCCTTTCCTCTCCCTTTCTCGGCGGCATCGCCGACTACGCGGGGTTGCGGAAACGGCTCCTCGGGCTCTATACGTTCCTCTGCGTCGCATCCGTGACGGTCTTCTCGTCGCTGGCCCCGGGGGAAGTTCTCATCGGGTTCATCCTGATAACCCTGGCGAATATCGGCATGGAGGGCGGACTCGTATTTTACAACTCCTTCCTGCCGCAGATCGCGCCCGTTGATCATCAGGGGCGGGTTTCGAGCTGGGGTTTCGGCGTGGGGTACTCGGGCTCCATCCTTTCGCTGCTCATCGCGCTCCCGCTGGCCAGGGCCGGACGGTTTGAGCTCATCTGGCTCATGACCGCGGCGTTCTTCGCCGTTTTTTCCCTTCCCGCCTTTCTCTTCCTGCCCGGTGACAGAGACCTGAAGGACCGTTCGGCCCTTCAGGCGGGCATAGCGGGATTCAAGAACGCATGGACCACGCTGGCCGAAATCTGGCAGCGCCGCGAGGCGAGAAAATTCCTCATCGCCTACCTCATCTATGAGGACGGCGTGAACACGGTCATCATTTTTTCGAGCCTCCTCGCCGCAGTCACCTTCGGTTTCGGACAGGGCGAGCTTATCGGCCTGTACCTTGTCGTGCAATGCACCGCCCTCGCCGGAGCGTTTCTTCTTTCAAAGCCCACGGACACCTGGGGGCCCAAAAAGATCGTAACGCTCTCCCTGTTCCTCTGGGCCATCGTGGCCGTAACCGCTTATTTCGTCCAGACCAAGGGGCAGTTCTGGGCCGTTGCCTGCACCGCGGGCCTCGGTCTCGGTTCCGTTCAAGCAGGGACCCGCGCATTCTACACGCAGTTCGTGCCGCGAGGAAAAGAAGCGGAGTATTTCGGCGTCTATTCCCTGGTGGGAAAGTCCTCGGCCATCCTTGGTCCGCTCGTCTTCGGCGAGGTTTCAAGGGCCTTCAACAGCCAGCGTCCGGCCATCCTCTCCGTGGCCGTCTTTTTCATCATCGGCTTGATCCTCCTCTCCCGCGTGCAGGGCGGCGGACCGAACGTGAAGCGCCGATGACCCTTTCGGCCCGCGCCGAGAAAGGTCCCCCGGAGTGATAAAAAGAAAACGATAACGGGAAAACAGTCTTTTTTCTTGACAACATGAACGGCTGATGTTAAATTAAATTCCACGAAATCAGGACATGTGGGGCTGTAGCTCAGCTGGGAGAGCACAAGGCTGGCAGTCTTGGGGTCAGGGGTTCGATCCCCCTCAGCTCCACCAAATAGTTCAAAAAGGTTGGCAACAATGCCAGCCTTTTTTTATTTTAGATGAGGGGGAGCGAACACAGGGGGTATGGGGGAAGAGCTTCCCCCATGCTTCGGGGGAGCGCCCGAGGGGGCTGGCCCCATTTTATACCGCCCCTCACCCCTGCCCCTCTCCCTCGAGGGGAGAGGGAAAAAGGGAGAGGGTGCATTATTATCGAAGCGCGTGAGATTTCCCCCTCAGCTCCACCAAGAATTATCAAGGAGTTAGCTGACATGGGCTAGCTCCTTTTTTATTTTGCAAATCAGTTTTTGTGCAGTTCATTGTTCCTGTACTTGCTCGGTAGTATTCGATTTTATGCCCATCATTTCATTGCCCGCCACTAGACCTTTAACGTTCAGCCAGTTGCTCTTGGGTTCAATTGGACTGAAGGCACACACAACTTAATCCCACTTACTTATTCATTGTATTTTCTACACCACCATGTGAAACAATAATAAAATTTGAGATGTTTGTCCAGATACCAAAAAGGTCTTTTTTTGGTAGCGTATTTTGGAGCGCCGCGCAGAAGGTTCCCTGGGGTGGGTGAATGCTCGTGAAAAACCACATCTGAAAATGAAAAAGCTCCCGAAGTAGCACCCCGGGAGGCTTATTCAACATTTAAGTCGACGCTCTTTTTACATTGCAACCTAATGTGCTTTCGCTATTTCTCATCAATATCACAATCTTAAGTAGCTTCGACACTTATATTATATTTATTGCTTAGAGTATTGTCAAGCTATTTTTACAAGACGATAGACATTTTATAAAAATAATAATTATACTTGCCTAATCTGATTTCTCTATTTCCATTCAATACAACATTTTTAAGTTACCCCGACAGAACAAATGTAAATACCTTTCTATAATTTCCAAACTTTTTTCAATAATCTTTATAAACAATTTTGCCCGATTTGATAATAGCCGCGATAAAGGAATTTGGCTTTTGAGTTTCACTTTCAATTTCTAATCTTGAGTAAATTAATACATCCGATTTGAGAGATAGTTCACGCGAAAAACTCCTGATCCTTGCCGCAACGTCTTTTCTGATGGCTGGATTATCGGAAATGATTAACAAATCAACATCGCTGAACAAGTTTGCTTTTCCGGTACTCATTGATCCAAATAAAATGATCTCTTCAGGATCGGCAATCCGTGCGGCATAGTCAATTATTTTTCCCAATGTGTTTTTCATTATGCTTTAACTTCCTAATTGGAAAAGAATAAACATGTTGTCAATTTGATCACTTGTAAGCGATTTAAAATCACCAGCTGTGCTTACTTTTACTTTCATCCTTATTTCCCCGATAGCGTTAGGCGGCTGTATGGTAATTGCCGGAAGTGGCTGTGCAAGCGGAAATGTGAGAGATGAATGTGGTACGTTATTAAACTGCGCATCTTTACTAACCGGAATGTTATTTACAAAATCAACATTTGTAATTTTAATATTGGAAGTGAAATCAAAATTACCCGGATCACTACTCTCAACAAACATATCCATTTTCTTTATCTTCAGCGTACTTAATTTACCGCGAATGAAAAATGGGAAATGCTCTGCTTTAAGTTTAACAACAAGTTCCTGTTCATTTCCACCTTCGGGATTCAGAAACTTATGCCATTCAGTAGCAAATTCATGTTTGATGCTAAACAAGCGGGCTGTTTGGGTTGGCAAAGCAGCTTGCAAAGCTGTGTTTGCAGCAGTGGTAAGCTGGCCTCCTCCGTTGCGTGATGTATAGCTGATATGTAAAACCACATCTGACAGCGAAGCAAAATCAAAATAATTATTTTCAATCGGCATATTGATTTCCCAATCGCTTATGACTCCCGCTCCTTCAAATGGCAAATAACGTTCATCATTAAAATTTAGCTCGAACATGCCGTTGTCATTTTGTGCATTGCTGGTGGCAATGGAAGAAATCGCCCCAAACATGGTTCTGAAACGATTATCATCGTCCTGCTTTTCATATTGGTTTCCGCCTGATAATGTAGAATCCATTCTCGTTTCGTTTCTTAACAGCGAAAGTGTACAGTTTACTCCTGTGTATGGACCTACAACACATGGAATACTGATAGACATATTTTTAATCCTGCGCATATAATGGCCGGGATAATCCATATCAAATAACCACTCAGGTAAAAAAATGGTACATTTACCTGTTTCTTTTAACGTAATTAAACTTAACGGAGCCATTTGTGCAAGCGAAATATGTTTTGTAATTTCAAACTCCCGCCTGTTCTGATTTATATATTCCGCCTCCAATCTTCTTAAATCATTCATCAGCTTGTCGCCAGATAACAATCCTTTTTTCAAACTATCCCAATAACCGAATTGAACGATGTTAGAATCGGTTATGCCCAACTCGTACTGATAGCATTTCTCCGCTTTCTTAGCCATGTCAAAAGCCAATTGATATGCCTGGAAATAAACGGTGGATATTTGCGTAATCATCCAACTGTATAATTGATCATTGGAAAATTTGTTACGCATGTAATCATCCACTGTTTTGGAATTTTCTATCTGCAATTCCTGGTTTTCCAATTCTTTTTCCGCAATGGCTTGCCTTATTTCTGCGGCATTAATCTGGAATTGGACTTGATCTTTTTCAATGGTGGCTAACCTTCCCTGAAAATCCCAATCATCTTTTCGTCTTTGATAACCTCCAACTGTTGCTACAAGCCCTGATGTTCTATCTAATATTGCGCTTGCAGTAAAGGTTGCGCGTGCTATGGCTTGTAAAATGGATGCTGCTTTGCTACCACCAGCAATATGGGTAACAACAACTGGAGAACCTCCAAAACCTGCTGCACCAACATAAAAATCAGGTATTCCTGACAACGCAGCACTGATAAGTTCCATTACTCCGCCTGCGAGTTGTACCCCAGAAGAAATAATATTAAGTACAATCGCCGCGGATTCTTCGGAATTCACAAACTCTCTTCCCTCATAATAACTCTTCTTTTCGTCTGCTAGAGCAAACGCTTTATTCAAGCTACCAATTGTTTCAACGGCTTCGTCAATTTGTTTTTTACGTATTTCTTTTACGGCTTTGAGTAATTGAATTTCATGTTGGGATCTCAGTAAAGAAAGTTTTTCCACATCCTTCTTTTCAAGAGCGCTTAATAATTTTTCACCCAGCATTTTCACTTCATTGCAAAACTCAATGGCTTTCTGCACTACAATTCTAAAACGGAAATATGGAGTGGGAGCGCTTAAATCATTCAGCACACTGCTCAGGTCAATTCCTGCTGCTGCTGCTTTCACCAACAAGGCAGGATCGATAGGTGGTTCAAACAGAGGAAGCTGACGCACCACACCTTCAATGTTCATACAATGACGGATTTTGAACAAGCGGTCTTCTACCGTATCCCAATATTTTGTCAGGTAATCATTATTCGGTATGCAGAAATAAAAAGTGTCTAATTTGGGAATGGGTTCAGAACCAGACGAAGACGGAATAACGGTGATAGGCATTAAAGTATCCTCAACTATCACATCAACACGTGCATTTCCAAAAGCATCTAATTTAGTCTCTAATTCATTAAACGTAAGTTCCTCGTGTTTTACATTAGGGACTTTTTTCGGACGTTCTCCGAGAATTTCATAAGCCAACATGTAAAGCAAAGAAGCTTCGTTAATGGATTCAATCGTGTCCCTTTTGAAAAGCATATCGCCCCAGGAAATTAAATTATCAAGATATTTCATTACCACATTTTTCTGGTAGGCGACAGGGCGGTAACGTGCAATTATATGGGGCTTGAAAGGATCATTCCGCCATGCTTTCAATTGCTCCTGGTTCATTGCAAGATTAATATTTGATAAAATTGATTCTATCCTTTGCTTGCGATAGTCATCGGAATTATATTCGAAGAAAGGTTTAGTAATCCAATACCTTTGTGGTGTAGGATATTTTTCGATGTCGGTTGGATTAAAAATATAATGGAACCAGTTCATTGCATCTTCAAATTTCTGGTTCTGCATTAACCGGCAGGCAATCATTAACGGAGCATGAAAAAACAATTCCCAGTGGTAAATTGAATTCGCTCCGCTGAAAGAAAAATCCACAATATCCCTATATTTTTGCGCAGTAGGGTCTTTGTCGCCGACAATAACGACTGAAGTTGGAGAATAGGAACTGAAGTTAAAATCATTTTTTGGAGCATAAGATTCGGGCTGGGTTTGAATTTTTCTTTTCAGCAACCCGTCAATTCCATCCCTGTTCAGTTCGCGAATAAATAACAACGTATAAGGATGGTAAAATGGAAGGAACCTGTATTTACGATTTTGACTGATTATCTGTCCGTAGTTATTCAATCGTGTTTCCCATTCGGGTTTAATAAAGAATGCCCGCCGATTATCCTGGTAAAACATGGGGTGATCAGTTGCCGCTGTATTTAATTGCAGCTCCTGTTGAGTAATAACCAATTCAAACGGGGAAATTGAACCTGATAATAAAGTGGCTGTTGTTGCGTTCTCTAATACCTTCAGATTGCTACTATTAACAGAATGAACCCTATTATTAGTGAGATGTGTATTATTAAAATGCATTCCGTTGGGGAGTCGCAAACGAGGGCCAAATTCAATGGGCGCTAAAATTTTAGTCAAACTGCCTTCATTTCCAAAATTCTCATGTACATATTGAAAAGAATCAATATCAGAAGGATTAGCGCCATTCGGCAAATAATATTTTCCTTTTAATGCCTTCAATTCAATATCTTTCACATCTCCATTGAAAATAAATGACGAGGAATGCCACGGCAAATATGTTTCATTAAACCTGTTTTTAGTTAAACGAACTGGATTATCCTTTAACTTCACATAAGGATCATAAAAAGTTCCATCATTAAATTCTTTAGATGTGGAAAGATAAATATCCAAATAAAGCTCATTGAATTTAGCCAAATAATATGGCTTCAGATTATATGAATAGTGTGGTCGTTCCCATGGATGGATCAATTTTTGTTTTGAGATTTTCTTCGGCGTCCATCCTCCTGATTTTTTTATACTCCATCCCAATTGAAGCTCTATAACCTTCATCGGCTCCGGCGCTTCTGTTGGCCCGTCTGTGGGTTGTGCCGCTGGAACCTTTTTGGTTTTCATCGGCTTTTCCATAAACTGCAACCAGAACAAATGCAATTTTCGATTATACACAACGGGCACTACGTGATCCCCTGTAATATCCACATCAATTTTTTCCCAGGCAGTCCAAGAACTGTAATTCATATCGTAGGCACGATAGTAGTAGATGTTGGGAATTGCCTTGGTTCTTCCTATAACGTGCACTATATTGGTTTCATATCCTGCTTCATCAGGATTTAAATCTTCCATTTGATGATACATTCCGCACACTTCGAGATGCGACACTTCATCTACCTTGTGAAGGTAATTTATAAACGACTCTTCTACATTTTCTTTTGTGACTTCATTCTGAAGAAGTTCATTTTCTAATTCTTCAAAGAAAGGAGATTTATCATCACGCAATTCCGGTTCGAGCCAGTTCTCAGGATAAAAGAATATTTTTCGATTAGCTTCCCAAATCCTGTAATTTTTCATCCACTTCCATTGCGACCATGCGTTGGGAGAAGACGTGTCTTCCTTCTCATCTTGTGTAACTTGTACGTATCTGTTTTCCAAATTCAAGAAACAACGTTGAACAAAAAGCTGAATCGAACTTAATGCCTGCTTGATGCGCGAAGTCAACTGACAAGCGCTCATCTCCACATCAATGAGGAAATATTTGAATAACGCATTGGAGTCCTTCCAGTAAAGTGGATTCGGCATTGTTTTTCCATTGAAAACAATTTCGGACTGCTCGTTTCTTTGCGAATTCTCTAAGTGATATTCAACAAGCGCTGAACGTTTCTTTTCACGAATATCATCATGCAACGGTGTAACTTTCTGTAACCAATCTTCTTGCTCGTATTTGGATTTTACTGCCTGCCGCGTTTGTAATGACACTCCCATATCTAATGTGGTGTCGGCAGTGATTTTTGCCCAATTGAACATGGTTGTTGCATCAACACCGGTGAGTTTCATCTGCTCAAAACATTTCAGGATCCGCTGATACAACTCAGCATTGGTATAATCCAGGTGTCCGACTGCATGTTGAATTTTTAATCCTAAATGCAGCGATGAAATCACACTCGATTCCCATTGTGTGAGTTCGGTGATTTCGGCAAATATTTCATCTTTTGTTTTGGCAGCATCTTTTGCTAAATCGAGGATGCTTCGGAGAGAGGCATTTTCCGGCTCAGGATATTTTGATTTGAAATTAAGAAAAAGATGTAAATTTTGCCAACCATTATAATCATTCGGATTTATTGCAGCGGCTACCGGTAATGCCGTAAAGTTGATGGTATTCACCGCAGCATAATTGACAATAAACCATTCCAGGTCTTTAGTTTCAATTTTCATTTTTGATACTAATAGCGATAGTTTATGCAGCAATGAATATGCATTAAAGTGTCCGGGAAAATTTGTCGAAGTAACTTCCTTGTAGCTTCCGTCAGGATTTTTTGCAATCAAACTTTCATCTTCTAATTTTTGTAAAAGCGAAACGGGTCCTGGTGCAACCATGATGTTATCTAATAAAACGGTGGCAAGCTCATCTGCCAAACTGAACGCTGCTGCAACCTGTGATTTGATTTGATTCTTGTTTTGATTGAGTAAGTTATCTAAGTTCTGCTGAAGCGTTTTGATAGTCGCAGCTAATGTTGTTTTACTTGCAAGGGTAATTGCCGTTGTATCGAATTGAATAATGAAATTCGTTTCCTGTACGGAAAAAGCAGCGTTTGTGAAATTAGCAAGGGCTGAATTCAAAACTGCTTTCAGAGGAGTTAGCGCAGCAACTAATTGAACATTTGTCATAGGAATTAAAGCATCAGCATTAAAAGTAAGAATGCTGTTGCGATCCGCAACCGATAATTCAAGCTGTTCAATTTTTTCTTTATTCGTTATCAGAATTTTCTTCAATGAATCAATGAACTGTGCTATTGATTCAATCCTTAAACCAATGGGCGAATCTGTTTTATAATTTAATATGTAATCCAACTCAAGCAGTGATAAGCCGGAAGATTTAATACGCTCTAACTTTTTAATGCTGTCCAGTGTAACCTGCAACGTACTGAATGGATCAGCATCATTGGTAATCCCCAGGAACAAAAGCAAATCAGTAATGCTTAATTTTAAACTGCGGGCTAAATAAGCATATCGTAACACGGTAGACAGTGAAACAACCGATAAATGATTATTTGTTTTTGCAGCCAGGAGCTCAAAATCGGGTTGCCGTAGCGCAAGTGAAGAAAGAATAGTAGGAACAGGCGTATATCCGTTATAGGGCGCAGCAGCATTAACTCCAAAAACAATTGCAGCATCTAATGGAATTGGGGCATTGTTATTATCAATAGCTTTAAAATAGACATCAACAGGATTGGTGACAGCCTGGTTTTGAAATAATATATTATACAAAGGCTGGATAATTACATCGGGCTTATCAGGCTTAATTCTTATTTCCCTATTGATGTCGCCAAAGAAAGCAAGCAGTGTTTCAAAAGGCAGTATTAGTTTTTCCTGGAGCTGTTTAAAGCGTTTTAAATTAGCCAGGGTATCGCCATTAATGACATTGTTTCCGATTTTCGAATTCCGTAAAAGCAAATCGAGTTCCCACATTTTCCACCCTGTTTTTCTCCAAAGCCGGATGAAGCGGTGCATCAGATCTAATTTAGGCAAGGTGAGATTAATTACCGCCTGCATGTCGGTATCGCACGTGTCAATGGGACGCTCTATTTTACTAATAGGGGGAGCCGCAGGATTATTTACAAATTTTACCAGCAGCAATTCGAGCAATTCGTAATAACTCAGCTTGGTGCGTTTCATAAATAATGATACCGCAACACTTGTTTGCGTAGTATTAAACCCCCAGTATTTATCTTGATCAACAGCAGTTTGTCTTTGCGTAATAATCAAATCTTTTTCTTTTGATGAGATTTTGAAAAATTCTGCGGCGATGGAAACATCATCAGGAATCTTATTGTTGGGATCGGATTTATCCTGGAATGCCTCCATTAATCCAAATCGCGGAACGCGCAAATAGTCCAGGTAAGTTCTTGCCTCTTCTTGCCAAAGATTAAAAGATAAATTCATTGGGAAATCTTTACTCGCAAGTTCAGAATAGGCATGTGGCCTGATATACTGTGGTATGGCACGCAATTCTTTTTGTGATAACGTAGTTTGGTAGATGAAATTCTTTTGCTGCGGTGCAATGTTGTTTTCTAAAATTTCGCAAACCAAATCTACGTATGGCAAAGGAGTGTTTGTATTCTCGCAATTGAGCTTGATGTTTCCAAGGTCAGGGCGCCTGTCAAATAAAATATCTTTTACGGTGAGTGTTTTCCCTCCCTGCACCACCAGTGAGTTATGCTCTTTTAAAAACCGAAGCATATCGGTTAAATAGGCTGCGGGTCCGTACAATGATTTGCAATGCTCACAATCGCAATAATCGAGTGAGCCAAAAAGTGTTTCCAGATCGGGAATATCACCCAATGCATTTTGAATTTCTGTTTTGGTATAGGTATGAGGAACGATAGCAGCCGGAGTACCTCTGTGGATTTCGCGCCTGTAATCCATCAGGCGTGCCAATACCTGCATGTATTGCATTTTGGAAGATTCATATACGCGATGTATATGTGCTTTATCAACTCCTTTAGCATCCATCATGGTTGCTAAACGGTCTTTGCCCATGAAATAAATCTGCATGGAACTGTGCAATCCTTCTCCAATCAATGCTGAACCGGCCAAGGAATTAGTAGTTATTTTATGCACACGTTGCACTATCTTTAATTCTTCCTTAACTTTCGGATCGAGATTGATATTTTTATCCAATAAATATTTATCAATATTCTGCTGGCGGAAGTTTAATTCTGTATGTTCGTCAATAAAATTTTGCACTTCCGTGATTTTGGTAATTTTTGGGGTATTGCTTTTTTTGACTGTTTCAGCTAACGATACTGCCGGATACAAGAATTCTGCTCTTGATTTCATAGATGCGGCATAATTTGCAACTCTTTCATCTGGTGTATTGCCTGGAATATTATCAGGCGTCTGTTTGCCATTTTGGTTTATTAAATCAACTAAACCTGCCTGGTCTAATTTTGCAATATCACCGGCTTTTTTAAATAATTTACCAGGTTCACTTCCGATTTTGCTTTTCAAAAATGTAACTGTGGGAATATGATTTTTAGAAATATTCCCGGTTTCAACTGTAGAAACAAAATCATTTATTGCTTCCGTGCCAATAACAGCTTCATGCTTTTTTATTTCTTCCCAAAAAGAAGCATTCACGCCCTTGTTATTGATAAAAACTGTTGCCACAGTTTGGTAATGTGCAGGATCAATTTTCGATTGATCAAGCAAGGACTGTAGATTGCCATTGCCCACTAAAATAGGTTTTGTGAGTGTAAACGAAGTGCGCCGATTTTTTAACTCTTGTAAAATCGCATCTCTTTTAACTTTAATGTTTTGAGAAACTAAATTTTGCAAGACAGCGCTGTCAATGGCTTGCTGCTGAATAGCATCATCAAGAAAAACTATTCCCGACGAAGCTAATTCTGTAAGTTGAGCAATGGTTTCCCATTCGCTGGTTCCCCTCAATAAATCACCCGGCAAATCGGCAGGTAAATTTTGCCTGATAAAAGCATAAAATACTTCTGCGTTTAGAGTTGCCTTTACATTGACAGCATTGGCAACAAGATGGCTCAATACATGACACATGATGTCATCCGTACTCAGGCCGGTTTGCAAGCTCAATTGTGATATTTGTTTGTCGGATGCGGTTTCTTTCAGGTCTTCAATCTTTGCATTGCCGATTGCTTTCTGTAATATTGATCCTGTCACTTCAAAGTCAGATTCTCCAGCGTACGAGCCCTTATATTCGATGGCGCCTTCAGCGTTTTTACTTTCGGTAAAATTGACCCAATGAATTCGGTTAACATTGTAATGAGTCTGTACTGCGACCGGATTTTGCTGATCGTTTGCATTGTATAGTTTTATAACGAGGTGAAATTTTTCCTTTATTTGTCCGTTTACCGGATCTATTGGAGCGTCATAAGCAAGGTCAAAGAAGCCGTTCAGGAAATTTTTCTTTGCAGCAAGCGGCTCGGCGCTTTCTTTATCCAATATTTTCTCAAAAATTTTAATTACCATGTCATTTTTGCGCTGCCAAAGCTCATTGCGTACAGATCCGCGTATTCGGTAACGGTGCTCTGGTATTGCACCGGGGTTGGCACTGGCTACCAAACTATTTACAACACGGCTGGTAGCCTTATCATAATGGCCGGTCTGGGCTATACCCTTTTCTTTTTGTAATGCTCGTAAAGCCTTAATAGTTGTTTTTCCGAATGTTTGCGTCTTAAACTCGTTTTCAGAAATCTTGTAGCCTAAAAAAGATAATGCTTTTTGCATTTCGGCTACTTTTGGAGAAACCATGTTCAGGCGAAGCGTTTTGGTGACGGTCGCCAGCGTCCGTACTTCGGGTTTTTTCAGTAGTATTTTGCGCGTACCTCTGCTAACCGCAATGCTTCGTATCTTATCAAGCGTTGTCTTATCTAACTTACCGGTTTGCGGAAGCTTATATTTTTCCTGCAGAGCTTTGATCGCATTTGATGTGGTGGCTTCCAGGGTTTTATTTTTCAATTCGGTTGCAGAAATTTCAACAGGCAGTTTGGCAATTTTGGCCGCGCGCAGAATCGTTGCTTGAAGTTTTCCGATTTGTGTTTTGGTGGAGTAAGTCTTCTTAATTACCTCCTCATGCAATTTGTCTAGAACCGCTTCGCTTATCTTTCCGTCAACGGTAAGCCCCGATTTCTTTTGAAAAGACTCAATTGCTTTACGAGTAGCATCTCCAACTATACGACCGCGCTTCTCATTTGCTTCCACAGGCAATTCAAGTTTATCCAACAGCGTGTGCAACTTTTCTGTTCTTGTCTTGTTGCGGGTATGATGCACGTCAAACAACTCGGTATTCAAGACCTTGAGTGTTTCATCGTTCAACTTGCCATTTACGGGAAGTTTACTTTTCTTCTGAATATCCTTGATCGCTTTGACCGTTGACTCGCCTATCCTCTTGCTGCTTATTTCATCATCCAGAACATTCAACTTTAACTTTTTTAAAGCAGCGTGAATATCGGAGATATCGCCCTTTGTTATCTTGTCTGACAATAAATTAAGTTTTTTCATAACCATTTTCTCCTCTATATTTTATTCATTTCTATTTCACCGACAATAGCAGCAAATCAACTGGCTATGCGACCATGCTATTTCGTATTTCCCATCTCTATCGGTGATGCTTTCACCCAGCAGCTCTTCTGAGCGCATGTCGCGGTCAAATGCCTGCACGATGAGATTTGCCAAAGGGCGGTTGAGCCTGTCAACCACTCGTCCGAGAACGAGGTTTTGCTTTTTTGTTTTCAACTTGATTTGCCATGATATTTCTCCTCTTTATGAATATTTCAATTCATTATATAGTTTGTGAAGAAACAATAAAACTCGCTTGCAGCAATTTCAATTGCGCCAATGCCTCCACTATATCCCTACGGGTTTGCTGTACGGCCAATCTTGCAGATTTAATTTGTTGGTTTGCCATATCCAATTGGTCTGCATCCACCATTTGAAGAATGGCTTCTGATTCATCTTTAAGCCAGTGAGTGATTTCCTTGATGCCGTCAATCATATCTCCATCAGCAGTGTTCATTCGCTCAAAAAGTTCTTTGATTTGCTGCGCTTCCTGGACATCCAGCACTTTGCTGAACCAGCGATCCAAATACCTTTCGTAGATGTTCATGATCTTGTGGCAATGCCCGCGGGCTTCGTAGCCTTTGATGGTTACATAACCGCTTTCCAATGAAAGCAGAGCAGATCTGCATGGGATAAAATTGCTTTTGTCCGGCAGGAAAATAATCTCGAGGTAACGGACAGTTTCCTTTTCAACAAACTCCAAGATGAGACTCAACTCTCCCAACACCTCAGCAAGTTTTGCAGATGCTTCGGTAGGATTGTTGAGCAGCTTATCTTTTACCTTGCCAAAGAGACTTTCAAGGTCTTTGGCAGTGTTGAGAATAGTGGTGAAAGATGGTATCATAATGTTCTCCTCTGTAACTTTCAAAACTTATATTGCATGTATTGTTTATTTGCCTCAGCCATCGGTCAAACTTAATAATCAATGATTATTTTCTTCTAACCTCCAAGTTGCAGAATTCAAGAAGCCATTGTTGTTGGGTTCATTGCATGCACGCCTACCTACGCGGGCTACTGCTGGCTCGAAAGGTCAGTGCGAAACCGCTCCATGCACCTTTCAATCTCCGCTTGGTGCTCGCATTCAGGTGACATGAATCTGATGGTCTCAAGCTCGGCTGTGAGCCACCTCAGCAATCGCGCTACCTCGTCCGAACCCTCGAAAGCATCGAGGGTACCCTCTACCGTTCCCTGGAACTCAGAAAGGCTCATTCGTGACGTCTGATACTGACGGAAAGCTTCGAATATCCGTGAGATTTGCCTCTGAGTATGTTGGTTCATCAACTTTCCTCCTAGTGAGTGATTACTGTGATTACTACGTTGCCTTCCGTTACGACCGAGACATTACCGATGCGCCTTTGAATGCGAAGTGCGCCGTCAACAACACGCCGGCCTATCTCAGCGCCGTTCTGTATCACGTCCTCAACAACCATCGTAGGAACACCACGCCCGGCAGCGCCCGCTTCGCCTGCCGCTGTTCCAAATCCTCTCGGTGTCATCCGATCGATTGCATGACGTGTATATAGGCGTCCATTGATCTGGGCGTATTCCCGACCATTCCGAACAACTTTCGGTAGATCGCTCCAGAAGCCCCAGCGCACAGCACCGCCCGCAGGGGCCTGACGCACCGATGGAAGCCGTGGGGTCGTTCGGGTCGGAGGAGCGGCAGCAATCGGGGCAGCGGCTTGGAAGATGATGAACAGGACCGCCGGCATCGCCGCCACCATGAACTCGTAGTTATGCTCCTCCATCGTCTCAATAGCGGCCCGCCTCGCGGCAGCGAGGCGTGGCGTTGTTGAGGAGTTCATTTGCTCAGGAAAGATGCGGCCGCCCTCACCTAAATGTGCACGCGACATCTGCCCGATCATCGTCGAGGCACCTGGACGATCCTCGTGAATATCGTAGGTGCTAATGTCGATTGTTGTGCCATCCCGATATCGGACTTGAAGCCACGTTGAGAGATTTCCACCAGTGGCGCGGTAGTCGAGGTCGTAGTGAACGGACTCGAAGGCATCGACATAGCGATTGGCGGGTAGATTCGCGACTTCAGGATTAACCGCAGGGCGCGGAGATTCTGTCCCGCCGGACGGTTGAGTTGGTCCGCCAGCAGGCTGCGTCGGTGGAGTTGGTGGTGACGCATCCGGCCGTCGACCGATAATGACATGTGATTCCGGGTGAGCTTGGATATCCTCGTCGGTGAAAGTAATTGAATCCATCCCGCTAGGATCTGAACGAGTGATCGGACGACAGCGACAGTAGATGTATGTGTTGTGCCCATCTACTAGTCCCGCAGGATCACAGTTCGTCCACCTCCCCAACCACGCCGCGTAATACCTCGCCGAGTGGTAACTCAGCCCGCTTTCCTCATCCCTCTCCATCCCCGTATACCGATACCGTTTTGCAGCAGATTTTATGTCATTGTTTTTGGCTTGGTAGGCAGTAGTGCCGTAAGGGTGGTATTCTTCGTAAGAAATGACTTTGGCATCGATAGTTCCATCTAATTCTAAACTTGCCGAACCCAGATGGTTATGGAGCTGATAACGCACCAGATGTCTTTCTGTTCCATCGTCCACATCATTGCGGGTCTCTATCATCACAAAACGGTGCTGCTTATCCATCAGGCTCAGGCTGATTCGTTTTAACCCTGCATCTGCGCCGCTGTATTTTTTGTAGAGTTCGTAACTTGCTATATAAATCCGTTCTTCTTTTTTTGTGGGCGTATCACCCGCATCGGCCTGATTTTCTGTTATTTTCCGTATGCGTTGCCCTTGTCCATCGTATTGGTAATAAGTAGTTTCCGGTGTTCCGCCGTCAATGCGTTTCTGGCGTATGGTTTTTATGAGTTCTTCTTTGAAGTTCCATCCCATGTCTTCCAAGTGCGGCATGGCAGTCATATAACCATGCTGTGCATGGTGCGGGTAGTTGTAAGTGTTCGCACCTATTTGAGCGCTGATTAATCGGTTGTTGGCAGCCTGATAATCGTAATCTCTTGTCCAGTTGTTACCGGCTGCCTGGTGTTGCATTTGCAGGATATTGCCAACTGCATCATATCGGAAGTTTTGTGTATAATTCCGCACTGCCATAGGGTCGCCGGGATTCAACTGGTGTATGAAGGGTGCATCGTTCAAGTTGTCCTTGCCGTCAAAAATCAAGGCAGCATCGTTTTCCCTGCCTGTGGCTTCCACCAGGCGGTAGAGGGCATCGTAGATGTAGGTTGAAACACCTGTGATTTTTTGGTTATCAAAAAAAACAACCGGAATGTTTTTATCTTCAATATGGGTAATGTTCCCGGCTGGATCAAAGGTATAATACCAATCCTGCAGCGGGTCGTTATTCTGTCGTTTGGTTTCTAATCTTTTGAGGCGGAAGGTTTCTTTGTCGTAGTAAAATTTAGTAATGACATCATTGCCATAGATGATTTTATTGCGCTGGCCTTTTTCGTTGTAGTCTATGTCTTTGATATAGACAGTGGTGATAGCGGGGTCGGCATGGGCTACGCTTTCGCCATTGAGCAGTCCCGCTTCGTTGTATGACGGCGTGATGATGCTGCCATCGGGAGCGGTTTGTTGGGTAATTCTGCCGAGGGCATCGGTTTCGGTAATAAAGGTATAGCTTTCGGTTTCAAGGTCTGTAACTAAATTGACATCTATCCAGTTGGCTACGCTTTTGTAATTTTTAAATAGCTTACGTGTGGTAGATTTTGGCTGTCCTTTGAAGTCATATTCCGGCGTTTCCACGGATCCGCCGGTATCGTAGTGTTTTACAACCTGCCCTCTGAGATTCTTAAGTTCAGGGTTAGCCTCCGCTTCTCCGTAGAAAATCTGGTCAAAAACATGGTCAAGCAGAGTGTCGCCATCTCCACCCAATACTTTGCTTTGTGTGGGACGGTGCAGGTTGTCATAAAAAAATTCAAACTCATGATTGCGTTCATCCCATGTGCGCAACGGGTTGCCCAAGATATTAATCAGCAGCCATCTCTGTCCGGCATCCATGCTCTTTTGATACACCTTATTGCCCAGCATATCATATTTATACTGCATCACAACATTGTTACGGGCATCGGTTACACCTCGCAGATTGCCTTCAATGTCTAATTTCACTTTAGTATGGTAAAATTCATCTGCCTCTGTGACGATATTTTTATTGTGTTCTATTGATAAAACGGGACTGCCCAAAGTGTCAAAGTGCTGCACATTGGGCGTATTGGCGTGTTTGGCGGCTTTATCCGCTGCTGTTTTTTCCCTTGCCGGGTCTTTGCCTTCGGCAATCAGTTCGGCGTCAATCAGGCGGTTGGTGCGGTTATGATACCAGGATGATTCCAATACTGTATCGTTTTGGTCATAGACGCTTTGTTTCCATGAATCAAATTCGGTTTTTGAGAAGGTAGTATCCGGCATTTCAGTTTTGATGAGCCGCCCCATCGCATCGTAATACATAATAGGAGTAACGCCGGTTTCAACCAATTCTTTTATATCTTCATATTTGTGCGTTACCGAAAAGTATGGCTCGTATTGTTTTACGGCATTGCCTTTATTGTTGAGGACGGTTCTGCCATTGCCAATCCAGCGGAGTTGTTTTGGAACGAGAGCGGAAGTGTCAATGTCGGAAATGGTATAGGTGTTATCAGGGTTGACTGTCGCTTGTTTGGCAAGCCCGGGTTCTGCCTGTACTTTTTTCATCACCACCTGTCCAAGGCCGTTGGAATATTCAAAGCTGAGTTGAACTGGTGAATTGTTGTTCTTTTGAAAATGCTCTTCCCGAACAATGGACGCTATTACTGTCGGTTTACCGGTATTTTTATAGACATCGAAATCATAGACAAATTTTGCAGTAGCATGTTGCAGTAGGTTTTTACCAAGGTTAGTTAATTGAACAGGGTCAGGGGCATTGAAAAAGTTTACAACCTGAGTTTTTTCTGCAGCACCAGTAAATTCATTTAACCCTGTTAAATCATCCGCCTCGTTACCTTTGCCAAATACCGCCATGGCCTTCACCAAGCCCAATTCATCGGTGATGGCTTCGGAGATATTGTTATTGGCATCTTTCATCCGCATGGGTGAAAGCGTGCGAAAATTAAAAAGATCTACCTTTGCCTTATTGCCTAACGCATCTTCTGTCTCTTCAATAAAAAGAAAATAGTTGCTGTAATATTTCACCTTTGTTTTAGCGCCGTAAGGGTCTGTGTAAGAGATAGGCGCATAGAAACGAGCCTGTGCATCGGAAACTGTTTCCGCGCCTTCTATAAACTGAGTAGTGCCGGAGCGTATCCACCAGTTGCCGTCTCCCTCGCTGTGGGAAAACTTGCCTTCCAGCATCAGGGCCGCATTTACCTTTGCGCCAAAAAGATCGGCAATAAGGGCAGGCGTATAAGCCAATTGGTAGCTTTCAAAAGGGAGTCCTTTTGATTCTAACTGATGTAAAGCTAATGCGCCGGTGAGGTCATTTTTATAAAATGTGGTTCGTATATGCTCTATTAATCTTTTCTGGGAAGTTCCGGGGGCGGGATTTGTGTCAATTTGATGATACCCTGTTTCATTGGCAGCGGTAAGAATGTTCTGAAATTCACCTACGGAGTATAACGGATCGGCTTTAGTCACACCCTTCAATTCATAGGTTTTTACTTCTGATGGAAGTCTCAGGCGATAGGCATCGGCTGTATCGATATCATTGGTAAAGTGGTTTTGCGTATATATAATCAGCGTTTTGTTCTGCGCTTCCTGCGTTTCCGCGGGCAAAGAAGCATCTGTTATCTTTCTCGGGTACACCACCGAAGCTGATTCCAATACATTTCCATATTCGTCTAATTTTATATTCAGACTATGGGCAATGCGCGGGTCTTCGGTGTTTCGCTCGCAGCTGTAGGTAATGGCTTCGCTTTCTTTAACGATAAAAACGGCGTGTTTGTTTTGCCCTTTTGGCTGTAATAGTTCTATCACACTATTGTGCGTAGCAACGGTGAAAGGCGTTAATTCTTTTTTGAGTTGGTCGGCTGTAGCGCCCACCAAAGGGGCGTCTTTTGCAAACACTTCCGAACGCAAACCCATGCTTTTGCAGGCACGCAAAGCTTCCCGCCATTCTTGTGCACTCAGGCGATCAATCAATGTCGGGTCTAAACCGGGAGCGGTAATCAATCTGGCATCCGGCAATGACACTTCGTTATTAACCACTGCATAGCCTTGCCGGTTCATTTCTTCATACCAGTATTCATGGGCAAACTGGTTGAGTATTTTATTCCGGCTTAAAAAAGCGCCTGTATGAAACCATGATTTGGTAATGACGGGCTCTTGATGCAGGGTTTTGTCCACGATATTGCTCGCGTCCCCTTTTATCCAATGGTCATAATGCTCCGCATCTGTTTGCTCCACCATGCCAAAGCCTCTAAACTCCCGCTCGGCATGGTCGTAGTAGCCATGGTGGTATTTATAGGAGCTCACAAAGCGATAGCCTGAAATCCTGTCTCTGGTTTCGGTTTCGGATATGCAATGCACCGGAAAATGCAGTTTGGTTACCCATGGTTTTCCCGCTAATTTATCTTCAACATAGAATTTAGTGGAAGGCGCGTACTCAAGAGTTACTTCTTTGCCGAGATTATTTTTATAAAAGACCATGATGTGTGGCTTCTTGCCGTTCATCAGGTCTATGTACTTTAAAGGAGGATTCGCATCCTTGGCGAGACTGCTTGACCACACAATACAGGCCACGCCGTTCCCGAGCAGGTCGGTTACGGTTATTTTAGATTGAGTGTGTATTTCAGGGAAGGCGTCTATTTCAAAAGGCGTGGCGCTAAAACGATTGCCGCTTAAATTTTTCCAACAACTGAATCTGTTTTTACCCAGATAAATAATATCCGTAGTGCCTGAGCCGTCAATATCGGCTAATCGCAAATAGGAAGGATTGAAGGCATCCGGATGATCAAAAACAGGCGCATTGTCCATACCGACTTTAGCGCCGAACTTGCCATATCCCAAGTTGGGCCAATAGCAAATCTCTCCATTGCGAATGCGGACAATATCCGTCATTCCATCGCCCGACATATCCGCCAGATAGATGGTTTGCTTGGGGTCGGAAAATACAAGATGAGGACCCTTCTCTTCATCAAATGATTTAGGTGTTTTATAAGCCTGTGTAAAACCTTTCCTGCCGGCAGATTCATACCAGGTAAATACATTCTCTTCGGTAATCAGCGCTTCGGGTTTGCCGTCGCCGTTCAGGTCAAGCATACGGGTATTGGCATCACTCAAATCAATATTCGGAAGGCTGTCAAATGTCCTGAATGGCTGCCATTCGTCCTCATCGCTTAGCTCAAAATATCCTTTGGGTTGGGAGCTATAGCTCACCAATTGTTTACCGCCGTCGGCATCCAGATCAGCTAATTGCAACCGACCGCCCAAACCCGCAAAAGAGGGCTTTGGCGTTACCAATTTAGCCTGTTCAAATTGCCCATCACCCAGATTATGCTTGTAATACCAGCCATTGGCCTGTTCGGTGAGTATTCCGGAGAGACCCTCGTTAAATAAGTCAGTGAATTGATAGAGCTGTTCATCCAATCCGGCGGGGGCATGAACTAAAGCATCCGGTGAAATAGATTTGACATCTTTATTCCAGTCGTGTTTTTGATATTCAAACTCGGTAGAAGGAAGATTTTTATGCGTGTAGGTTCCATCAGGTTTCTTAATATATCCATACGCAGTAATGGACTTTAAGAAACTGAAATCTTCTTCGCTTGAAGTATCGTATTCAAAGTTGAGGGATTTAACCGGCCCGGAATATTCATTAGGCCCATCGAATTTGTGAAACAGCAAAACCCTTTTGCAGAGTCTTGTGGTCCTTATCTCAAAACCGGATTTGTATTCTGAAAATGCATCCTGTCTGAAATCCCAATCCTTTATTTTGACATAGGGGGCGTTAGCGTCGTACTCTCCGTAATCAAATACCGTTTGGAACAGGTAATCTGTTCCGATGGGATATGCGTCATTGAAATTTTTATAGGGAGTTTTATTGCCGTATAGTACCTTTTCTAAATACAGATTAGTGTAAGCAATATTTCCGTTTTCAATGCGGTTTTTATTGTGCGGCAGTGAAGGGTTAAATCCCTTGTCGTCTTCTTTCTTATAGAGGTAATGGGTGCAATTGCCTTTGTCGTCAAAGACAAATTCAGGCAGCCATTCAAAGATTTTATCGGCATCCTTTGGGTCGGCGATCCTTGAACCGGCGCTCCATCCAAACAAGGTTGTAACATTTTCTTTGGTAATTACCCGCCATTTAATCTCACCGGTTGTTTTATGCTGCCATCTTTCTATGCGGGCAAATAAGCCTTCAATTCGGGGTTTGTAGAATCTAAGGGCAAATTTACCGTCTGCTGAATCCTTTTTCTTGATTACACAATTCCCATCTGCATCTTTACTAAAACTTCCGTCCGCTTCTTTTTTGAATTCCGGAACGAGGTCCTCAGCCTCAGAAAAAAGAAAGGTGTCGGAATCTATATAATCCAGATACTGAGGCAGCCTTTTATCGGTTTTACGTTTTATAGAAGATAAGCCGAGACTCCACCCTAACCCGAAAACACCGTTTCCGGCCCCGGAATTATAAGATAAACTCGACGCGGGCGAAACACCTCGGGCAGGAGAAAAAGGAAGGGGTATGGAAAAAGAAGCTGTGCCATTTACGGCATTCACGGAAAATTTCTCATCAATCCCTTTAATGGCTCCACCACCCTTTGGCAAGGAAATCGAGGGAGTTTCAATCGCATTAGATTTTGTCTTTCCTCCATCTGTTTTGAGGAATTGCGAAGATGAGTTTTGGTTTTCTTTTTCCTTGTTCATTTTATTACCTTTTCATTTTGGCTGTCTGTATAATGGTACTGTGTCTCCCTTGCGTGACAGGGTAAGAAATGATCGTGAAGCGGCCCGTGTGATCTGCGGTAGCGAGAGGCCCCAACCTAATCCGAAGAACCCGCTGCGGGCTCCGGAATCTTACGAGAGCGAGAGCTGTGGCCTTAACCCCGACCGGCCGGGGCTTGTTGCTATGGGCACGCTCATTAAGCCGGTTCCGGTCACCGGGTTCGCGGCGAATTTCTCGCCCATGCCTATGATCGCACCGCCGTCTTTGGGGAGGGTGATGGCAGGTGAGGCGGAAAAGGATATGAGATCATGTATGACATAACTCAAAATAGATGTCAAGCGTTATGATGGGATATTTTTAGCGTATACTAAAATTATTAATTGAGCGGTACGCGTATCAGGATCCGGACTCGAAAAAATGAATGCGATTTTTTGCAATACAATAGAGGTTGCTTCATAGTACTTTTTAACTAGTGTCTCTGTGCAGTCCCATTTTCTAAACTTGACATCGCGCCTGCAGTCCTCTAATGTTTCTTTACCGTACAGTTCATGTGTCAGTAGAGGACGAGTAAAGGCGATAAATACGGAAAACCCCTTCTTCATCCTGAGCGCTAAGCGTAAGAAAAAGCAAGGAATGAGAAAGGCGGGGAATGATTGCGAACTCCAAGGTGTACCCTGGCAGTCTTGGGGTCAGGGGTTCGATCCCCCTCAACTGCACCAAGAAATCAAAAAAGGTTGCCGTATGCCAGCCCTTTTCTATTTTCAGATGAGGGGGCAGGGAAATTTATGCCCTCCTGAATTATCCGTCCTTGAATTCGGCCTTGACAGAAATCATGCTTTATGTGAAGATTGAAGCGTCAAGTGAGGCAAGGAGTGCTCATAAATGGCGCTGTACATTATTCTTGCCGCTGTTCTGGTAATGGCTCTCTTCGCCCTGATCGTCTCCTATCGGGAAGATCACCCCCAAAAAGAAGGGGGCATGAAGCCTGCATTTCGGGCGACGCAGGGACGTGAAATCTCCCATCAGCATCACCGATGCCAAAAGGGGTTAGCTTAGAAGGCTAACTCCTTTTTTTGTTTGATATATTTCAGGAAATCGTTAGTAAGGAGCATCCATGGATGACAAGAACCTCTCTGCCGCCCTGGAACATTTCAATACTCACAAAACAGACCACCTAAATGACCTCAAAGACCTCGTCCGCATCCCGAGCATCAGCTTTCCGGGCTTCGATCCCGCGACCGTCAGGCAGAGCGCCGAAGCCGTTGCCGGACTCCTCCGGAAAAGCGGCCTAAAGGATGTTCGCATCCTCGAGACAGAAGTGGGCCATCCTGCCGTTTTCGGTCAATGGACGGACGCCCCGGGCAAACCAACGGTCCTTCTCTATGCCCATCACGATGTCCAGCCCACGGGCAGAGAGGAGCTGTGGACGACACCGCCCTTTGAACCCTCGGAGCGGAACAACAGGCTCTATGGACGCGGGACCTCTGATGACAAGGGCGGGGCGATGATGCAGATCGCCGCGATCGCGTCGTTCCTGAAGAGCGCCGGCCGTCTTCCGCTTAATGTAAAGGTAATGATCGAAGGGGAAGAGGAAGTCGGCTCGACAAACCTGAACACGCTCCTCACAAGGAACCGTGAACTTCTTTCGGCCGACGTCGTGGTCATCGGCGACAGTGAAAACTTCGACAGCGGCGTCCCCTCGCTCACCGTATCGCTCCGCGGAATCGTCACCGTCAATATCGAGGTGCGCTCCCTCGGCGCCAGCGTCCATTCGGGGACCTGGGGCGGCCCGCTGCCTGATCCCGTGCTCGCCCTCTCGAAGATGCTCGCAAGCCTCGCTGACGACCAGGGCAGGCCTGCCATTCCGGGGCTTCTGGACCGGGTGCGCGGTCTCACGCCTCAGGAAAAGGCCGCTACTCATCAACTGCCTTTCGACGAAACCATTTACCGGAAACAGGCAAAATTGCTTGACGGCGTGCACATCCTCGGGGGCCAAGGATCGGTCTATGAAAAGATGTGGTACAAGCCCTCCATCGCCGTCAACGCCATAGAGGCCAGCAGCCGCAAGCAGGCCGCCAACATTATCAACGACGTGGCCTGGGCGCGCGTGGGGATACGCATCGTGCCCGACATGGACCCCCTGGAGACCATTGATCTGCTCAGAAACCATCTGATGAAACACGCTCCCTGGGGTGTGAAGGTCGCCATAGAACCCGAGTCGCCTTCCCGCTGGTGGCGGACGAAGACCGAAGGGCCTGCGTTCGAGGCCGCTCTCGCGGCACTCGATAAAGGGTACGGGAGAAAGCCGGCCGTCGTCGGCGCAGGAGGGTCCATCCCCTTTGTTCAAACCATAACGGAGGCGCTCGGCGGCGTTCCTGCATTACTTGTCGGCGTCGGCGACCCCTACAGCGCGGCGCATTCGGAGAACGAAAGCCTTTTGCTCTCCGACTGGGAGAAGGGCTGCGGAAGCCTTATTTATCTCTTCGACGAGTTGGCGGCGAGGATGTGAATCAGCGGACAGAGGACGGAGGACGGAGGATGGAAGATAGAGGAAGAAAGCCGAAGTGTAAATTTAATCCGCAATCCGCAATCCGCAATTCGATTCATTGCCAAGTTGACATATGCCGCAAGAGATGCTTTAATCGAAGCTGATATATAGTTAAGAAACGCAGGAGGCGCGGATGTCGGAAAAAAAGAAAGTTCTCATAATCTGCGGCACAGCCGTGGGTCAGATGTACCTGGGCGTTCTCCTCAATCGGATATGGTACGTCCCGGTCCTCGTCAAGACCGCGGACGAAGGAGTCCGCGTAGCACAGACTGACTCCTTTGCCGTCATCATTCTTGACGGCGACATCTCCGACGCAGAACTCAATGCGGCGCTCGTGCTGCTGCGCGGCGACCTCTCCGTCAAAGCCGCGCCTCTCGCCGTTTTTATCACCGGTGAAAGCTCAGTGAAACCTGAATCGCTCATCGCCCGCGGCTGTTCCGCAGTCCTGACAAAACCGCTTGACCTTGCCTTTGTGTACACCATACTCGCCCGTCTGAGCGGACAGCAGAGGACCACTCCCCGCGTGCCTGCGCGCATGCGGGTGGAAATCGAGGAAGGAACGCCGGACAAATCTCTGACGTGCATCAATATTTCGGAGGGGGGCGTATATCTGCGCACTCACGAGCCGCTTCCCGAAGGGACGGCGCTCCATCTGAAGTTCACGCTCCCGCGCGATGTGGAGTCCATTGACCTCGAGGCAGACGTGGTGCGCACGGCGCCCCTGGGAATTCAGATTGAAACGGAGCCCGGTATGGGCCTCCGCTTCCGGGACATACCGGAAGAGACACGGAAACGGATCAAGAACTTCGTCCAGTGGGAACTCATCGGCGACCTGGAATGGGAGGCGGCTATTTGACGGCCCTCAGGTCGCCCTCATTGCCGGCGGGAGCTGCCTGCCCGCACCGGGGAGCGTTCTACAGTCCAACGGCTTCCTGGTTTACCTTGAAGGAAGCCTTGGCCTTGAGCCCGCTGACATAGGCATCGAGCGCGGCATTCCGCTTCTCCATGAGCGCCTGCTGCCTGAAATTCGTCCTGTTCTTTTCGAAATCCCCCGGCTTTGCCTTGGCGTTCCTCTCTTTGTAAATGGCGGCAAGCTCCCCATCCGTCACGTCCACCGACTCTTCCACAAGACGCTCCAGCTTCGCCCTCATCATGATTTCTCGCTGGCTTTCCTCGAAGACCGCGGGAGAGACATTGATGTATCGCAGATAGCCTTCATAGGTCCCCTTGTCGAACCTCCCCTGCCGGCTGAAGGCGGGGATCTTCATGATCGCGGACTGAAGCTCCTCGTCCGAGACCCGCAGGCCTGCACGCCCGGCCTCGCGGACAAGAAGCCTGTTGCGGATCAGTTCGCCCAGAGCCTGGGACTTGAGCGTCTTTGCGAAGGATTCGTTGAACTGGTCCTTCAAGACCTCCCGGTAACTGTCGGACATGTTCTTGTAAACACGGTTGAAGTCATCAACGGTGATAATGTCGCCGTCCACCTTCGCCACCATCCTGCCGGAGTCGTCGGAAGGATATATCCCGAAGAAAAGAAAGGCGATGGTGATAAGACCGACAATGATCCACATGATCCATTTCATGTGTCTATGCATTGATTCAAGCATCGTGTGGCTCCTTTTTAAGGTAAATAGTGATTGAGATATTAAGCTCGGGCTTCAATGACTTGATCTGGTTTCTATTCTCTATTCACTTAATTTCTTCTTCAAGAGCTGGTTCACCACGTCCGGATTAGCCTTGCCCTTGCTCGCCTTCATGACCTGGCCGACGAAGAAGCCGAAGAGCTTCTCTTTTCCGGCCTTGTACTCCGCCGCCTGCCCCGCATTCGCCTTGATGACCTCGTCGATGATCTTCTCGATGGCGCCGGTGTCCGAGACCTGGACCAGGCCCTGGTCCTTCACCACGGTCTCGGCGTCCTTGCCGGTCTTGTACATCTCCTCGAACACGGTCTTGGCGATCTTGGTGCTGATGGCGCCGTCGCTGATCATCTTGACCATGCCGGCGAGCCGGTCGGGCCTGAGGGGGCAATCCTCGAGCTCCCGGTTGTCGGCATTCAGGAGCCGCATGAGTTCGCCCATCATCCAGTTCGATATCACCTTGGGCCGGCCCGAAAGCTTCGCCGCTTCCTCGAAGTAACCCGCCATGGCCCGGGTCTGGGTGAGCATGTCCGCGTCGTATTCGGGAAGGCCGTATTCTTTCACAAACCGCTCCCGCCTGGCGTCGGGAAGTTCCGGAATGGTCTTCCTGATGCTCTCGATGGCTTCCGGAGAGATCACCACGGGCACCAGGTCGGGCTCCGGGAAGTACCGGTAGTCGTGGGCCTCTTCCTTGCTCCGCATGGAGAACGTGACGCCCTTCGTCGAATCGAAGAGCCTCGTCTCCTGCGCCACCGTGCCGCCTTCATCGAGGATTTGGGCCTGTCGCTTGATCTCGTATTCCAGGGCCTTCACCACAAACTTGAAGGAGTTCACGTTCTTGACTTCGGCGCGGGTGCCGAATTCCTTTGCGCCCGCGGGCCGGAGCGATACGTTGGCGTCGCACCGGAAGTTCCCCTTTTCCATGTCCGCGTCGGACACCTCGATATAGCGGAGGATGGAGCGGAGCTTCTTGAGATACTCCGACGCCTCGTCGGGCGTGCGAATATCGGGCTCCGACACGATCTCCATGAGCGGCGTCCCCGCCCGGTTCAGGTCAACGAGGCTCGCGCCCCCTTCGGCATGGTGCAGGTTCTTCCCCGCGTCCTCTTCGAGGTGAATGCGCGTGATGCCGATGCGCTTCACCGCGCCGTCCACGACGATCTCCACGTATCCCTTCTGACACAGCGGCAGTTCGTACTGGGAGATCTGGTAGCCCTTGGGCAGATCGGGATAGAAATAGTTCTTGCGCGCGAACCTGCTGGAGGGGCTGATCGTACCGTGCGTGGCAAGGCCCGTCTTGACGGTGTATTCCACGGCCTTCCGGTTCAGCACGGGAAGCACGCCCGGCATGCCGATGCAGACCTGGCAGGTCCGGGTGTTCGCCTCTTCGCCGAAGGCGGTCCCGCACCCGCAGAATATTTTCGTATTGGTCTGGAGCTGCGCATGGACTTCAAGCCCGATGACTGCTTCGTATTTCATTCGTTTTCCTCTTCACATTTTGGACCGAGGCAACCATGTTGCCGTCGGTTTTACGCCGACGCGGTCGGCTCGCTCCAAATTACAGTTTCGCCCGTTTCTTATGCCACTCCGTGGCCTGTTCGTACGCGAAGGCCGCGTGAATGATCGACTCTTCGTGAAAGTGCCTGCCCAGAAGCTGGAGCCCGATCGGCAGGTTGGTTTTCGTAAATCCGCAGGGGATGGAAATCCCCGGGATGCCCGCCAGGTTCACACTGATCGTGAAGATGTCCGAAAGATACATCTGGAGAGGGTCGGCGGATTTCTCGCCGATCTTGAACGCCGCCGTGGGCGCCGTGGGCGTGGCAATGACATCGACCTGCTTGAACGCCTCGTCGAAATCGCGCTTGATGAGGGTGCGCACCTGCTGGCCTTTTTTGTAGTACGCCTCGTAGTATCCGGCCGAGAGCGCATAGGTGCCGAGCATGATCCTCCGCTTGACCTCGGGCCCGAAGCCCTGGCTCCGTGACTTCACATACATGTCCAGAAGGTCTTTTGCGCCCTGGGCGCGAAAACCGTACTTCACGCCGTCGTAGCGCGCAAGGTTCGAGCTCGCTTCCGACGTTGCGAGAATATAGTAGGTGGCCACGGCATACCCGGTGTGCGGAAGAGAGACCTCCATCACTTTTGCGCCGAGGCCTTCAAGAGTCTTCACGGCGTCACGCACTGCTTTCTCCACTTCGGGGTCCATGCCTTCGATGAAATACTCCTTCGGGATGCCGACCTTCATGCCCTTTACGTCCTTCTTGAGGGCCTTCGTGAAGTCGGGGACCGCGATGTCCGCTGACGTGGAATCCTTCGGATCATGACCTGCGATGACGTTCAGGAGGATGGCCGTGTCCGTCACGTCCTTCGTGAGGGGCCCGATCTGGTCGAGAGAAGACGCGAACGCCACAAGCCCGTACCGCGATACTCTGCCGTACGTCGGCTTCAGCCCCACGACCCCGCAGCAGGCGGCAGGCTGGCGGATGGAGCCGCCGGTGTCCGAGCCGAGCGCAGCGATGCACTCGCCTGCCGCGACGGCCGCGGCCGATCCGCCGCTGGAGCCGCCGGGAATGCGCTCCAGGTCCCAGGGGTTCTTCGTGACGAAGAAGCCGGAGTTTTCCGTGGAAGAGCCCATGGCGAACTCGTCCATGTTGGTCTTGCCGGGCATGATGTATCCCGCCTGCTTAAGCTTCGCGACAACGGTCGCATCATAGGGGGGGATGAAGTTCCCGAGTATCTTCGAAGCGCACGTGGTCTTGATGCCGTCCGTGCACATGTTGTCCTTGATCGCGATCGGCACGCCGAAGACCGGCGAATTCGCCTTACCGGCTTTGATGTCCTTGTCCGCATGCTCCGCCCGGTCTATGGCCGCATCGGCGTTGACGGTGATGTATGCCTTGACCTTGTTGTCAACGGCCTTGATCCTGTTGATCACCGCTTCGGTGACGGCCTTCGAAGTGGTCTCACCCTTCGCGAGCATTTCATGCAAATCGTGGATCGTGAGCTTGTATAACTCCATGCCTACTCCTTATCCTTAATCGTATGGCCGACAGAAACAATGTTGTTGCGATCGTCCACCAGCACGATATTCGGCTTGAACGTCTTCAGTTCCTGCTCATTATAATACTCGTAGCAGAAAACGATGATTTTATCTCCCTTGGCGCCCTTCCGCGCCGTCGGGCCGTTCAGGCACATATCGCCCGATCCGCGTTTACCCGGGATGAGATAGGTTTCGAACCGCTCGCCGTTGTTCAGGTTCGAAACCCTTACCTGCTCGTAGGGAAGCATGCT
This sequence comes from Nitrospiria bacterium, assembly GCA_919901555.1. Taxonomy (GTDB): domain Bacteria; phylum Nitrospirota; class UBA9217; order UBA9217; family UBA9217; genus CAKKPG01. The sequence continues at coordinate 625 of CAKKPG010000015.1, read as the reverse complement.
AGCGGCCTCCAGGAGAATGGGATCAACGGTCAGGCTCCCCTCGTATTCCAGGTTCGCGTCCGTCACCGTCGCGCGGTGGATCTTTGATCGAAGCATCAATCGCAGCATATCGTTTATCCTTTTTTGGACCAAGGCGACCATGTCGCCGTAGCATTGACGGAGCAGATCGTCATCCCGTCTTTCACGCCGACACGGACGGCTCGGTCCATACCTATTCTATGATCAACGGCACCTTGTAGTGGCCTGCCGCCTTTTCCGGCGCATTTGCCAGGGCGCGGTCCTGGGGCAGACTCCCGGCAATGACATCGTCGCGCATAACGTTCTTGATATCGAGCACGTGGGACGTGGGCTCAACGCCTTTCGTATCCAGCTCACCCAGCTTCTCCACGTAGGTGAGGATATTCGAGAGCTGCTGCGTGAGCTTCTCCTTCTCCTGCTGCGAAAACTCCAGCCTGGCCAGCTTCGCCACGTGCTCCACTTCCTGTTTTGAAATCTTCATTTTTTCTACCTCTGCCCCCTGTCTGCCGCCTACTGCCTACTGTCTACTGCTTCTATATCACTTCCAGATTTGCGTACTTCACCGCCAGGGTCTTCACCCCGTGGCCGGGGAAGCTCACGCTGATCT
>CAKKPG010000014.1 GCA_919901555.1 Nitrospiria bacterium | reverse complement strand
GAGAGTGACCCGATGGGCATTTTAGAGGGGACAAATCATCTATTCGTTTATGGGCGAAACAACTCAATTAGATTCAAAGATCCTCTTGGTCTTGATACTGCCGGCTGTGATGGCGTCCCTGATTTTTTAGAATCACCCTGTCGACTGGAATGTTGTGCTCAGCACGATGAATGCTTCAAAAAAAATAATTGCACTTCGAAATCCTGGACCAGCAAATGCTCGAGTAACTGCGATCAGTGTAATACGGACGTGAAAAATTGTTTTATGAAATGTAAATTCACGGATAAGGATGATCCCGATAAACTGAACTATTATTGTGCTAGGTTAGGCAAATATATCAGTCTTAGGGACCATGATTATAAATACGCTAAGAAATTCTGTGAATCGAAATGACATCGACAAAGGAGCCTTTGATGGCGGGGTTTGATCTGGTTAGTTTTATCGGTACGAGGCGGGCGAAAATTGTTAGTCTTATATCTGCGCCTATCCTTGGTTTTCTGAGCCTGTTCTTACCGGTGCTACTGTTGACAGGCGTAGAATACGAAAAAGAATATCTTGTGAGTTCCCTCGTTCGTTACACTTATGAAGGTCTAATCCCTGTTCCAACAGTTATTTTGCTTCTTGCTGCTGGGGCTTTACTTGGTTTTCTCTCTTTGCGGCTCTGGTGGCTTCTTGGACCTTTAACTATGTTGGTTTTCCCGGTTGTAGCGTTGATCGACATGATGATTTGGCCAACATCTCACAACCTATGGCCCTTCGAGTTCATCATTTATGGATTGTTTTGTATTCCTGGTTTTGTTGGAGCATTTATCGGGAGTAGAATTGCTCGCCGAATGAAGAAAAGTAGTTAAAAAGAAATCTCACCCCGCCGCTACGTTCTTCTGTACCAGCGCATCGAGATAATGCAAGAGAGCCTTCTGGTCCCTTTTCGGAAGGCTCTCTATCTTTTTTAACCGCCGCCACAACGCCGCGTGCTGCGGATCGCGCTGCTGCTTGATGAGCTTCACGCCGAGCAGCTCGTCAGTCGATACCTTGAGCGCCTTCGCCAGCGGTTCGATCAGGTGTGCAGGCGGATAGTGCGTCTCTCCCTCGTAGTAGGCGATCACCCTGCAGGAGACGCCGACCTTTTCGCCCAGCTCGGTCTGGGTCAGGCCCAGTTCCTTTCGCAAGCTCGCCAGCCTCTTCCCGAAATCCTTCGCAGTGACAGTTATCCTTTTCATGAACAGCATAATATCACGCATTTAAAAACTCCTTGACATGGATATACGAAAACCGTATATTCTTGACACCGCATTATACCATTTAGAATCCGCTTGACAAGTTTTTTCAAAGGGGGCCGAAATGAGGGTTTCAAAGGAGGAGATCGAGACGATCAAGCAGTCTCACGACCTTAGAGCGGTCATCGAGTCCTACGGTGTGTCGCTCAAGAAGAAGGGCACCAACTACGTCGGCCTCTGTCCCTTCCACAA
>CAKKPG010000013.1 GCA_919901555.1 Nitrospiria bacterium | reverse complement strand
TATTTTTTCCCTTTGCCCTTCGCCAGTACATCTTCAACCCAGCTCAGCGCCGCCGAGACCGAGGGGAACCCGATGGTGCTCGTCAGGAGGACGACGGCGTGGCGTATCTCGTCGGGCTTCGCCCCTGCCTCGAGGGCCCGGCGGGCGTGGGAGTGGACGGAGCCTTCGGAGTGGACGGCCGCCGCCGCTGCAAGCTGAATGAGCTCCGCCGTCTTTTTGGCGATTGGACCGGCGGCCTTTGACGCCTTGCCGAGGTCCTCGACGGCCTTGATGAACCCCTTATAGCGCTTCTGAATCGTGAGATACTGCGAGGGAAGCTTTGGCATAATGGTCTCCTTTCGGACGTGTTGCAGGGTTGATGATTGCGACGTGGATGATTTAAGTGTAAGCAAAAAAGGAGGATTAGTCAAGGAAACATTACAGGGAACCTTATGACGGGAAAGAGCATGTGATTGTTTGACAATCGGCGACGGAATGTGATAGGCTTTTCCTCATGGTGCAACGAGAGACCGTTACGGACGCTCCTGCCTATCTCCGCGATGTCGTCACAATGCTCTGCCGGGAGATCGGCTTCCGGACGTACCGGGACACGGACCGGCTGGACAAGACCGCGCAGTATATTTCTGACCGGTTTGCTTCCCTCACGCTGCCCGTTACGAGGCAGACCTTTCGCTATAATGGAAAGACCTATCAGAACATTATCGCCGAGCTCAGGGGAAATGCGTCGCCGGAGCAGGTGCTCGTGGTCGGCGCGCACTATGACACCGTGCGCACCACGCCCGGCGCCGATGACAACGCCAGCGGCGTGGCAGGGGTCCTGGGACTTGCGCGGCTGCTTGCCGGGACGACGTTGAGCAAAACGGTGCGGTTCGTCGCCTTTGCGCTGGAGGAGCCGCCTGTCTACCGTACGCACAACATGGGAAGTTACCACTGCGCCCGGATCCTCCACGACAACGCCGAGCGGGTGGAAGGCATGATCTGCCTGGAGATGATCGGATATTTCTGCGACCAGCCGGGGTGTCAGCACTACCCCTTGCCGTTCTTGAATCTCAAATTCCCGAACACGGGAAATTACATCGCCCTGGTCGGTAATTTGAGGTCAAAAGGTTTCACCGTTGAGATGGCAAAATATTTTCGGGCCGGGACCGACCTTCCCGTGGTCACTCTGAACGCGCCGCCGGTGGTGCTCGGCATTGACTTTTCGGACCACTGGTCGTTCAACAAGTTCGGGTACCGGGCGTTCATGGTCACGGACACGGCCTTCTACCGGAACCCCAACTACCACGCGCCCACGGACCTCCCCGAGACCCTGGATTTTGCGCGTATGGCCAAGGTTGTGGAGGGACTGAAGGCGGCGGTGGAGGAATGGGGGAAGTGAGTGCGGATTGCGGAATGCGGATTTCGGATTGCGGAATGAATACGGTTGCATGATGCACGATGCCTGGCACGGGTGAAGAGAATGGGCGAGAGGCGAGGGGAGAATTCCGAATTGACAATCCATTTCTGCCATTGTATCCTTGTAAATATAAACACGAATCGCAAAGGACGAGGTGGATCATGATCTTGACGAAGATCCAGGAAGCGTCGACGCTCTACCCCGACAATATCGCCCTCCAGACGAAGACCGCGGAGGGATATCGGAAATATACCTATCGCGACGTCGTCAGGATCATAGCCTCCACGGCCCAGTCGCTGCGGGACCGGGGGATACGCCGGGGCGACCGGGTGGCCGTCTTTTCAGAGAACCGGCCCGAGTGGATCTTCGCCTATCTCTCCGTCGCCGCCATGGGCGCCGTCGTCGTCCCCCTGGATGCACAGCTCACGGAAAAGGAAGTTGCGGTGCTGCTCTCCAATGCCGGGGCAACGGCCGTCTGTGCGTCCGCATCGACTGCACCGAAGCTTCCCCGCAACGGTCATCATACCGTCATCTCCTTCGACGGGGGAAGCGGTATCTCTTTCGCGGACCTGGTCTCGGCGCGCCTTGGGACGCCCCTTCCTCCCGCGCCTGAGCCGGGGGACCTGGCCGTTATTCTCTATACCTCGGGAACGACGGGCGACCCAAAGGGCGTGATGCTCACCCATGGAAACGTGGCGTCGAACTGCGTCAGTCTCATCAAGCTGGGCCTCATTCGGCCCGAGGACAACATCCTCTGCATCCTTCCCCTGCACCACACCTACCCGTCCATGGTCTGCATGATTTTTCCTCTCTCTGTCGGCACAACGGTCACGCTGCTGAACAGCCTCAAGGGCCCGGACATCCTCGGGTGCATGGTGGAGACGGGAGTAAGCATCCTTATCGGCGTGCCGCAGCTGTTCACGGCCTTCCGCCGCGCCATCTTCGATGAGATCGGCAGGAAACCGCCGGCGGTGCGGCTGCTCGTCAAGCTGCTGCTCGCGATGAACAGCCTGCTCCGCCGTACGCTCAACGTGAACATCGGCAAGGCCCTCTTCGGCGCGGTCCACGCAAAGTTCGGCCCGCGGTTCCGGTTCTTTGCGAGCGGCGGTGCGCGGCTGGAACCGGAGGTCCAGACGGACTTGAGCAGCCTGGGGTTCATCATCATCGAGGGCTACGGGCTGACGGAAACGTCGCCGGTGTGCACGTTCAATCCGCTCGATAAACAGAAGCCGGGCTCCATCGGCGTTCCCGTGCCCGGCGTGGACGTCAAGATAGCGTCCCCCGACGGGAGCGGCCACGGCGAGATCGCCGTGCGCGGGCCGAATGTGATGGCCGGGTATTACAAAAAACCCGACGAGACCGCCGAGGTCATCCGCGACGGATGGTACTACACCGGCGACATCGGCTACCGGGACAGGGACGGTTATTACTTCATCACGGGCCGATCAAAGGAAATGATCGTCCTTTCCACGGGCAAAAAGATATTTCCCGATGAGCTCGAAAAAGTGTACAAGCAGATACCCCATATCAAGGAGATATGCCTGGTCCAGACCGAACGCGGACTGGAGGCGGCGGTCGTCCCTGATTTCGACTATCTCCGCGCGATGAACATCTCCAACTCCCGGGAGGCCATTGCGGACAAAATAGAAAGCCTTGCCAAAGACCTTTCTCCCTACAAACGGATCATGGGCCTCAAGGTATTCAAAGACCCGCTCCCGGTCACGCGCCTGGGCAAGCTCAGGAGAGCCATGGTGAAGGACCTGTACCTGCAGGGCGGCGGGCCCGCGGAGAAGCCGGTGCAGGAACCGGACAGGGCGCTGCTGTCGGGTGATGCGGGCATGAAGGTCCTCTCGTGCATCCAGCCGTTCTCGCCAAAAAAAAAGATCGCGCCCGACGACAACCTGGAGCTCGACCTGGCCCTGGACTCGCTCGCCAGGGTGGAGCTGGTGGTGGGCCTCGAGCATTCCTTCGGCATCGGTCTGCCGGACTCCTTCGGCTCCGAGGTGCTGACCGTACGGGACGTGGTGCTCAAGATCCAGGAACTGCTGTCTGCGGGACCGGCCGGGAAAGGCGAGCGCGTCAAGCTGTCATGGGCCGAGATCCTCGGCCAGGAACCGTCGGAAGAAACCCGACGTTCTCTCATGCTTGATGCGGGCGCGCTCCGTACTATCGGAAAATATGCGATAAAAATCTTCTTTACTGTTCTGTATATGCTCTATGGGCGAATGTCCTCGAAGGGCATCGAGAACCTGCCCGCGAAAGGGCCGTATATGATCGCGCCCAATCATGCAAGCTATGCCGATGCGCCGCTTGTCTGGGCTGCGATACCCTGGGGCATAGGCTCGCAGACGTTCTTTCTCGGCCACGCCAAATATTTCGGCGGTCCGGTCATGTCCAGGGTCGCGAAGATGATCCAGGTGATCCCCGTGGACATGGAGGCGAGGCTCGCCGGCGCGCTCCAGTTGTCGGCGCATGTCCTGCGCAGCGGCAAGATACTCTGCGTGTTCCCCGAGGGCACCCGCTCTCACGACGGCAAGATGAAGGAGTTCAAGAAGGGCGTCGGGATCATTGCGAAGGAGCTGAAGGCGCCGATCATTCCAACGGCGATCCGCGGGACCTTTGAAATGCTTCCGGCGGACAAAATATTTCCGAGGCCCGCGAAGGTCGGAGTCTCTTTCGGCAAACCCATCTATCCCGACAACATGGATTACGATGAGATCGTGAAGAAGCTGCATGCCGCAGTAAGCGCGATGCTGCAGGAGTGATTGTAAGACCGGGGCCGGTGCTGCCGGTCCGCCGCACCCATGGGGCCGCGGCGCCTTTCCCTTCGCCTCCGCTTTCCTCCGGAAGATCCGATCGCCTTTCGTCTGAATGCCTCTTCAGGGCTTTCGGGAAAACAGTATAAATTAGTTTCTCCCAAAATATGCTTTTTATGCTATACTCCTTAGGCATGAGGAGACCGACAGCATTTCTCGCCTGTTCATTCCTTCATCTGCCGGATTTCTTTCATTTTTTTCACCTGTCTTTCTTCCAACCGAGCTTCACGCCGCCAATGGTCTGTCCTCGGGCATCGTCGTTTCCAGGAACCGAAAGAACTAACCCTCTCCGTGATCAAGGAGGCCAATAAAAATATGACGAGGTTGCCATCCGTGAACATTACAGTTCCCCGCATCGTGGTACTGCTCTGTGCGGTCTTTTTACTCCATGGGTGCTTTCCCTATACCAGTTCCTATATCGCCGACCCCATGTCGCGAAAGACGACGAAGGGCATTGATCCCGCCGCCGATGTGACCAGACAGTCCGTGATCATCATCGACAGCTCCCCGTCAACGGAGGACCCGGCGGCGCTGCTCGCTGTCCGGGCCGTTGAACGGATGTCGGGCCCCGAGGCGGTAACGACGACGGTAAATGAATATAAATACAAGCGCTACTGGTCGCCGCTGCTGATACCCGTGGGAGCGTTTCAGCTTGTGGTAACGCCGTTTATCTGTCTGGGCGCCGGCCTGGACCAGAACCCCAATTC